>NZ_JAKJTA010000006.1:0-317605 GCF_050337555.1 Vibrio profundum
TCACCAACTAGCTAATCCCACCTAGGCGTATCCAATAGCACAAGGCCCGAAGGTCCCCTGCTTTGCTCCAAAGAGATTATGCGGTATTAGCCATCGTTTCCAATGGTTATCCCCCTCTACTGGGCAACTTCCTAGGCATTACTCACCCGTCCGCCGCTCGTCAGCGAATTAGCAAGCTAATTCCTGTTACCGCTCGACTTGCATGTGTTAGGCCTGCCGCCAGCGTTCAATCTGAGCCATGATCAAACTCTTCAATTTAAGATTTTGTCGGCTCAATGAATACTGACTTCAAAACTAATCTTCATGTAAACATGAARATGTAACTTTAAAGCTATTACCATTCCAACAGAATGGTAATGAATTGACTGTGCCAAATAACGCCTCTCTCTAAAGAAAGTCATTATTCGTATTGGTCACTCAGTTCATTGATACCTAAAGTGCTTCTAAGAAGCTGCTTGACCGCTCTTTATAAAAAGAACAGAAAAGCCTTTGGATTATCATCAACGAGTGCCCACACAGATTGATAGGTTTAAATTGTTAAAGAGCTTACTTCGAGATACTCTCGAAGTGGACGGGTATTCTAGCGAGTTAAGTTTGAGTGTCAACCACGTTCCTTAAAACGCGTTAAGCACTTGGCTTAGCTAGGTAACCTGCTAACTCGTTCTTCGTTTCTTGCGAAGCCTTCCCGTGTCAGCGAGGGTGCATTATAGAGATCGAACGTTGCTTGGCAAGTGTTATTTGAATAAAAAACTTCAACAGATTAAGACTTAACCAAAACATAGAATGAACAATAACTGCACACAGATTACCGACAAGTTACTAACAAAAACCTGTGGGTAACCTGCATATCAATCGTCACTATCGAAGAAATAAGAAACTCGAGAACGGGGATTTAGGTACTCTTTTACTTTATCTGGCAACTTATTCGGAAGGATAGCATTCACAATCTTGATATCCTTATCTTGCAGCTCAATGATTGGGGCTTGTGTGCGGGGAACGGAGGGATCATAAATCAGAACATTAGGAAACAATATAGCTTTACTATTAACAGAGATAACTAAGCCAACCATTTGGTTGGATAGTTGCACGACGGTTCCCGGAGGGTAAACCCCCATGAACTTGATTAATATATTGAGGTTGTCATTGTTGTAACGCTTTTTACAGTTCTTGTATAAATGCGAAAGTGCAACATAAGGAATTTTTTGCTGCGAAGGAATACTCGGGTGACATAAGTTATCGTAGGCATTAGCCAATGCGACTATCTGAGATAATTCATCAATCTCTGCTTCCTTTAACCCTTCAGGATAACCAGTACCATCATTTAGCTCATGGTGCTGAGCAATCACCAATTTCGCACTATCAGGAAACACCGGCATGTTGTTTGCCAAATCTAAACCGTATTTGGTGTGTAGCTTTAGATAGTTTTTTTCGGGCTCAGTCAAAGCCGTTTGCTTACGAATTATAGTCGTGGGAACTTTAAGTTTGCCTATATCATGGAATAAAGCAGAGAAAGACAGCTCCTTGATGCGCTCTGCCGTTAAACCTTTTGCTTTACCTATCATCATGGCAATAACAGCAACGTTTAAACAGTGGAAATACACATCTTCAAATTCACTTTTACTGTTTATCAAGTGTAGCGTGACATGATCGTCACTAAGCAATTTATCAACAATATCACTCACAAGCTGCGTCGCATCACCCACAGCCTGTTCAGGGCGGCTACGGATCTTGTTCATTATCGCTCGCATTTGCGACATCGAACGTTCAAATTCTTTTTCACAATTGACGACACGCCTGCGATAAGCATTAAGTTTCTCGATCCGTTCCTGCTTCTCTTCCCACAGCTTCTTAGCCTCAAGATCTATTTCTTCTTTGTTCACACTCTCCACTTTCGCCACAGTATCTGGAGGTAATGGTTTAGTATCACTTTGGCTTAAGTTTAAAAACACATGCTCAATGCCAAGGTGACGGATCATTTTTATCTGTTCTTCACTTTTTATTTTAAAGCTGTTGAACAAGAAAGGGTGATCGTTCCACTTAACTGGAAGTCGAATATGTAATCCTGGCTGAAGACGATCAACGGTGATCTTTATACTCGCCACAACAAACACTCTCTCCTTTCATACGCACACCCATCGCCCATAAACCGAAATTGAGATTTATACAAAAGAGAGTGCGAGTGTTAAATTATCAGTTAAGTATAAGCTCCACCTCCCCAGACAGTGAGATGATAAGCCCATCACTAAAAGATAGCTAACCTACCCCAACTCGCAACCAAGATGTCGACTGAATTTACAAAACTAGGCGTAAGATCAAAAAGTTAGAGTTTAGTAACTTATTCTTTAATTTTTAAGCTAACGCTGCCTACTACTACAAATTTCATTATCAATGAGTGTTTTCAACAAGGTAAGATCGTTGCATTATAAGAGAAAAGACCTATATGTTTTTACATAAAGGGTTACAAGGATATAAGCCATATCCCTCATACGATCTGAACTACATAACACTTCACAAACCATTAGATATGGAACATAGGGCAATGAACATCTTGTTTCAATGGGTTTCGGGCTGTTCTGGTTGAGTGCTTCTGAGGTTGATTTACGTCACATTACGATAAAAGTGGTTACTTCATTCCGCTCTATGACTTAGCTGCTCGCGTAACCAGTAAACAGCTTCTTCTTCATTGGTAACGTATTTAGTTGAGACTGAGTCATCTCCGTACTTATCAATTACCATTTTCTGTACTTGGTTAGCGGTCAATATCGCTTGACATTTCAGATTTTTATCCAAAAAGTGTGGCACACTTTGTTCTAAATAATCACCCACCTCAGGCGTACATAACTCCCAGTTACGGTAGTCGTTTAGCAACCCCAATTCTTGATTGTGAAATCTCTCCTCAGCGTGCTGATATAACTCATCGACAAACAAACGAGCTCCAGTTAAGTTTCACGAACCAGACGGACGACCAATGATGATATTCTCGTGGCAGAGCTCTAGCCTAAACACTATGTCCCCATGGATATTCTTCTGTTTTTCTACACTCCCAAGAAAAAGCCATGGTGGAAAAGATGGTAATGAGGCCTGTATCATTCTAGCCTACCTAAGCCTTTGGATAACTTAAGTCTCTTTCTATTAAGAGGAAAAAAGTGCAGATAACAGAGAAGGAAAATCAGATCAATTTTTGGTTGTACTAGATACAATAAAGCCCCGACGTAAGTCGAGGCTTTATCATTTAAATATGGTACCGGTGGGCGGACTTGAACCGCCACGCCCGAAGGCAACGGATTTTGAATCCCGCTATAGCGGTTTACACCGTAATCATAGGGTAGTTAACGCCTTGTTTCAATTGGTTTCGGTCTGTTCTGGTTAAGTGTGTCTTAGGTAGGTTTACGTTAAATTACGTCTAATTACTCCTCAATAGGCTTTGAAACTTTTCTCTATGGTGTTCGAGATAGACATGGTTTTTGTCGGAAAAAGTATGTTTTTTCTCTCTACACACCCTCCACGAGTTCAGAGCTTCTTCAGCTTTAGGGTTAACCAACATAACACCTTCTTTATCAAAAGAAATAAGGTGACTATCAAACAGTTTGTCGATATGTGGAGCTAAAAGTAATCCATTGTGACCATCTAGTTTCTCGTCATCATTAGCCTCTACCCAAGGTTTAATGTGACTAGCAATAAGAATGGATGGCTCTATCTCCTTCACCTCTGTAACGACACAGGAGTTATTACAAACCCACTTTACTGCCTCTCTGAAGTAATTTTGCCCACGCCGCTGCTGTACCTGACCTGACTTACTAGTCTCAGATGGTCTTTGGTATTGAATAGATGGTTTAATCGAAAGAGACGGATCACTCGTTAGAGTCGAAATGATAAAACACTTCTGTTCTTCATCAAAGTCAAAGAAAATTTTGTCCACATCAGGGATTAAATTCTTAAGCTTCAAAATATCACTAACAGGGTGAAGCAATAGGAAAGGCGTGACGCTAGACGGCTTCTTAGAGAGTTTCAATTGGAAACTTTCTCCGTCTACACATGCTATTATACACCCAGAATCTTGATCAACTATTGAGCGGTCAAAAAAGAAAGGGGAAAATGCCTTAGGTATCGGGGTTTTCTTCGCATTTATGGTAGTTATATCGACGGTCTTAACCGCTTCCCAGCTACTATTGATCAGCCATGAGCTTATCTTACAGGGATAACTAATACTGCCATCCTGCTCTTCCGTTTTATCTTCTACCATTTTTATAACCTCCTCATCAACCTATACCACATTGTTCTTTTTAGATAGCTACATTATCAAATCAACAAACTATACCCAACTGCGACGAGAAGCCATTAAAGTAAGGACATATAAAGCCAAGGCCACAAAGTTCACACCTATTGCCCATGGATCGTTTGGGTGAAGCGCTATTTGAAATTCACTACCAAAGTAACCGAAGCTGTTAACACCACTTTCGTAAACTCTTGTCGCCAAGTTTGCGCCAGCGCTAAACTGATAGTAGAGAAAAGGAGTCGATAGCCAAGGCACTTGAACCAAAAGCGCTCGTTTTAAGCGCTTTGTATTAGCTTTGTTGCGCGCAAAGATAAGTCCAGCAACCAAAATATAAACGTAGAGCAAAAAGCTTATCACTAATACGAGATAGGGCTCCCAACTCGACAACCCACCCCGCCTGAACACCAGAAGTACAATGGATGCGCCCGAAAAGCCGCCACCTATTGTCATTATTAGTAGAATTGATTCCAGTATTCTTCTCATGTCTATCATACCTCTGCTTAAAAAATCGGACATATCGCCCCCTCATAAAAGTAAATACGGTCGAGCTATGTACTTGCCACAGGTCTCTTATAGTTATCATTATTACTTCGGAAAACTTTTAAAATGAGAAGATATAAAGCTAAAGCAACAAAGTTCACACCTATTGCCCAAGGGTAATGTGGGTTAATTTCGAACCCAAACGAATTACCAAAGTTGGTGTAACCGTTCACTCCGTGTGCGTATCCTATTACCGTCCAATCTACGCCAGCACCAAACCTATAGAAGAGAAATGGAGAGGATATCCAAGGGACTTGGAGTAGAAGTGCTCGCTTTAGGTGTTTCATTTTGGTTTTGTTATGAGCAAACATCACTCCTGCGATCACTACATATACTTGGAGCAACAATGCTACCCCTATGACAAAGTAATCGCCTCCTGACGGCTCATTCATATGAGAAAACTTCATGTGTATCTCGTCTATGCCCGCAAAACCACCACCAATGGTCATCATTAATAAGATTGGTTCCAGTATTTTTTTCATGCTCGCCTTGCCCTCAATATAAAAGGAGGCTCATATTAACCTAACCCTCTTCAAGTGAACAGAATTAGACTAGATGAACCCTATCCCTCCAATAGCTGCGCCATCTTCAGATCGTATTCACCAGTAGCAGAAAATACCGTAGATACGATATAGTCACGCCTCGACTACAGAGTTATATGCTCAGCGATTACACAAAGAGTAGTCATGTACCTTTTCACACCACCACAAGGCAGTAGCTTATGACCCTTGAAGAACAAATTAAAAAGTTATTCGATATAGGTATAACGCTCAATGAAGGGGTTACAATTGATCACTTACTTTCGTTTTGTCCTAGACAAAGATATGAAGATGAACCATTTGATTTAATCATGGTCATCTATGGTTTTGAAATCGATGAAGAACCTTGGGGACGCTACATGTGTGACCAAGTATGGCACTTCGATTGTGAAGCAATATATGACGACGGTTCATATACCGAAATCGTTACGCAGTTCCATAGAATCACTGGTAAAGCTAAGCGGATCGAGGGGCTGAGGGATAGCGTGGACATTTCCGATTCTCATGCGACATTACACTATGAAGTTGATGGCGTGAAAAGAACGTTAGAGCCCGTAATTGATGATGATTGGGCAGACACTCAAGCTGTAGCCACAATCATGGAGGACTTGTGTGAGCCCGGCTATGATTTCTACCCTGTGGACAACGGCCAAGGGAGTGCTTGGTTTTATCTTACCTCAGGGCACGCTATGGCACTGAACAACCTCGCTAACAATATTTTCAACCTCAATAAAGAGCTACCTTACTACCACGCCTACCCTCCCAAGAAAAAACCATGGTGGAAAATATGGTAGTAAGTATTTAAAGATTTGGGGGAGTAAATGGCGCGCAGTGCTACCAAAGCCGTCATATGGTTATAGTTTAAAGCCCTAAAATGGCTTTCCCTCAGCCTTTTAGACCAGCATCTCCTCGATCTCTTCAAGCTTCCGCTCCAGCTCCGTTACTTCATAAATCTTCATTCGTTTTTCAACTAGAGTAACCAATACTTGTGCGACATCAGGGGCGATCTTTCCCTCGCTGGTTTCTTTTAGGATGGTATTCACCAGCTCTAGTGGTGTGGCGTTTTCGTCTAAGTCCAGAAAGACAGGTTCGTAAGTCGGCTTGGGCTTTGGCCATACACGATCCAGCAGCAGTTTGAGATAAACCGCACTATCTTCACCAGCGGGAGAAAATGCCTTAGATGCGATATGCCCTAAAATAGCTTTCTCTACATCTTCATTACTGTCCTGCTCTCCCAACTCTAAAAGCTTCGATTCCCGAACCGCGTCATACAAAAGCGTTGCTCTCGCCTTCCCTCGCTTGCTTTTGCTCCCTGCGTTTTTCGCCGTTTCACTATTAAATGAGGTATTTGATAACACTGTATGCTCCCGTTAAAAACCCGCTACTTCATCTTTTCCTAATTGCGCGCGCGGTCGCGCCCCTTAGGGGAAACACCGCGCGCGCAACTTTTCACGACGCTATTTGAGTAAAATATGAACCTTCATTTTCATCTATAACACCTTTCTCCATACATCCATTTAACCATCGGGAAAGGCTTTTAGTTGAGATGCCCTGAGCTTTTAGATCATCCCTAACCATTCCCCTTGTCGTCGGATGTCCTGCTTGCTGCCTAGCTCTTACAACCTGATAAACCATTTGTTCGGTATCAGTTAGCCTTGTCTCTTGCTGTTCTTCCTCCACTGGTGGTTCTTCTCCCACGTTGGAGGCTACCAAGGTCTGAACCTCATCACCGTCCGAGTCCGTGAACAAGGAGACAGGAGCCATACGAAACATTTGCTGCGGCTTTTCTTTATCGTCTTTGGCTTTGGTACTAGTGAGAACAAAAGCGGGAGCATCGTCTTTCACTCGATCTACTCGATATTCAAAATCACATGCTGCTCTTAGTGCGGACGAACCACGTGCTCTTTCCTTGTCGGCTACCCCGCTGTGATGAACTACTATCACCGTGGCGCCAACATGAGATTTCATGCGATCACAGGCTGCGACAAATCGGCTCATATCTTCCGTTTTATTTTCATCGCCAGAGCCAAAGCAGCGCGCCAAGGTATCAATGATCACCAATCCAAACTTAACCCCAATACTATTGCTTTTCTCTTCCATTGTACGGATAAGCTGATCAATATCTGCAACGCTGCCCATCGCCACAGGATGGTCTAAGCGGTATAAGTTCTCGATAGGTTTACCGTTGTTATACGTATCCGCCAATGCTTTGATTCGCCTAGGGACACCGATGCCCCCCTCACCAGCAATATAGAGAACTGGTGTTTTATTCACTCTTTGACCATTCCAAGGTTTTCCCAAGGCTACGTGAACCGCCCAGCTCAGCGCATGAAAAGACTTAAATGATCCACTCGCGCCGTAGACCATGCCTAGTGAGTTCGCGGGTAAGTACCCTTTAATCAGGTAGCTAAATTCAATATCGAATCCATCAAAGCCGTTCACCAAGTGGAATACATTCTTTTGCTTGAGCTCTTGGCTAACTTCCTTCCCGCTGGTGCCCTTTAATCTCTCAACGGCTTGGGCAATATCACCGCCGTTCTGGCGATAATCATCCCAATCACCAAACACAGGCGGGAGGAAAACTTGCTCGTTATGTTGTGCTGCTGCCCTAGCTTTCTTCTCGCCTACTCCGCTTTCGTCGTTATCTGCCATAAATACCAACGGTAGGCCATGTGCTCTCAACTGATTGGCTACTGGCTTGAGGTTCCCAGCATCAAAGCATACTCCTACGGCCTCTTCCCGCTGGTGAGCAAGCCATACACTTACGCCAGTAGCGAAACCTTCAACTAGTAATATCTTGCTTGGGTTGTCAGCACCTAGCAGATAATAACATCCTCGTTTCTGGCCACCTGCGAGATAACGCTTATCCCCCTGGTCATTAATGAGCTGTACATTAACGTCGTCGATTCCATTCGACACCGGCACTATAAGACTACCAGCGGGAAAAGAAATGCCTCCAACCGTTACGGCTGAATTAATGGAGTCCACTTCTATGCCATTTAAGCCTCGATTTTCTAGATAAGGGTGATCGTCGCGAACAACCGAGTTAACTAAGAGTGCTTTTGCTTTCTTCGCAGCTTTGACTTGCTCTTGTCCATTACTGTTATTAGCTACCCTTGGCACTAACGGCCTTGAATAGTGATCGCTCATTACCTGTTGAGCTGCCTTTATGGGATCGCCCCCATTTAACTTAGTCACCAAGTTAAAAGCATCACCGCCGCCACACCCACGGCATTCATATACCCAGTTATCTTTCATCACCCACGAAAAGCGATCTCTTCCACCACATGAAGGACAAGGAGCGCCAATATTTGGCTTGTGAGGTAACTCGATACCGAGGCCAGCGAGAATAGATAGCTCCTTTCCCCGCATGTCATTTCTGACCTGTGAAAAATCACAGCTTTGATTTGAGCTATTCATTTACATATACTCGTAATTGAAAGGGCTGGCGGTTCGGTCTGCAAACTTTTACCACCAGCATGATTGGAAGAGGCTTTAGGCTATTGCTTAGAGCCTTTTTTCTTTTCTAGATACTCTGCTCGCTGTTCTTGCGTCATCCAGATTTGATCAACTTTATGATATGGCACCTCTCCTGTTTCTGGGCATTTGGCTTTCACGTGCGAGAGTGAAAACTCCACCTTCTTACGGCTTAGACCCGCTGCGATACTATGAAGGTTTCCGATACCGATATGCCGCGCGTTTCTGGTATGGAGCTTTAACCCGCTGAGCATGATGCGGACTACATAGTTAACCTGTGTCTCGCTTGCTCTCGGCTCTGGATAACCCAGTTCAATACATTTTTCTTTATACATAGTTTTCCTTTTCTATCAGTAAGTCGCTTCTGAGCCATGGCTTATGGCTGAACCTGTTTCTGTTCTGGTAGTTCGCCAGCCATCCAAAGCGAAAACAGTTTCACGTTGATGTAACCACGCTTACCTACACGCTTGTAGCAACGACTTAACCCTGTGCGTTCCTCACGCTTCCAGATCAAAGCTTTAAGCTGAGTGGGGTTGAATTGTGGGTATTGGTTTGGCACCTCCTGAGTAGGAATCCAGTTAGTTAGGTCTATTGAAAGTTCGGTCAATTGGTCGTTGGTCATTGGGTTTTGTTCCCATTTTGTTGCGGTTCATTCATATTATTAGAAACAACACACGAATATTAGGGACACTTCACTCCAATCTATGCTTATCTTTTGGGACAGCTGTCCCCCTTAAATTATTCAATAGTCTTCTCACTTTGCTTTACCCAGTCGTCAAACTCTTGTTTAGAATATGCGGCGTTACCCGTTTTTGTGACTCCTGAATATGTTCTATTTACACTTCGAAGTTCACTTTTACACTCGCCTATATATACGTTGAAAAAACGCTCAAGTGGAATTTTATTATCTGGGTCGTCACTTGGTTTGGTTGGCGCGATATTGTTTAACATCAGAAGCTTGCAAATACCCCCCACAAACCATTGCTTAGCCGTTAACTTAGTGCGAGCTCTGCTTAATTGCTCGTCTAGCTTATCTCGCTGAACTACTTGCCGCCTGATGCTGCTTTCGAGCTTAGTGAGCATCTCAAGCCATTCTGATGCTTCAGGATGATTTGGGTGATTGTGAACAAACAGCGACTTACTGATTTCATTGATAGCGATAGTCAAGCTCTCAATTGTATTGTTTATGACTTGAGCCTTCTCTCGAAGAGTATCTTCGTTTAAAGCATCATTCACCTGATCATGGTACTTTAGGTTTTCCTTCCAAATACAAGCAAAATACGCAATATTCACAGCATAACTAGGCACTTTGTGCCTATCGCTAGTTTTGTTCCATCTTAGTATTGCTCTTAAACCGAGCGCTTGGAGAGATTCGAGCATCAACTGTTTGTCATTATCACTAACAGCTAAACTATCTATTTCGTACCAAAATAGTTGCTCTACCTTTTCTCTTTCTTTCTGCTTATTTTTCATATAGACCCATGCGTTCCTAAAGTGGGCATAGTTACTAGTTCGACCCTACCAACACTAAATATTCATCAACTGAGTGCGGCCAACACTCCCAAACACGCGATCCGTTAAGCTAGCTTTATGCCCAACACACAAATGCGAGTAACGCTGTGTCATGGTGATGCTTTTATGCCCTAGTACCTCCGCGATTTCCAGCAGTGAGGCACCATTCATCGCTAGCAAGCTCGCGCAGCTGTGGCGCAGATCGTGAAAGCGAAAGTTATCTATTCCCGCCGCCTGTAATGCCTTGCGCCAGTAAATATCAAAGTTCTTAAAGTAGGCGTTGGGATCGCTAGGTTTCGGAAACAAAAAACCGCCCACCTGACGAAACTTCATTAGCTCAGCAACTACATCCGCCGTTAAAGTCAAGATACGTTGCTGGCCATTTTTGGTTTCGCCCAAGTGAGCGGTTCGTTGTTTAAAGTCTATTTGTGACCAATCCAAGCTGACAAGTTCAGTTCGCCTTGCGCCGGTGGTGATCGCCATCAGCACCAGCAAGTACAGCTGATCCCAATTCGATTGTTTCGCTGCTTCTAGCAGCCTTGGTAATTCGTTATCGGTGAGAAAGCGAGTTCGGCCGTTGTTCTCCGAATACTGGCGAATGCCCTTCGCGGGGTTATAGTCTGCGTCGAGTTCATCATTGAGATAAACGTACAATGCGCTTAACGCGGCCTTGTAACGGTTGAGAGTAGCTGGCTTGAGGGTTTTGGCGAGGGTCTTTAGCTCGCGCTTAACGTCTTGGCGGGTGATCTTACCAACGGGAGTAATACTAAATGCGTTAGACCAATATCCTAGCCGCTGGTGCTTAGACTGATCTTTTCCCGTGTATTGCGCTAAATACTGAGTAACAGCATCGCAAAAGCTGAGGTTATTGAGTGTTTGATTAGTTAGGACGTGCGCAAGATTGTCATCCGTAAGCAATTGTGCTTGGAATAACTGGGCTTGTTTTTTATTTTTGAAAGTTCGGCTGAATCGAGAACCGTCTCGCATAAATTCGATTTTATACGTGGTTTCGCGTTTGCCTTTTCGGACTTGAATATCTGGCATGTACACCCCTTTACGTCAAATTACGATAAATACGTAACCGCATAACTGGGAGACAAAAAGAAATGACCTATCGATTCACCTCTAACTCTATGACCAATAAGAGAAAAAGAGATGGTACCGGTGGGCGGACTTGAACCGCCACGCCCGAAGGCAACGGATTTTGAATCCGTCGTGTATACCAATTTCACCACACCGGCATCTTTGGGCTGTTGCCCTTTGATGGTTCGCATTATACGTAACAGGCTTAGGCATGCAAGCGCAAAAGTGATAAATACCAACTGTTTGGACAATAAGTAGCCACACAGCTCATTATTACAAGTTCTATCCCTTTTTCTTCCCGATATACGGCGATACTATTTTATGACCACAATGTTGGAGAAAACCATTATGAACAGTACCGCGATTTTACCTCAAGCAGGATTATTCCGCAGGATTGGAGCGCTTAGTTATGATTGCCTTATCATCATAGCGATTGAAATGATTGCCGTAGGAGTGGTTGTCGCGATACTGCAAGCCTCGGTTAAATTTCAAGTCTTTAGTTATCAGCCCTATCTCGACATTGCAGATTTTTTAACGCACCAGCCGATTTGGAGCTTTGCATATAAAGTTTACCTCGTGGCTGTCTGGCTCACCTTTTTAATCTTCTTTTGGACAAAAGCAGGCCAAACTCTAGGCATGCGAGCTTGGAAAATAAAAGTAGTTAACCAACAAGGGGAAAATATCTCCGCGCTACAAGCTTTGATCAGAGTACTCACATCCATTTTTGGACTCGCAAACCTAACCATCTTGTTGGACCCGAAAAAAAGAGGACTGCAAGATCTCCTATCAAAGACACGCGTGGTCGTTCTGCCCAAATAAAAAAGGAAGTGCTCAGCACTTCCTTTTTTATTGTATCGTTATCCGCTTACAACTTGCGCCTTAATAATAACAAGGCAATACCAAGCGCGACAAAGCTCGGCGCGATTGCACCCACCGCAGGCGGAAAGCCATACACCAAACTAAGCGGGCCAAAAAATTCACTCGCAATATAAAACGTAAAGCCTGCAATAACGCCAGATAGAATCCTGGCGCCCATCGTCACACTACGTAGAGGACCAAAAATAAACGACAGCGCCATCAACATCATCACTGCAATAGAAAGCGGCGAAGATACTTTACGCCATAGCGCTAAATCATATCGGGAGGCATCCTGATCTGAAGCCTTCAAGTAACCGACGTAATCATAGAGGCCGCTCAGCGACAATTCTTCAGGTTTGACCGTCACCACAGCCAACTTGTCCGGCTCAAGTGAAGTTGTCCAAACTTGTTTGGAGACATGACGCTTAACTAGCTTATCTGGGTTTGCCATACTCGTTATCTGAACATCTTTCATCATCCAGTGATGCTCGGAGACAAAGCTAGCCTCTTTGGCATATATAGTACTGGTAAGGTGCTTATTTTTATCAAAGCGCCACATGTTCAATCCGTAGACTTTGTCTTTATTCACTCGGCCAATAAACATAAAGTCATTAGAATCTCGCGCCCATACCCCATTACGCTCAGAAAATATTTTACCATTTGAGGTGGCGAAAGCGCGCAAATCCCGCGCCATTTTCTGCGCTTGTGGAGCGCCCCACTCGCCGAGCAGCATCACCAAAATCATCAAAGGCACCGCTGTTTTTAACACTGATAAGCCGATATCAAGTTTAGAAAACCCCGAGGCTTGCATAACAACTAACTCAGAGCTCGATGCCAACATACCTAGGCCAATCAAGGCCCCCAACAAAGCAGCAAGAGGAAAAAACATCTCAATATCACGAGGAACACTGAGAATCACAAAATACAGCGCTTGAACCAAATCATAGGTTCCTTCACCAATCTTTCTCAATTGCTCGACATACTTGATGATTGCCGATAAGCCAACGAAGGTAATCAGCACCAACGATGTAGTCGCGATAATCGTTCTGCCGATATATAAATCAAGGATCTTAAACACCGCTTAGGCTACCTTCTTTCTTTGTTTAATAGACTGTTTCAGCTTTCTCATTGGCACACTATCCATAGAATTAGCAATCATTGCGGCAAATAATAACGCTGCATTGGCTGGCCACATCCCAACGGAAATAGGAATCGAGCCGTCTTCTATTCCCGATTTCATTGCACTAATGAGCAAGAAGTAGGTCAGGTAAATAAGGATCGCAGGCCCCATCTTGGCAAAACGTCCTTGACGAGGGTTAACTGCCGACAAAGGTACCACTAACATAGTTAATAGAGGGATGCACACCACCAAGGAAATACGCCACTGCAATTCCGCTTGCGCTCTAGGATCTTTATTTTGCAACAGAGCGAATGTCGGCATTGCATTCCAGTCCAAGCCTGGCTTACCAACGGCTCGTTTACCAATCACACCCGAGTATTGATCAAACTTGGTGTTCATATAGCTCAATTGAGTAGGTACGCCTTCATAGCGTGTGCCGTCAAACAAAGTGATAACTTGTCGCCCTGTACTGGATTCACTAATGTTGCCAGTATGCGCGAACATCACGCTAGGCAGCACTGAGTCTCTTGGCTGCAACTGAGCAACGAACACATTGGTGAGCTTTTTATCTTTAATATCGTCGATAAAAATAACCGACGAACCATCTGGTGTACGGTTAAATGTGCCTTTTTTCACTAGCTCAACGGTATCTTCCGCAGCAACTTTCGCCGTAATTTTTGCCACTTCTTGTTGGCTCCATGGTGATAACCAAAATGAGTTAAAAGAAGCAAATGCAGCAGTAATCAGCGCCAAGTATAGAGCGGCATGAATCAAAAACTTATTCCCCATCCCCGTCGCATTCATGACCGTTATTTCACTTTCCGCATACAGACGACCAAAAGTAAGCAAAATACCCACGAAAATACTGAGTGGCAGCATTAGCTGCCCCATCGATGGCATGTTCAAACCCACTAACGTAACAATTAAGTTAGCAGGGATATTTCCATCAGAAGCTTGTGCTAATACCTCAATGAATTTTTGGCTAAGGAAAACCAAAAACAGCACGAAAAATATTGCCAGTTGGCTCTTGAGTGTCTCTCGGATCAAATATCTAACAATAATCACTCTGAAATTACCTAAACAAAACTTGTATTTTTAATCGAATCACTATAATTTCCCGTTGAACCATATTATTTCTTAATTTTTTTCTAACTGTTAGTAAAACTTGCTCATTCTCAGATTCAACAGGTGAGACTACATTATCTAACATTTAGTTCGATTTGTCTTCAGGATGTAGGAGTACGCATGGAGTTCAGTGTAAAAAGTGGTAGCCCAGAGAAACAACGCAGCGCATGTATCGTTGTGGGCGTATTTGAACCACGTCGCCTTTCTCCAGTAGCTGAACAACTGGATAAAATCAGTGATGGCTATATTAGTTCATTACTGCGCCGCGGCGATCTAGAAGGTAAACCTGGGCAGATGCTGCTGCTTCATCAGGTACCTGGCGTCTTATCTGAGCGCGTTTTGTTGGTTGGCTGCGGTAAAGAACGCGAGCTTGGCGAACGCCAATATAAAGAAATTATCCAAAAAACCATCAGCACGCTTAACGAAACAGGCTCAATGGAAGCGGTTTGCTTCTTAACTGAGCTGCACGTGAAAGGACGTGATACGTACTGGAAAGTGCGTCAAGCGGTAGAAGCGACTAAAGATGGCTTGTACACTTTTGATCAATTCAAAAGTAACAAACCAGAAACTCGCCGCCCACTACGTAAACTAGTATTCAATGTGCCAACGCGCCGTGAATTGAACATCGGTGAGAAAGCGATTACCCATGGTTTAGCGATTTCTTCCGGTGTCCGCGCCTGTAAAGATCTTGGCAACATGCCACCAAACATTGCTAACCCCGCTTACCTTGCTTCACAAGCACGCCGTTTAGCCGACGACTTCGACTCTGTCACCACTAAGATTATTGGTGAAGAAGAGATGGAAAAACTTGGCATGACGTCTTACTTGGCCGTCGGTCGTGGGTCTAAAAATGAGTCCATGATGTCTATCATGGAGTACAAAGGTAGCCAAGATCCAGAAGCGAAACCAATCGTTCTACTCGGTAAAGGCCTAACCTTCGATGCTGGAGGTATTTCATTGAAACCAGGCGAAGGCATGGATGAGATGAAATATGACATGTGCGGTGCTGCGTCTGTTTTCGGCACCATGAAAGCACTAGCCAAGCTGAACCTACCTATTAATGTTGTGGGTATCTTAGCCGGTTGTGAAAACATGCCTGGCAGCAATGCATATCGCCCAGGCGACATTCTCACGACAATGTCGGGACAAACGGTTGAAGTACTGAACACCGACGCCGAAGGCCGTTTGGTTCTGTGTGACGCACTGACATACATTGAACGCTTTGAGCCAGAATGTGTCGTCGATGTTGCAACCCTAACGGGTGCGTGCGTTATCGCGTTAGGTCATCACATCAGTGGCGTAGTATCCAACCACAACCCGCTAGCGCATGAAGTCATCAATGCATCTGAGCAAGCCAGCGACCGTGCATGGCGCCTACCAATGGCCGATGAATACCATGACCAGCTAAAAAGCCCATTTGCCGATATGGCAAACATTGGTGGACGACCTGGCGGCACCATCACAGCGGGCTGCTTCTTGTCGAAGTTCACCAAGAAATACCATTGGGCGCACCTTGATATTGCAGGCACAGCTTGGAAATCAGGCGCAGCAAAAGGCTCAACCGGTCGACCAGTCTCGTTATTGGTCCAATTCCTGTTGAATCGCAGCGGCCAAGAAACAGAAGAATAATTCTTCTACGAAAAAGGGCCAAACGGCCCTTTTTTATTATGTGAACTTTATTATGTAAACTTTTGTTCTCTGAACTTTGTTACGTCCGAGCGACACAATGGCAAGCGCAACGTTTTACCTCATTGCAGACAATACTCCACAGGCAACGCCTGAGGGTTTATTGGAGTACACTCTGTTTTTGGCCCAGCACTTTGCTCAGCAAGGAGCAAAACTGTTCGTAAACTGTCAAGATAGAACTCACGCTGAACTGCTCGCGGAACACTTTTGGTCGGTGGAACCTAACCAGTTTTTGCCACATAATTTAGTCGGCGAAGGCCCAAAGCAAGCAACCCAAATTGAGATCGGGTTCCAAGGCATCAAACCTACGTGGAATCGGCAGTTAATTATAAATCTGGCCAATGTTCATACAACCTTTGCGCAGCAGTTCCCAGAGGTGGTAGACTTCGTTCCTTGCGAACAGAAAGCAAAGCAACTCGCTCGCGAAAGGTATAAAATCTATCGTCAAGCTGGATACCAACTACAAACGATCGAAATTAACCCTAAATAGCAGTCAATCTTTATAGTTAAGCTCTCCCTTGAGAGAGTTCACTTATAATGATTGGCATAGATTAACCTGAGTACAATTCCCCTAAGTAATCGGGGTTGTAGCACGGCGATAAGTAGAGTAAACCTTCTCCATATCTCCATATGTCGGAAGTAAACCAACGCAGCTACAACGTCGAGTAAAACGGGACAAAATGAGCGCTATGGAAAAGACATATAACCCAACTTTAATCGAACAAGCTTTATATCAAGCTTGGGAAGAAAAAGGCTACTTCAAGCCACACGGCGACACATCAAAAGAAGCTTACAGCATCATGATCCCGCCACCGAACGTCACTGGTAGCCTGCACATGGGCCACGCGTTTCAAGACACGATCATGGATACACTGATCCGTGCCGAGCGTATGAAGGGAAAGAATACCCTTTGGCAAGTTGGTACAGACCACGCTGGTATCGCCACTCAAATGGTTGTTGAACGTAAGATTGCAGCCGAAGAAGGCAAAACCAAACACGACTACGGCCGTGAAGCGTTCATCGATAAAATCTGGGAATGGAAAGCTGAATCTGGCGGCACCATCACTCAACAGCTTCGTCGTTTAGGCGCATCTGTTGACTGGGAACGTGAACGATTCACGATGGATGATGGTCTATCCGCGGCAACTCAAGAAGTCTTTGTCCGTCTATACGAAGAAGATCTCATCTACCGTGGCAAACGTCTCGTTAACTGGGATCCTAAACTTCATACTGCGATTTCAGATCTTGAAGTTGAAAACAAAGATAAAAAAGGTTTCATGTGGCACTTCCGTTATCCACTAGCTAACGGTGTTAAAACGGCTGATGGTAAAGACTACATCGTCGTCGCGACAACTCGCCCAGAAACTATGCTTGGCGATACAGGTGTTGCGGTTAACCCAGAAGATCCACGTTACAAAGATCTAATTGGTCAACACATTGAGCTACCAATCGTAGGTCGTCTAATTCCTATCGTGGGCGACGAGCACGCAGACATGGAAAAAGGCACAGGTTGTGTAAAAATTACGCCTGCTCACGACTTCAACGATTACGAGGTAGGCAAGCGTCACAACCTACCAATGATCAACATCCTGACGTTCAACGCTGATATTCGTGATGCGGCAGAAGTATTCACCACGAACGGCGAAGAGAGCGATGTTTACGCAACAGAACTTCCTGCTAAGTATCAAGGCATGGAACGTTTTGCTGCTCGTAAAGCCATCGTTGCTGAGTTTGATGAACTTGGCCTACTTGAAGAGATAAAAGATCACGACCTAACGGTTCCTTACGGAGACCGTGGTGGCGTAGTTATCGAACCAATGTTGACTGACCAATGGTACGTCCGCACCGCACCGCTTGCAGAACCTGCAGTTAAAGCAGTAGAAGATGGTCAAATCCAGTTCGTTCCGAAGCAATACGAAAATATGTACTTTGCGTGGATGCGTGACGTACAAGACTGGTGTATCTCTCGTCAACTTTGGTGGGGTCACCGCATCCCAGCATGGTACGACAACGATGGCAAAGTTTACGTCGGTCGCACTGAAGAAGAAGTTCGTGAGAAAAACAACCTAGCCCCTGTTGTTGTGCTTAAGCAAGACAACGACGTTCTGGATACATGGTTCTCTTCGGCACTTTGGACATTTGGCACACAAGGCTGGCCTGAAGACACGGAAGCACTTAAAACCTTCCACCCATCTGAGGTTCTAGTATCCGGCTTCGATATCATCTTCTTCTGGGTTGCTCGCATGATCATGATGACCATGCACTTCGTGAAAGACGAAGACGGCAAAGCACAAGTCCCGTTCAAAACAGTTTACATGACGGGTCTAATCCGTGATGAAAACGGCGACAAGATGTCGAAATCGAAAGGTAACGTACTTGACCCAATCGACATGATTGACGGAGTTGGCCTTGAAGATCTGGTGAAAAAGCGTTGTGGCAACATGATGCAGCCTAAGCTGGCCGCTAAGATCGAAAAGAACACCCGTAAGACCTTTGAAAATGGCATCGAACCATACGGTACCGATGCACTGCGTTTCACTCTTGCTGCCATGGCTTCTACTGGCCGTGATATCAACTGGGATATGAAACGCTTAGAGGGTTACCGTAACTTCTGTAACAAGCTATGGAACGCAAGCCGTTACGTATTAATGAACACAGAAGAACACGATTGTGGTATGTCTCTATCCGGTGCAGAGCGTGCCAATATGGAGTTCTCTCTTGCTGATAAGTGGATTGAATCTCAGTTTGAAGTTGCCGCGAAAGAGTTTAACGCTCACCTAGAGAACTACCGCCTAGATATGGCAGCAAACACGCTGTACGAATTCATCTGGAACCAATTCTGTGACTGGTACCTTGAACTAACAAAACCTGTCCTTTGGAAAGGAAGCGAAGCTCAGCAGAAAGCCACTCGCTACATGCTGATCACCGTACTAGAAAAGACATTGCGTCTTGCTCACCCTGTATTGCCTTACATTACTGAGTCTATCTGGCAAAGCGTTAAGCCTCTAATCGATGGGGTTGAAGGCGAAACCATCATGACTCAAGCGCTGCCTCAGTTTAATGAAGACAACTTCAATGCGGAAATTGTTGAAGATATCGAATGGGTTAAGACTTTCATCACCGCTATCCGTAATCTACGTGCGGAATACGACATTGCGCCTAGCAAAGGTCTATCCGTCATGATCAAAGTCGCAGACGAAACAGACGCCGCTCGTATCGAAGCAAACAAGATTGTCTTGAACTCTCTTGCGAAGCTAGACGATATTAAAGTGCTCGTTGACGGTGAAGAAACACCAGCCTGTGCAACTAAACTCGTTGGTAAATCCGAGCTGATGATCCCAATGGCGGGTTTGATCGACAAAGATGCTGAACTTGCTCGTCTTGATAAAGAAGTGGCAAAAACGCACGGTGAAATCAAGCGTATCGAAGGTAAGCTAGGTAACGAAGGTTTCGTTGCAAAAGCGCCTGAAGCCGTTATAGCGAAAGAACGTGAAAAACTTGAAAGCTACCAAGAAACGCTTGTTAAGCTGGAAGAGCAAAAAGCAACAATCGCAGCGCTTTAATTCCAAATAGCGTTAGAACGAAAAAGGCAGCCTTAGCTGCCTTTTTTATTACCTAAAGCTTGGTGACCACATGTTTATCTAGCTCGTCTACTCAATACAAACTACCATAGTATT
This sequence comes from Vibrio profundum, assembly GCF_050337555.1. Taxonomy (NCBI): domain Bacteria; kingdom Pseudomonadati; phylum Pseudomonadota; class Gammaproteobacteria; order Vibrionales; family Vibrionaceae; genus Vibrio; species Vibrio profundum. The sequence continues at coordinate 19,894 of NZ_JAKJTA010000006.1, forward strand.
TCGTCTAGGGCGTGTTACGTATTTCAGTTCAACCACACTAGCAACGTGGCAACTTTTTATAGTCTGGCAACGTCGGCTCAGCGCTAAAGTGCTCAAAGATCTGCGCTTTAGCCTCTGAGTAAAATTCACAGGGAATAAAGTGACTCGTTAAAGCGTGACTAGTCGGATGATAGAAGCTGAGCTCTGCAGCATGCAACTGCAAACGCTCGGAATAAGCCAGCGCCTCTTCGGAGGCATAAAACTCATCGCCAACAATCCCATGCCCTATCGCCTGCATATGTACACGCAGCTGATGAGAACGCCCAGTAATTGGCAGCAAACGGACAACGGTGGTTTTCTCCTCACGCTGTACGACCTGATATAAGGTCTTAGACGGCTTACCGTGCTCAAAACACACTTTTTGTCTTGGCCGCTGTGGCCAATCACAAATTAAAGGCAGCTCGACGCACCCTTCGTCATCAGCAACCAGCCCCCAAACACGTGCGTAGTAAACCTTGTGGGTTAAACGGTACTGAAATTGTTTTTTCAGCGCCCGCTCTGCAGCTTTATGCTTGGCGAGCAACATTAAGCCCGACGTCGACATATCCAAGCGGTGGACTACTTGAATTTCAGGATACTCAGCCACAAATCGGCTCCATAAACTGTCATAGTGTTCCGCTAGTTTACCTGGGACAGAAAGTAGCCCCGGCGCCTTATTGGCAATCAAAATATCATCGTCTTCAAATGCGATATCTAGCCAAGGTGTGGTTGGCGGAGAGTATTCAAGCATAGCCATAAAGGATCTCTAGTAGTGCAGGTGAAAGGTTGAAAAGCTCAGCTGAGAACAATAAAGCAAAGGGCCTTATTCCAAGGCCCTTCTTCTATCGATTAATTGTGTGACACCACAATCAAACGCAAACTATCAAGCTGCATTTGAGCGCCACTTATATAACCCGCTAACGCAGAAATTTGGCTTTCGATGGCCGACAATTCCTCATCGCGAATATTTGGGTTCACCGCTTTCAGAGCTTGCAAACGCTCCAGCTCTCCACCCAGTTTGTCTTTCATTTCACGCTCAGCAAGCTGCTTCACTTCATCCACCTTAGCCATCACGTGAGTATCACCGCTGTCGATCAACGCATGTACTTGGCTCTGTACAGACGCCACAATCTTACTGCCCATATGACGGTTAACTGGCGATAACTGGCGATTAAAGTTTTCAAACTCAACTTGAGCAGATAAGTCATTACCTTTACCGTCCAAAATCACTCGAATCGGCGTCTTAGGCAAAAATTGATGGATGCCACTATTTTTAGGCGCTTGCGCGTCAACTACATACACCAGCTCAAGTAAAATAGTACCGACTGGTAACGCTTTGTTTTTCAGAAGAGATACAGCTGAAGCCCCAACTCCTTCACTCATGATCAAATCAATACCGCCTTGAATCATCGGATGTTCCCAGCTCATGAAGTTCATATCTTCACGAGACAGCGCCGTATCACGATCGAAGGTGATGGTTGCCCCCTCATAAGGCAGACCAGGGTAGCTTGGTACCATCATGCGCTCAGATGGCGTCACGACTAAGGCATTTTCACCTTTGTCTTCTTGGTTAAGGCCAATGGTATCAAACAGGCCTAACGCAAACGTGACCAAATTGATATCGCCATCTTTCGCCGCAATATTGTCTACGATCTGTTGAGCTTGCTCACCGCCATTCGAGTGCATTTCAAGCAATCGGTCTCGACCTTGTTCTAACTGCCCTTTTAACTGCTGATTGAGCTTCGCCGACTCAGCAATCACTTCGCCTAACGGCTCATGATCGCCTGACGCTAACATTTCAATCAATTGATCCGCAAAGCGTTCGTATATCATGCGCCCTGTCGGGCAAGTTTCTTGAAAAGCTAACAGGCCTTCCGCGAACCAACGTGCCAATACTTCTTGCGCGGTATCTTTAAGATAAGGTACGTGTATATCAATATCACGCTGTTGACCAATACGATCTAAGCGGCCAATTCGCTGTTCCAACAAATCTGGGTTAAACGGTAAATCAAACATGACAAGCTGATTGGAAAATTGAAAATTTCGGCCTTCCGAACCAATTTCACTACACAAGAGCACTTGTGCTCCGCCCTCTTCTTGAGCGAAATACGCCGCCGCTTTGTCCCGTTCGATGATCGACATTCCTTCGTGGAAAACGGTAGCGCGAATACCCTCTCTCTCACGCAGTGCTTGCTCAAGCTGCAGCGCCGTGGTGGAACGTGACGCGATGACCAAGATTTTTTCGCTGCGTTTTTCCTTAACTTTTTCAATTAGCCAATTCACGCGTGAATCAAACTGCCACCAGCTGGCTTCATCACCTTCAAATTCTTGGAAAATTTCTTCAGGATAAAGGTTCTTCACAGCTCGAGCTTCAGCCGGCATTTTCCCGCCCAGCATCCCAGCAACGCGCATTGACGTCGCATACTGCGAAGGAATATCCATAGGCAGCAAGTGCACGTTTCGGTTTGGGAAACCTTGAATAGCCGCTCGGGTGTTTCTAAACAACACTCGGCCTGTGCCATGGCGATCCATTAAGTTATCGATTAATTCTTGTCGAGCTGAAACCTTTATCTCTTCCGGCTCGTCACTAGCGATAATGCGAAATAACGGTTCGACATCTTGCTCAGTTAGCAGTTCTGCAATTTGATTTTTAGCACTGTTTTCTAATGTTTCACCAGACAACAAGGCACTCACAGCGTCTGCAACGGGCTGATATTGCTGCTCTTCAGCAACAAACGCTTCATAATCGTAAAAACGGTCTGAGTCCAATAGACGCAGACGAGCAAAATGGCTTTCTCTGCCGAGCTGTTCAGGGGTCGCGGTCAGTAGCAGCACACCGGGCGTGTTGTCTGCCAAGCCTTCGACCACTTGATATTCACGGCTGGCTTTTTCTTGGTTCCACTCTAAATGGTGCGCCTCATCGACCACCAATAGATCCCATTCAGCTTCAATCGCTTGGGTCTGGCGTTTTTTGCTTTTCTTCAAAAACTCTAGTGAGCAGAGAACGTATTGCTGGGTTTCAAATGGATTGTCCGCCTCAGCGTATGCCTCGATGCAGCGCTCTTCATCAAAAATAGAAAAATGCAGGTTAAAACGACGCATCATCTCGACCAACCATTGATGCTGAAGGGTTTCTGGCACCACGATTAGAACGCGCTCAGCTCTGCCAGCAAGTACTTGCTGGTGAATAATCATGCCGGCTTCAATAGTTTTACCTAAGCCAACCTCATCGGCAAGGAGCACGCGAGGCGCGTGACGACGTCCAACTTCATGAGCAATATATAATTGGTGAGGAATTAAGCCGGCGCGAATGCCACACAGGCCTCGCATCGAACTTTTATGCTGCTCATATTGGTTCATCAATGCACGATATCGCAGCACAAAATTGTCCATCCGATCGATTTGACCAGCAAACAGTTTATCTTGAGGTTTATTAAAACGGATCTGGTTACTAAGCATGATTTCTCGCAGAACAATCTCTTGTTCTTGCGTATCTTCTCTTAGCCCGATGTAACTCATCACACCACGATTTTCGACAACTTGTTCGACTTGCAGTGACCACCCCTCTTGGCTTTGTACGGTATCACCAACATTGAACATGACTCGCGTCACTGGAGCTTCGCTAATTGCATAGACTCGATTTTCTTCCGATGCCGCAAACATTAATGTCACGGTACGAGCATCCACCGCCACTACGGTGCCTAAGCCTAAATCATTTTCCGTATCGCTTATCCAGCGTTGCCCCAAAGCAAATGTCATGAACGGGTTTCCTCACATTATTTTATAAACGAATCAGGTTATCAGAATCACATTTCAGCCACATGATAGAAGGCACCGATACGGTAAACCGCATTCAGCTGTGGCCATAAAAATGGTCGACAATCTTACTCGAAGCTGTGAACTAGGTCACGTGTCTACACCGCAAATTACCCTTTTTTTTTTGCATGATTCTGCTTGACATCAAAGTGTCAAAAAATGTTGGGTAATATCAAGGTTCACCGCTTTTGGGTGACATATACTTAAACTATACGAGCATGATAGTCGCGCCAATGTTTTGTCACTGGCATCATGTATGCATATTTAGGATACGGATCAACACGGGTTTGCAAGACGTCGTCAAGTAACCGAGTTGGCTATCTGAGCCCAGACGTACTCGACAACCTCTCTTGCAGGCTACCTTTGCTAAGCACAGGCCGCATTGCGGCAAGGAGACGCTTATGGGCGATACTGACCGGAAACTATTTGTACTCGATACAAACATCCTCCTTCACGAACCCTTTGCCATTTATTCCTTCCAAGAACACGATGTCGTCATCCCCATGACGGTGCTTGAAGAACTCGACAGAATCAAAGATAGTAAGCGCGACGTTGCACGAGATGCTCGCGTCGCCATCCGTGCCTTGGAAGACATATTCCGTGACGCCACTCCAGATGAAATATCAGAAGGAATCCCTTGTTCAAAAGAAATCGATGCCACTGGCACAATTTCAATTCTCGCCGATTTTGAACTACAAGAAACTGTGAAAGCCTTCGCCGACAAAGCTGGCGACAACCGTATATTAAATGGCGTGCTCTATTTGCAAAACAAGCGCGCCCCTCGTGAAGTGGTATTAGTCACTAAAGACATCAATATGCGCCTGCGAGCTAAAGGAGCGGGCGTACGATTTGTTGAAGATTACCGCACCGACCAACTGATTGATGATGTTCAATATCTGACCAAAGGATTCCAACAATGCGAAGGAGACTTTTGGAGTAACATCGAGCAAGTCGACAGCCACAATTATGAAGGCCAAACCTACCATACGCTCAGCCGTGATCCATTAGACCCTACCTTCATTAATCAATATATTATTGATGAAGACAGCGATTTTGCCGCACGAGTGGAGAGTATTACCTCTGAAAAAGTCACGTTGTGCGATCTTAGTCGCGAGCGCATGATGCATCGTAAAGCATGGGACATTACCCCTAAGAATATTTACCAAGGTATGGCGATGGACGCATTGCTCGACCCTGACATTGATTTGGTCATTTTGACAGGGGCAGCAGGCAGCGGTAAAACCTTATTGGCCATGGCTGCTGCTTTAGAGCAGACCATCGAAAATGGTATGTTTGATAAAATCATTGTCACGCGTAACACACCCGACATCGGTGAATCGATCGGCTTTTTGCCCGGCTCTGAAGAGGAAAAAATGCTGCCTTGGTTAGCCGCCGTGACCGATACATTGGAGGCTCTACACAAACACGACCATTGCACTGAAGGCTCGATGAAATATATTTGCGATAAAGCCAATATCCAATTCAAGTCAATCAACTTCATGCGTGGCCGATCCATTCAAAATGCGTTCGTGCTACTTGATGAGTGTCAAAACCTAACTGCATCACAAATCAAAACCATAATCACACGCTGCGGTGAAGGCACCAAAATAGTCTGTTCAGGTAACCTCGCACAAATAGACTCGCATTATTTAACCCCAGTGACATCAGGTCTCACCTATATGGTGGAACGATTCAAAAACTTTGCAGGAAGTACCAACATCCACCTCAACGGCGTTGTCAGAAGTCGCTTAGCGGAATTTGCCGAAGAGAACTTATAACCCCTCACAGCGGAAAGTAGCTTGCTTTCCGCTCCCCCCCTTAGCTTAAACAAGCAAATAAATACTCACAAAATAAGCATAATTATGATTTAATATCATAATCTATCTCATGACGTCCAAGGTTGGATATACGATGCAACTACATCAACGTAACTTTCTCAAGTTACTGGACTTTTCAACGGAAGAAATTCACCACTTGATAAGTCTTGCTAGCAAACTTAAGCAAGATAAGTCTCAAGGTCGTGAACATAAAACTCTGTCTGGGAAGAATGTCGCCCTAATTTTCGAAAAGCCCTCCACTCGCACCCGCTGCGCTTTTGAAGTCGCCGCTTTTGATCAAGGCGCGCAAGTGTCCTACATTGGACCCTCTGGTTCTCAGCTCGGCTCTAAGGAAACCATGAAAGATACAGCCCGAGTGTTAGGTCGTATGTATGATGGCATTGAATATCGAGGGCATGGTCAAGAGGTCGTCGAGGAGCTAGGACAATACGCCGGAGTCCCGGTTTGGAACGGCTTAACCGATGAATTTCACCCCACTCAAGTGCTCGCTGACTTTCTTACCATGCTTGAACACAGCCCAAACAAAAAGCTGAGTGACATTATCTTGGTTTATCTAGGTGACGCCCGTAACAATGTCGCCCACTCCTTGCTGGTTGGCGCTGCTAAAATGGGAATGAACCTTCGCATAGTCGCGCCTAAAGAATATTGGCCAGATACCGCTATCAGCCAAAAATCTCACGCCATCGCAGAAAAAACAGGGGCGATACTCACCATCACCGATGATGTCGATTCCGGCGTTCACGGCTGCGATTTTATCTATACCGATGTATGGGTATCAATGGGAGAGTCGGTCGAAGCTTGGCACAAGCGTGTTCAATTGCTCTCTCCCTATCAAGTCAATACTGAGACCATCAACAAAACTGCCAATCCGAACGTCAAGTTTATGCATTGCTTACCGGCTTTTCATAACAATGATACCGCTGTAGGCAAGCAGATAGCGGAACAATACGGCATGAATGGATTAGAGGTAACCGAGGAAGTGTTCGAGTCCAAGCGATCCATTGTCTTCGACCAAGCGGAGAATCGCATGCATACCATTAAGTCTGTCATGGTGGCAACGTTAGGCGAACGAAGTAATTAACTCACGAATGAGTTTGATACTTGCACTCCCTTTTTGAAGGCGTATAATTTTTCGCAATTTATTTAAGGGTGACGCAATGTCTCAGTCTCTATATTTCACCACATCGTCTTTTTCCAAACCGTCGAATGCGGTGACGAGCTATTGCTTCATCTCGTTAGAAAATGATTAAGCCTCCCATATGGGAGGCTTTTTTATTGCCGCTAGCAAACTCGTTGTGCCACGGCAACGTTCTCACAATGAGCAACGTAAAACTTACGACTAACTAGTCACTGCAAATCAACGTCACGACAAACCAACGTTACGATAAACCAATAGGGAAGACTCAAAATGGCGAATTCGCTTTATCAAAAACACATCATCTCTATTCCGGAACTCTCTCGACAAGAGCTAGAGCTTATTGTCAGCACTGCCGGACAGCTCAAGGCAAACCCAGACCCCACTCTGATTCAAAACAAAGTCGTCGCCAGTTGCTTTTTTGAACCTTCTACCCGCACCCGTTTATCATTTGAAACCGCCATTCAGCGTATTGGCGGTGACGTGATTGGTTTTGATAGTGGTGGTAATACCTCTCTTGCCAAAAAGGGAGAAACATTGGCTGATTCAGTGCGAGTCATCTCTTCCTACGTGGATGCATTTGTTATGCGCCACCCACAGGAGGGAGCTGCGCGCTTAGCATCTGAGTTTTCCAATCAAGTTCCAGTGATCAATGCAGGGGATGGGGCCAATCAGCACCCAACCCAAACCTTACTTGATCTGTTTAGTATTTACGAAACTCAAGGCAAACTCGATACACTCAACGTGGCGTTTGTCGGCGATCTCAAGTACGGCCGTACCGTACACTCCCTGACCCAAGCGCTAGCAAAATTTGATCAAGTCCGCTTTTTCTTTGTCGCTCCAGGGGCGTTAGCCATGCCAGACTACATCTGCGAAGAACTGGATGAAGCAGGCATTCAATACTCTAGCCACACTGACATAGAAAGTGTCATACCACAGCTTGATATTCTCTACATGACCCGAGTGCAAAAAGAGCGCTTCGATGAGTCAGAATACGCACACATCAAGTCGGCATACATCCTGAGCGCTGACATGCTTGTAGACGCGCGCACTAATATGAAAGTGTTGCACCCTCTGCCACGCGTGGATGAAATCACGACGGATGTGGATGCAACTCACCATGCTTACTATTTTGAGCAAGCAGAGAATGGCGTGTTTGCCCGCCAAGCATTACTCGCGCTCGTTTTAAATCAGGACCTGTAATCGGAGGACTTACGTATGACTAAACAAAATCAACTGCAAGTAGAAGCTATCAAAAATGGTACAGTAATCGATCATATTCCAGCGCAAGTCGGCATCAAAGTTTTACAACTTTTTGATATGCACCACTCAGAGCAGCGCGTCACCGTTGGCCTAAACTTACCTTCTTCTGAGCTCGGCAGTAAAGACTTACTCAAAATAGAAAATGTGTTCATTTCCCCTGAACAAGCAAACAAACTGGCGCTGTACGCCCCCCATGCCACCGTCAATCAAATTGAAAACTACCAAGTAGTAAAGAAGCTCGCCTTACAGCTACCAAAACAAATCAGCCGTATTTTTAGCTGCCCGAACTCCAACTGCATTACCCACAGTGAGCCCGTCGATACGAGCTTCAGTATTTTAGAGAAATCGGATGACATCCGCCTGAAATGTAAATACTGCGAAAAAGTGTTCTCTCGTGAAGTCGTCACCGAGCGTTAAATGATAACCGAGAGTTAAGTGGTAGCCGAAAGTTAAGTGGTAGCCGAAAGTTAAGTGAGCGTTGATCTCTTTACCTAAAGCGAGAATATCGGCACACTGGCTCAGCATTCAACAAGTAATAAAAGGTTTCTGTATGACAAAAGTACTGCACACTGAATCAGCACCAGCCGCTATCGGCCCTTATGTACAAGGCGTAGATTTAGGTAATATGGTTCTCACTTCTGGCCAGATCCCAGTTAATCCAACAACGGGGGAAGTGCCGACGAAAATCACCGAGCAAGCTCGTCAGTCGCTTGAAAACGTTAAGGCAGTGGTCGAAGCATCGGGACTGAGCGTAGCTAACATCGTTAAAATGACGGTGTTTGTAAAAGATCTCAACGACTTCGTAGCGGTCAATGAAGTGTATGGGCAGTTTTTCGATGAGCATCAAGTTGAGCACTACCCTGCGCGTTCTTGCGTTGAAGTGGCTAGACTGCCAAAAGATGTCGGCATTGAAATTGAAGCGATCGCGATACGCTAAGTCGGTTTATGCTTTGAATAACCTAGCGTGATTCAAAAAAAGCGAGCTATTGAGCTCGCCTTTTTTAATTTTATGTTGCGCTATTTAATGCCTTTAACCTTCTTTATCAAGTCATAAGCAGATTGAATCTGCTGCGATTTCTCTTTCGCAACATTCATCATTTCTGGCGGAAGGCCCTTGGCCATCAGCTTGTCTGGGTGATGCTCATTCATCAGTTTACGGTAGGCTTTTTTCACGTCTTTACTGTCAGCATTTTCCGCCACGCCCAATACGTCATACGCCGCCGATAAACGGCTACTGTCTGGCGCGGTTTGCCATGATCCACCTTGCGATGAATGTGCACCTTGCTGGCCAGAAAAACCGCCACCTTGTTGAAAACGAAACGCGGCTTCTTGCATTCGTAAACGGCGTTCTAACTGACTGGAAGAAAAACCTAAACCACTAGCAATACGATGCAGGACCTCTCGCTCACTTGGGTCGACCACTCCATCGGCAAATGCCGCTGACACTTGCAACTCAAGAAAGAACTGAATTAAATCACGTCGGCCTGAAGACGACACACGAACTTGCTCTAGCACTTGCTCCAATGGAAAGTCGCTCTCTTTTCCTTGGCGAAACGCTTCTTGCGCCGCTCGGCGTTGTTCGCCATGTAGGTTCATTCGATCCATCATGGTCATTGCCAACTGAATCTCTGATTGGGTAACCTGCCCTTTCGCTTTCGCCACATGCCCCATCACCGAAAAAACGGCGTTAAAAAACGCCTCTTGGAGATCCGCTTGACTTGGACCCGAACCAAATGGATTGCCACGAAACCCTGCTTGATTATTCTGCAACGCTTTATCAAATTGGTGGCCAATATACAGGCCTAACAGAGCGCCGGGCCAACTGCCGAAGAGCGTTCCAAAGAATAAACCAAGAATTTTGCCTAAAATACGCATTATGTGCTCTCAATCTGTGAATTTTTTTACCGTCACGTGGTCAGATAGTGCCGGAAGCCTTAATTTCCTTTATGATAAGCACCGTTTTCATTTATTTTGGTTGACTAACCACCAAATTAATCAAGTTCAACAGGATAGTAAAACTCGATGCCACGTTTTTCTCGCACTCTCCTAGCTGCCTCAATTGCGTCAGCCTTCTTTATTGCCGAAGCTCAGGCCGAAACGGCGCCAGAGTCACCTGCGCAAAATATATCAGCGTTCGGTCAATGCCAAGTATTAGACCCTATCGATCAATGCTTGGTCAATGTACCTGAGCCTGATAATTCTAAACAGCTGCCGGTGAATGTCGATGCGGATACCCTACAAGGCACAAGTGGGGATAAAGCGACCTATACTGGCAACGTGGTGGTTACTCAGGGTCACAAGCGTATCACAGCCGATAACGTGACTTATCATCAAAAAGAAAACGTGGTGGTGGCGAAAGGCAATGTCAACTTCAGTGACGGGCTAATTAAATCCGTTTCAGATAAAGCGACCAATAACTTAACCGACAATCAATTTACTTTGTCGAATACTCAATATCATTTCCTCTGTCAGCCAGGCCGAGGCAAAGCGGTGTACGTGTCGAACACAGGCAAAGCGTTGTACCAGATTGATGATGGCTCGATAACGTCATGCCCTGACGGCAACGATGCTTGGCGCTTACGGGCCACGAGCATAGATATCGACAATAACGATGAAGAAGCCACCTTCTACAACCCAAGGTTTGAGATTCAACATGTACCCGTGTTTTATCTACCATATCTGACAGTACCGATTGGAAAAACACGTAAAACGGGCTTTTTGTATCCATCAATCAACTATGGTTCGAGTGACGGCCTGACGGAAGAAGTGCCAATTTACTGGAACTTGGCGCCAGATTACGATCTCCTCACCACCGTTAAAAACATGCAAGAGCGTGGCACTCAGCTCAACAGTAAATTTCGTTACTTAACCAGTTTCGGCTCTGGTACGATCAACACTGAATTCTTGCCAGACGACAAAAAGTACCCAGAGAAAGGCAATCGCTGGGGCGTTCAATATACCCATAGCGGTATCTTGGATGGTAATTGGAAGTTCGATATTGATTATTCCAAAGTCAGCGATGATGACTATTTTTCTGATATTAGCTCTAGTATCGGTACGCAATCAGATGGCCAATTGATCCAAGAAGGAGAAGCGACGTACCGCTCGGATAATTGGGATGCATCTATCTTGGCGCGAAGCTTTCAGGTACTCAACAACAACAGTCAACCGTACAAATTACTACCACAACTGTCGTTTAACTACTACCAGCCACAAGCCGTCAAACATTTTGACTTTGATATGAAAACCGAGTTGTCAAACTTTACTACAGATCAAGACAACGAACCTTCAGCAACACGCTTACATATCGAGCCAGGTATTACTCTACCCATGAGTAACACTTGGGGTACTTGGGTCACTGAACTGCGCTTACCAACGACATACTATTACCAAGATCTTAGTGGTGTGGACAATCCAACAACCCCGGGAACAAGCAGTGGTGAGTATGATTTAAAGCAAAACGTTACCCGTGTATTACCTGAATTCAGCAGCAGCGCGACCATGGTGTTAGAAAGTAACAATAAGTACTTTGATGAGTATACTCAAACTCTTGAGCCGCAAATTAAGTACGTCTACATACCAGAAAAAAATCAAGATGATATCTATCGTTACGACACCACACAGCTAGAATCCGATTACTACGGATTATTTAGAACTCGTCAAAACAGTGGCTATGACCGAATCCAAGGCGCCAACCAAATAAGCTATGGTGCTACATCACGCTTTTTTGACGAAAATTACGTCGAACGAATGAATGTCGCCTTTGGCCAAATATTGTACCTCAATAAAGGCCTACGCTCGCCAACTGATACCAACTCAACCAATGCCTCTAGTTGGTCTGCATGGGCAATGCAAGCAGATTTCAACTATGGGGATAACTGGTTCTACCATGGCAGTATTCAGTACGATTCGGATGTCAGTAAGATGCAACTTGGCAGCAGTACATTGGAATATCGTTTCAATGGCGGCTACCTGCAATCAAACTATCGATATGTAAGTCAGGATTATATTTCCCAAACGGTTAGTGGCTACAACGACCCAGACACCATCAAAGCAGTTACTCCAGACGGCATATCTCAAGCTGGCTTACTTGGTAGCTATCAACTGTCACGGAAATGGTCAGCGGTGGGGCAATATTTCTACGATCTCACTACCGATAATAAATTGGAATGGTTAGCTGGATTAAAATACACCTCAGATTGTTGGTATATTGCCTTTAACTACAGTAACCGACTTAAAAATTGGCAAGATGGCAGCACAGAAACAACTAACGTGACTAACTACCCAGACATCACACCAATTTACGAAAACAACTTTGGTATCAACTTCGGCATCATCGGCTTTGGTACCAGCATGGGCTCCTCAAGCACCCTGCTCGTTGATGGTACAAGTAGCTCTTTGGGCTATACCAACCCGTTTTTCTTAAATAATTAACCTTATTTACTACACAATATTGCTAGCGGCATGTGTCGCTAGCCAGCATAGGTAACAGGATTAACCCATGAAAATGTGGAAACTTCTTTTAATCAGCGCAGTAACGGTTTTCACGACAACCACGGCTCTCGCCAAGCCAGTCGAGCTCGACAAAGTGGTTGTCGTGGTCAATAACGGTGTGATTTTGCAAAGTGATGTCGATATTGCGCTCAAAATGATCAAGCTCAACGCTCGAGCAAGCAAACAGGCCCTACCCAGCGATGCTGTGCTAAGAAAACAGGTCGTGGATAAGTTGATTTTGGATAAAATTCAGCTGCAAAAAGCCAAGCAGCTTGGCATTCATGTCAACGATGAACAGCTAGAAAACACCATCAATGACATAGCTAAAAGTCAGAAGCTGCCAATGAAGCAGTTCGTCACATTGGTGCAAAAGCAAGGCCTTAGCTACGCGACTTTCCGCAAAGAAATTCGTGACGAAATCAAGGTACGTGAGACTCGTAACGCACTCGTGCGTCAGCGTATTAGCATTCTTCCAGAAGAGGTTTCTAGTTTGGCTAAGATACTTGCAAAACAGACGAATTCTGGGGTCGAGTATAAAATCGCTCACATTCAGCTCGATTTCAATGAACAGAATAAACAGCAAGTGCAAGCGCAAGCGAATAAACTGGTGAAGCAGCTTGAAGGTGGTGCCAACTTCACTACGATGGCATACAGCTTCTCAAATGGTCCAAAAGCATTGGATGGCGGTGAGTGGGGCTGGATGCGTAAAGAAGCGATGCCGACTATTTTTGCTGACCAAATCAATATGAGCAAGAAAGGAACTATCCTTGGCCCATTCATTGGCGCTTCTAGCTTCCATATTCTGAAAATTGAAGACGTCAAAGGGCTAAAAACCGTTGCCGTTACTGAAGTAGACGCTCGCCATATATTGATTAAACCAAGTATTATTCTCAATGATGACGGAGCGAAAAAAGAACTCAACAAGTTCATTCGCGAAATCAAATCGGGACAAGCGAGTTTTGCGGAACTGGCGAAACAATATAGCCAAGATCCCGGTTCAGCTTCTCAAGGTGGCGACCTAGGCTTTCAGACGCCAGATACTTTTGTGCCCGAGTTTAAACACCAAGTAGAGACTCTGCCAGTTGGACAAATTAGCAAGCCATTTAAAACGGTCAACGGCTGGCACATTGTCGAGGTAATGAAAAAACGTACCGTGGATCGCACCGACGCTGCTATGAAAAATCGCGCCTACCGAATTCTATTCAACCGTAAGTTCAATGAAGAAGCTGGTGCTTGGATGCAGGAACTACGTGCTGGAGCCTACGTAGATATTCTTAAGGGCCAGCAATATGACAGTTAAACGCATTATAGTGACCGCAGGTGAGCCTGCTGGCATAGGTCCAGATTTGGCTTTATCGTTGGCGCAACAAGATTGGCCACATCAAATCGTGGTCTGCGCCGATAAATCTTTGTTGGAAGAGCGAGCTAAGCAGCTCAATCTAACCGTAGAGTTCATTGACTATCACGGCGCTTTAACGCCGACGCCACATCGCTCTGGCACCCTAGTCGTCGAACATATGAATTTGGATGCGCCTGCGGTCGCGGGCCTACTCAATGAAGCCAATGGCCATTACGTCCTCAAGACTCTCGAGCGGGCAGCGAAAGGTTGTATGGATGGGGAGTTTGATGCTATTGTCACCGGCCCTGTCCATAAAGGGGTGATCAACCGATCGGGAGTGGCGTTTAGCGGCCACACTGAATTCTTTGCTGAGCAGTCAAATACACCACTGGTGGTGATGATGTTAGCGACTGAAGGAATGAAAGTGGCGCTGGTTACCACGCATATTCCGCTCGCCTCCGTCTCTAAGGCAGTGACACCAGACAGGCTAACGCAAATTATCCAAATTCTGAATAAGGATTTACGTGATAAATTTGCCATAGAAGAGCCTAAAATTTTTGTCTGCGGACTTAACCCTCATGCAGGCGAAGATGGCTGTTTAGGCCACGAAGAGCTGGAAACCATTACCCCAACGATGGAACGAATTCGTCAAGAACACGGCATCAACTTAGTTGGTCCGCTTCCTGCCGACACTATTTTTAGTGACAAATATTTACAGGAAGCCGACGTGATACTGGGTATGTATCACGATCAGGTGCTTCCTGTACTAAAGTATAAAGGTTTTGGCCGCGCGGTGAATATCACCCTCGGCTTGCCATTTATCAGAACCTCTGTCGATCATGGCACAGCTCTCGAGCTAGCAGGGAAAGGGATCGCAGATACTGGCAGTTTCAATACTGCTCTAGCTCATGCTATTGAGCTGGTGAACAATCAAGCGAATTAGAGACCTGTTATGAAAAATGATGTCCACTTAGGGCACAAAGCACGTAAGCGATTTGGGCAGAACTTCTTAAACGATCCATACATTATTGATGGCATTGTGTCGTCGATAAACCCAAGACCGGGGCAAAACCTGGTTGAAATAGGTCCTGGCCTAGGAGCTATTACCGAGCCTGTTGGCAAAGAAGTCGATAAGTTTACAGTAATTGAGCTCGACCGAGATCTGGCTGAGCGTCTGCGTAACCATCCTGAATTGTCGGAAAAACTGACGATTCATGAAGGCGATGCAATGCGCTTTGACTTTACCCAGCTTGTTCGTCCAAACAATAAACTGCGTATCTTTGGTAACTTGCCTTACAACATTTCTACGCCATTGATGTTCCACTTGTTTGAGTTCCATAAAGACATCCAAGATATGCACTTTATGCTACAAAAAGAAGTCGTGAACCGCTTGGCTGCGGGTCCGGGCAGCAAAACTTATGGCCGATTAACCGTCATGGCGCAGTACTACTGTAAAGTGGTTCCAGTACTGGAAGTTCCACCAACTGCGTTCGTACCACCACCTAAGGTAGACTCTGCCGTGGTTCGCTTGATGCCGTATGAAACATTACCGTATCCTGCAACTAGCCTAAGCTGGTTAGACCGCGTTTGTCGTGAAGGCTTTAACCAACGCCGTAAAACAGTGCGAAACTGCTATAAGAGCTTACTCGACAAAGAGACCTTAGAATCGCTAGGAGTTAACCCTGGTATGCGTCCTGAGAACCTCACTTTAGAGCAATTTGTCGACATGGCGAACTGGCTGGACGCGAATCACAAATAGACCTTGTTGAGCAGATCAAACCAACAAATCTAACGACAGAGCTTATTGCTAACAGTGATAAGCTCTAGTTCTCTTCTCACACTTTTCTCTCTATTTCTTCCCACAACATCCGCTAACTTACTATCAATATTGCATCTTCCCCCGACTTAGGTATATATATAAATAAAAAGAGCGCGTTAGGAGCCAACATGGAAGTGAGTCAACCTTGCATTAAAATCCAAGTTCATACCAAGTACGTTAAAGATCAATCTGATCCCGATAACCAACGCTATATTTTTGCCTATATCATTACTATCAAAAATCTCAGCTCACAAACCGTGCAACTGATCAGTCGCCGCTGGTTGATCACCGATGCGAATGGCAAACAAATGAGTGTTGAAGGTGATGGTGTGGTTGGTCAGCAGCCCTTTATCCCTAGTAGGGACGAGTACACCTATAGTAGCGGTACTGCCATCGAAACCCCCGTCGGGGTCATGCAAGGGCAATATATTATGCTAGATGCAAAAGGCAGTGAGTTTATTACTGAGATTGAACCTTTTCGCCTCGCCGTCCCAAATGTTTTAAATTAATCATTTAAACCATTCGTTTAAATGACGCTTTCCAGCGAGGACAAATACACCATGTCGATATACCTAGTCGGTGATATTCAAGGCTGTTTCACCGAACTCAAATTATTACTTGATAAAGCCCAGTTCGATTCAGAAAAAGATCAGTTATGGTGCGCAGGCGATCTGGTCGCAAGAGGGCCAGATTCACTTCAAACGCTAAGGTTCATTAAAGATCTAGGCAACGCTGCGAAAGTGGTGCTGGGCAACCATGATTTACACTTACTCGCCATTTCGCTCGGCCTACGTCAAGCCAAGGAAAAAGACGGTATCAATGATATTTTTCAGGCAGAAGACAGAGATGAGCTGCTCAACTGGTTAAAACAGCAGCCTCTTTTTCTGGAGCATGATGACTTTGTTTTGTGCCACGCAGGTATCTCACCTAATTGGGACTTGACCATCGCCAGAGCGGCAGCCAAAGAAATTGAAGATTTGCTACAAAGTGAAGAATGGCCTCAATTACTGCAAGGTATGTACGCTGATACGCCAGCTCAATGGGATCCTCAGCTTACTGGCATTGAAAGGTATCGCTATATTATCAATGCCTTTACTCGGATGCGATACTGCGCTCAAGACGGCAGCTTAGATATGCAGGCGAAATACCCACCCGCTGATATGCGTGATTCTTCTTTGTTCCCTTGGTTTGAAACACCAAACCGAGTACAGCTCGACAAAACGGTCGTATTTGGCCATTGGGCCGCTTTGCAAGGCTATCACAGCCAAACTGCGATAGGGCTGGATACTGGCTGTGTCTGGGGCGGGAGCCTAACGATGTTACGCTGGGATGACCAGCGTTATTTCCGCCAAGCAGCTCTAACTTAATAGGCCTCTGACTTGATGCAGCCTCTGTCGATAGCGATTATTCGTCGCTATCGGCTCTTTCCAGAATACAGAACTGCATATTGTACGCGTTCTTCTCATCAGCCAAGAATTGCTCTTTACTAACTGATGACCAGCCTTCTCCCCAATCTGGAAATTGCGTATCGCCATTAATATCAGCATCAATAAACGTCAGGTAAAGCTTATCAGCTTGTTCAAGGCAACGAGCATAAATGGAGCCACCACCGATGATCATGACTTCCGGTTCATCGCATAATAGCGACAACGCTTGCTCAATAGAACTCACTACAGTGACACCTTCAATACGCAAACTGGTGTCTCGGCTAATCACAACATTCTGTCGGCTAGGCAGTGGCCGGCCAATTGAATCATAAGTTTTACGCCCCATTACCACGGGTTTACCTATGGTACAGCGTTTGAACCAAGCAAAATCGGCAGGAAGATGCCAAGGCATTGCGTTATCTTTGCCAATAATACGGTTGTTGGCCATAGCCGCAATTAAGCTTATCAACATATCACTATTCTCTTATTCATCATTGCAGTGGTACAGACAGAAAAAAACCGCAACAGGATATGTGCGGTTTTATCGAATTCTAGTGCGTTAGTCACGGACGTAAATCACGTGGCCATCGTCTTCTTCGTCGTCCCAATCGTCATCGTCATCATCTTCCACAACAACGTTGTCACCACTCATCGCATCCTTGTGGTAGTCATCCCACATGAAGTCGACAGTGTCTTCTTCCTGCTCAAAGATTTCCTCTTTCGGCATGCTTTCCATAAAGTTAGCTAGCTTATAGCATAGCTCTTTAGTGCCTTGCTTATTCACCGCCGAAATCTTGAAGTATTCTTCTTCCCAACCTAATGCGTCTAAGATCTGCTGGATCTTTTCATCCGCATCTTCTTCAGACATAAGATCTATCTTATTGAATACTAACCAACGAGGCTTGTCCGCCAGCTTTTCACTGTATTGCTCAAGCTCATCGAGGATCGTCAGGGCATTTTGCACCGGATCCGATTGATCAACGGGTAGAAGATCGATCATGTGCAACAAGACTCGACAACGCTCTAAATGTTTCAAGAAGCGTATACCAAGACCCGCACCATCCGCTGCGCCTTCAATCAAGCCAGGGATATCTGCGACCACAAAGCTCTTCTCTGCCATCACACTCACAACACCAAGACTTGGTATCAAGGTTGTGAAAGGATAATCCGCGACTTTAGGCTTAGCGGCCGATACCGAGCGAATGAACGTCGATTTACCTGCATTTGGTAAACCTAGCATGCCCACATCCGCTAGCAATAGTAGCTCAAGACGCAGTTCACGTACTTCACCCTTGGTTCCCAGGGTTTTTTGGCGAGGTGCGCGGTTGACTGACGATTTGAAGCGAGTGTTGCCCAGTCCATGCCAGCCGCCTTTGGCGACCATCAATTTTTGACCATGCTCGGTTACTTCGCCAACCACTTCATTAGTGTGAATATCCACCGCACGACTGCCCACAGGCACGCGTAACGTTTTGTCTTTACCACGTTTACCTGTACAGTTACCACCGCTACCATTTTCGCCGCGTTCAGCTGCGTAGAAGCGTTGGAAACGGTAATCAACCAGTGTATTTAGGTTTTCGTCTGCTTCCATATAGACATCACCACCATCACCGCCGTCACCGCCGTCAGGTCCACCTTTCGTTATAAATTTTTCTCGCCAAAAGCTAACGACACCACTGCCGCCATCTCCAGCATCAACTTTAATTACCGCTTCATCAACGAATTTCATCTCTCACCCCGCATGTATTGCGTCGCCATATTGCACTCATTGGCAATATAGATTCTAGCAGATCGCGTCGGTTCGATTTTGGCAAACGCCACACTAATCCAACGGCCTTACTAGAGCTAACTCTTTGTAATATAAATTTATATTCTCTATAAATAAAAAACCCCGCCAAGAAGGCAGGGCTTTGTCATTCAGTTAGAAACTAAACTTATTCAGCTTCGATGCTAACGAACTTACGGTTTTTAGGACCTTTCACTTCAAACTTCACTTTGCCTTCAGCAAGTGCGAATAAAGTGTGGTCTTTACCGATACCAACGTTAGTGCCTGCGTGGAACTTAGTACCACGTTGACGAACGATGATGTTACCTGCAAGAACAGATTCACCACCAAAACGCTTAACACCAAGACGTTTGCTTTCTGAATCGCGGCCGTTACGAGTAGAACCGCCAGCTTTTTTGTGTGCCATTGTTAAACTCTCCTAATTACTTAAGCGTTGATGCCAGTGATTTTCACTTCAGTGAACCACTGACGATGGCCTTGTTGCTTACGAGAGTGCTTACGACGACGGAACTTAACGATTTTAATCTTATCGCCACGACCGTGTTGTACAACTTCAGCAGTTACCTTGCCGCCCTCTACTAGAGGAGCGCCTACAGAAACCTCTTCACCGTTAGCTACCAGAAGAACTTTATCAAATTCAACTGTTGCGCCAGTTTCAACGTCTAATTTCTCTAAACGAAGAGTTTGACCTTCGCTTACTCGGTGTTGTTTACCACCAGATTGGAAAACAGCGTACATATTTTACTCCGCTTTTTCCGCACAGCCTATGCTTATAATTTGAGCAGTTCGGGTGTGCGCTAAACTAATCATCAATAGGGCGCAGATTTTACAGAAAGCACCCCACGTTGACAAGCCATATTTAAAAAAAATTGGTTGATTGCTAATCACTAGGTGATTTTGCCAGAATGATGCCTATTTTGCGTATATTAATCAACGGAAATTAGTGTATTATTCGCAACCAAACACAACTCGATCACCAAGAGCATCTCTTCTCTCAGCTGGATTTACAATGGATTTTAACGCTATCCAAAGACTGACTGCCGACGACATGGCAAAAGTCAACGAAACTATTCAAGATCAACTTAACTCCGACGTGGCCTTAATCAATCAACTTGGATTGTACATTGTCAGTGGTGGAGGAAAACGTCTACGTCCATTACTTGCTTTGCTGTCAGCTCGTGCCCTTGGTTATCAGGGTGAGCAGCATATTATGGCAGCAGCTTTTGTCGAATTTATCCACACCGCGACTCTGCTACACGATGACGTGGTGGATGAATCAGATATGCGCCGTGGGAAAGCCACCGCCAATGCGGCATTTGGTAACGCAGCGAGTGTACTAGTCGGAGACTTCATCTACACGCGCTCATTCCAAATGATGACAAAGCTAGGATCATTTAAGATCTTAGAGCTCATGAGCGACTCGGTAAACGTCATTGCTGAAGGTGAAGTTCAGCAGCTGATCAACTGTAATGATCCTAGCGTCACTGAAGCTGATTATATGCAGGTCATCTATTCAAAGACGGCGCGTTTGTTCGAAGCTGCAACACAAATAGGCGCAATTTTAAGCGATGCTCCAGCGGAAACCGAGTTTGCGTTACAAAATTATGGCAAATACCTCGGCACTGCCTTCCAATTGATCGATGATGTGATGGATTACACGGCAGATGGTAAAGAGATGGGCAAAAATGTCGGCGATGATTTAGCAGAAGGCAAACCGACGCTACCGCTGCTCTATGCTATGCACAATAGCGATAATGAAGACGCCGCTTTAATCCGCAGTGCGATTGAAAACGCCGATGGTATGGCTCACCTAGAGCAAATCTTGGCGATCATGGATAAAACGGGCTCGTTAGACTACACAACGCAGAAAGCTGAGCAAGAAGCCGACAAAGCCATTGCTGAGTTAAGCGTTCTACCGGATAGTGATTATAAACAAGCTTTGGTTACCCTCGCTCACCTCGCAGTAAACCGCAGCAAGTGATCCAGAGATAACGCATCTTTTTAAACAAGATCTTTTATATAAAAAAGCTGATCTATCGATCAGCTTTTTTATTGGATTAAAACAATCTGATTACTTAACGAATTCAACACCCGTTTGAATGTCGTCGTTAAGCGTCTTCAACATATTGTCTAGCGCGGTCTGCTCAAAATCGCTCAGCTCACCATAGCTAAGGATCTCTTCTACACCGTCTTTACCGAGTTTGATCGGTTGAGCAAAGAAACTCGCATGTTCACCGCTACCTTCAACGTATGCACATTCAACAACATTTTTCTCACCATTCAAGGCTTTTGCTAGAGAAAGGCCAAATCGGCACGCTGCTTGTCCCATCGATAGAGTCGCACTGCCGCCGCCCGCTTTCGCTTCAACCACTTCGGTGCCAGCATTTTGAATACGCTTGGTAAGAGCTGCTGTCTCTTCTTGAGTAAACTCAACCCCTTCAACTTGAGAAAGAAGTGGCAGAATCGTCACACCTGAGTGGCCGCCGATAACGGGTACCTTAATCTCAGCCGGATTTTTACCTTTAAGTTCAGCGACAAATGTTTCTGAACGAATAACGTCCAATGTCGTCACACCAAACAGTTTACGCTTATCGTAAACGCCTGCTTTTTTCAGTACTTCAGCTGCGATTGGCACTGTCGTATTCACAGGGTTAGTGATAACGCCAATGCATGCTTTTGGACAGACAACTGCTATCTTCTCAGCAAGAGACTTCACGATACCCGCGTTAACATTGAAAAGATCCGCACGATCCATACCCGGTTTACGAGCAACGCCCGCCGACATAAGCACGATATCTGCACCTTCAAGCGCTGGTGTTGGATCTTCGCCTGCGTAACCTTTGATCGAAACTGGTGTCGGGATGTGGCTAAGATCTGCAGCAACACCTGGCGTCACTGGTGCAATGTCATACAATGCGAGATCTGAACCGGCTGGTAAGTGATTTTTTAGCAACAGGGCTAAAGCTTGGCCGATGCCACCTGCGGCACCCACAACAGCTACTTTCATTGTCGTTCTCCTTGAAATGAGATTTCTTTTTAAAGAGCCAAAATTATAGCAAGCCTGTATTGAATACAATCAGTAAACCTCAGCTTTGCGATGTGACACGCCCCCACCCACCAGCTATCTCTCCCGCAACCTAAACCATGATAGAAATTAGCTTATTTATTCACTGACATAGCTATATTTCGATAGGTGTGCGAAAATATTTGCTGGGAAATAAATAACCAAACTAATAGAACGATGCGCAATTCAGAAAAACAAGATAGCTTAGTTCGCGCTTTCAAAGCCCTACTAAAAGAAGAAAAATTTGGTTCACAAAGCGATATTGTTGACGCCCTCAAGCATGAAGGTTTCGATAATATTAACCAATCGAAAGTCTCGCGTATGCTAACCAAGTTTGGCGCGGTAAGAACTCGCAATGCGAAGATGGAGATGGTCTACTGCTTACCTGCAGAAATGGGCGTGCCAACCGCCTCTAGCTCACTCAAAGAGCTGGTGTTAGGTATTGACCGTAACAGTGCACTGGTTGTAATGCATACTGGACCAGGTGCCGCACAATTGATCGCCCGTCTACTAGATTCACTGGGGAAATCTGAAGGTATTTTAGGCGTTGTAGCGGGCGATGATACTATTTTCATCACACCTACTATGTCTGTGACCACTGAGCAAGTGTTTGAGTCGGTATGTGAACTCTTTGAATACTCAGGCTAATTACGTAATCTCAATGTCCTAGTAAAGAAGTCATTGCTAGGATAGACGAACGATTGAACGCCTAGGGGTAATACACTATTGCCCCACTCCCTCTCCTTTTCCCGTCCCCTCCGGACAGATATAGCGTCTTCTCACTATCATCATATACACTTATTGAGATACAAAAGACTTGTTGGATACGCGGGTTCTTGTCGTCTATCGTCAGATCTGCGTGCGAAAAGAAAAGGAGAGCACCATGAAACCTATGGGTGCCGTTCTACCAATTGCGTTGTGGTGTCTCAGCGTAGCGCCATCACAAGCACAGCAATTCGTCACCATTGGGACGGGAGCCGTCAATGGCGTGTACTACCCGACAGGCAGCGCTATTTGCAAGCTGATTAACCAAGATCGAGAAAAACACCACACTCGCTGTACCGTCGAATCCACAGGTGGTTCACTAGATAACGCTAAGCGACTAAAATCACGACACATTGATTTCGCTATATTGCAATCCGATTGGCAGCATCATATCTACCATGGCAGCAACCGATTTACCCAACAAGGCGGAGATCCACAGTTAAGAGCTATGTTTTCTCTGCACCAAGAACCTTTTAATCTGATCGTCCAAAACCAATCTCAGATCCATAGTATTCAGGATCTTTTGGGATCAAGGGTAGATATAGGGAATCAAGGTTCAGGAGAACGGGCGACGATGGAGAATCTGATGCTCGCAATGAACTGGAAGGCAGATGATTTCTCCAATATTCAACAGCGAAAAGGCTCTATGCGCTCTCAAGCATTGTGCCGCGACAAAATTGACGCCTATGTATATGTCGTGGGCCACCCCAACGACTCGATTGCTGAAGCCGTCACTGCATGCCAGGCGAAATTAGTCTCAGTCACTGGGCCTAAAATAGAAAGACTGGTCGCTTCGCACCCCTATTACACTTTTAGCGCGATTCCAGCTGGCATGTATTCAACTCAAACAAATGAAGTGCAAACTTTCGGCGTCGTTGCAACGTTTGTGACTCATGCTGAGCAATCCAATAACTTAGTCTATCTGATAACGAAGTCCGTTTTTGAAAATCTACACCAATTACAGAATATGCATCCGGCGTTATCTCAACTCAAAGCGAAAGATATGGTCAAGCAGGGGGTAACTATTCCAATGCATCCGGGAGCAATTCGATATTTCAAAGAAGTGGGGCTGCTAAAAAACAAATCCCCTGCCAATGAGTGACAAGGGAATCAATGGTCCGCAGCGTAATCGATAATGAATCAACGCTCGGATTCGACTAGTGCGCTGCTATTAAGCTTCGTCTTCTTCTTCGCCTTCTTCATCATAGATAGCATCCTCACCCTCATAAAAGGTGCCCCAGCCATCATAAATAATGTCGAATTTTTCAGCCAAGTGAACCAACTTTTCCACTTGCTGGTCAATCGCTTCAGGGTCAAGAGTAGATTGCATCACGGCGTCACAGCAATACATTTTAGTGCCGTCTTCGTCTTCACTTTCTTCAGCTTCAAGTACTTCAAAGCCCATTTTAAAAGCTTCAATCACTGCTTTTTCCAGCACGGAGAAGTCTTCAGAGAACAGGTGATGCTCAATGTCGTATAAAGCATCTGGATCACTACCATCTTCTAATAGTGCTTGAATAATCTCTCGTGTATCTTCCTTTTGCATACCAATAAGTTCATCCACAGATAGATATTCGTCTTGAGACATAGTTTTACTCCAGATTGAGGTTAATACAGTGAGCACAGCTCAAACGCACGCAATATCGCATGGTTCTCATCGAAAATCTATACCTATCTTGACTCATTTTCCTCTCCATAAACGCAAATTCTGCTCTCTAGTTGATTCAGAATTTTATAAGGTTAGCCTACGAAGTCGCCAACACGAGCAACTTGAATAGTTATGAATAACCGCCGCACAGAATCAATCCCTTCACAACTGCATGAAAAGACACAATTCATATACCAAACAGCAGTAATTGTGCATAGCCGCCCACTTGCTATGAAAACCTTTTCAACTAACCTTAAACGCTGAATTCGCATAGGAAGGCACATCCATGCAATACGCACAGAAAAAGCTTTTAGAATAATTCGTTAGGATAATGCCTACTTTGTTAGCACTAAATCTAGAAGTGACAGTTTTGTAGCATTTTACTCCGAACAATTCACTTGCATCCTGATAACAATCTTGTCATATATATAAATATAAAAAACAGTAAGGATACACTATGAGTAAGCTGTATGTAGGCTCAGAGGTCGGGCAATTACGCAGAGTTCTGCTAAACCGACCAGAGCGAGCTTTGACTCACCTAACGCCATCAAACTGCCATGAGTTACTATTTGATGATGTATTGGCGGTTGAAGCGGCAGGAAAAGAACATGATATCTTCGCCAACACTCTGATTGAACAAGGTGTCGAGGTATTATTACTGCATGAATTGCTAGTCGAAACACTGCATGTACCAGACGCTAGACAATGGCTGCTCAATACGCAAATTTCAGATTTTCGCTATGGACCAACGTTTGCCAAAGATCTTCGTCATTACTTATCTGAGATGGATAATGAGCACCTTGCCACCGTATTGCTCGGCGGTTTAGCTTATTCTGAATTGCCCATTCGCTCTTCATCCATGCTGCCGAAAATGCATCGACCTCTGGATTTCGTGATTGAACCTCTCCCCAACCACTTGTTTACCCGTGATACGTCTTGCTGGGTCTACGGTGGTGTGTCGTTAAATCCAATGATGAAACCTGCCAGACAAAGAGAGACTAACCACCTAAGAGCTATCTACCGTTGGCATCCTGTGTTTGCTGGTCAAGATTTTATCAAATACTTTGGCGATGAAGATCTCCATTACGACAACGCCAATATCGAAGGCGGTGACGTGCTCGTCATCGGCAAAGAGGCTGTCCTGATCGGTATTTCAGAGCGAACCAAGCCTCAAGGGGTCGAAAACTTAGCTGCCAATTTGTTTAAACACAAACAAGCTAAACAGGTCATTGCGATTGATCTTCCCAAACATCGCTCTTGTATGCATTTAGATACCGTCATGACACATATGGACGTGGATACCTTTTCCGTCTACCCAGAGATCATGCGTAAAGATCTCAACACTTGGCGTCTGACACCTAAAGCCGACGGTGATGTACATGTCGAACAAGTGCCAAGCTACATTCATGCGATAGAACAAGCGCTAGGGCTCGACCAGCTGAAAATTATCACCACGGGTGGTGATAACTATGAAGCCGAGCGAGAGCAATGGAATGATGCCAACAATGTACTTACCGTCAAACCGGGAGTCGTCATCGGGTATGAGCGAAATGTTTATACCAATGAAAAATACGACAAAGCCGGCATTCAAGTCCTCACTATTCCTGGTAATGAATTAGGCCGTGGACGCGGTGGTGCACGCTGCATGAGCTGCCCTATCGAAAGAGACGGCATATAGACTTATCTCTCCGCTTTAGCTAACACAAAAAGAAAAAAGCAAAAACGGTGGCTCTTTGGCCACCGTTTCTTTTTATTCCACCTAAAACCTGACGACCACAATGCCGTTAGTCGGTACCACCGACGGTCAGTGAATCGAGTTTGAGCGTCGGCTGACCAACGCCTACCGGAATACTCTGCCCGGCTTTACCACACACACCAACACCACGATCTAAGCTCAGGTCATTACCGACCATCGAGACTTGCTGCATGGCTTCAATACCAGAGCCAATTAAAGTCGCACCTTTAACAGGGCGAGTTACCTTGCCGTCTTCAATAAGGTAGGCTTCTGAGGTTGAGAAAACGAATTTACCTGAAGTGATGTCGACTTGGCCGCCACCAAAGTTAGGTGCATACAAACCTTTCTTCACTGTCGAAATAATTTCCTCTGGTGAATGCTCACCCGGCAGCATGTAAGTATTGGTCATTCTCGGCATTGGCAAATGCGCATAAGACTCACGACGACCATTACCCGTCGGCGCTTCTCCCATGAGACGAGCGTTCAGCTTGTCTTGCATATAGCCTTTCAAGGTGCCTTTTTCAATCAAGACATTATATTGTCCGTTGACACCTTCATCATCAACATTCAAAGAACCACGTAAGTCAGGTAAGGTACCGTCATCGACAATCGTACACAAATCAGAAGTGACTTGCTGGCCAATCTTACCACTGAATACCGAGGATTCTTTGCGGTTGAAGTCGCTTTCTAAGCCGTGTCCTACTGCCTCGTGCAGCAGCACACCAGGCCAACCAGAACCCAGGATCACTGGCATAGCGCCAGCTGGCGCCGCAATCGCTTCAAGATTCACAAGAGCTTGGCGAATCGCTTCATCGGCATATTGATACGCGATTTGCGTTCCTTGTTCGCTAGTCAGGAAATAGTCGTAGTTAAAACGGCCACCACCGCCAGCACTGCCTCTTTCTCTGCGATCGCCACGTTGCACTAACACACTAATGGACAAGCGTACTAGCGGGCGAATGTCGCCAGCGTAGGTCCCATCGGTGGCCGCAACCAACATTTGTTCATGTACACCACTTAAACTCACGGAGACTTCTTGAACCAATGGCTCTTTGGTACGAATGTACGCGTCCAATTCACTCAGAAGTTCTGTTTTTTTCTGCTTTTCCCAGCAAGCCAATGGGTTCACTGCTTGATAATAGTCAGGCGCTTGCTGACGTTGAAAAGCTTGTACTTGCGCACTTTGGCCCTGTTTGGCAATACCACGAGCCGCAAAGGCGCTTTGCTGCAAACCATCAAGTTGGATTTGATCTGAATAGGCAAAACCCGTTTTTTCGCCAGCGACCGCACGCACGCCAACACCGCGATCGATATTAAACGAGCCGTCTTTAATAATGCTATCTTCTAAGACTAAGGATTCGTGCCAGCTCGATTGAAAGTAGATATCTGCGTAATCAATTTGACGTGTAGCGATGCTTTCCAGCGTGTTGGTAATATCTTGTTCTGTCAAACCAGCTGGTTTGAGTAATGCATCTTCAATGCTATTTATAATCATATCTCACTCTTATCTTTCAATAAAATGGCTACCGAATCGAGCGTGCTCTTTGATCGGCATCTTAGATCTTACTTGCTCAATCAGACCTAAGTCGATTTCAGCAACCAAATTTTCGCTTTCCTGCCGCAGCTGAGCCACCACTTCTCCCCAAGGGTTGATAACCATTGAGTGACCCCAAGTTTTCCGCCCCCCTTCATGGGTACCGGTTTGATTCGCGGCCACCACCCAACATTGCGTTTCAATGGCACGCGCACGCAATAAAACTTCCCAATGCGCTTGGCCAGTCACCGCCGTAAATGCGGCAGGCACCAGTAGAATTTGTGCTCCTTGGTTGGCTAATTCATTGTACAGTGCGGAAAAGCGTAGGTCATAACAAATAGTCAGACCTAATGCGCCAATACAAGATTGAGAGACCTTAACCTGAGACCCTGAAGAAAATATATCAGATTCTCGATAGCGATGATGTGAATCCGCAACATCAACATCAAACATATGCAGTTTGTCGTAATCTTCAATCAACTGGCCGCTAGAATCAAACACCAGCATAGTTGTGGTAACCCGTGCCTCACGCTGGATTGGAAAGCTACCAATCACTAACCACACTTGATGTCGCCGAGCGAGCTCTGCCAGTTGCTTCTGGATTGGGCCATCATGCAACCTTTCAGCGTGCTGATAGTAGTCGGCTTGCTGACCAAAAATCAGGACATTTTCAGGGGTCAAGATGAGCTTCACCCCCTGCTGAGCTAATATTTCGACTTGCATCGTCAAATAGTTGAGATTGTCCGCAACCTTGCGGCTTGACGTCATCTGCACAACAGCGATACGACTCATAAATGGCTCCTTATTACAGCTCACTGCTCAGCTTTTCTGGTAACTGATATTCGCCTTTGGTCCGCGAGATTTCAGTTACGATAGGGTGGTCTAATGGGCCTTTCACTTCATAGTTAACTTGGGTAAAGACTTCAACCACAGGAGAGAGCACCGTTGTCACTGCAAAGACATACAAGGCAGTCAGTGGCGTAACCGCAAATGCAGTTAATACAGGGATGCCAGAGGTAATATCAGGGACAAAATTGACTTCCGCGTCAACTAGCTGAGTATTTAAATTCGCTAGACCTTTGATTTTCATTTCACCGGCGATAGCGTCCATTTTGAGATCATTGGTTACGAATACACCATCGCGTATTTTCCCGCTCCCAGTGATGGAATTAAATGCCATCCCCTTATCAAACACCCCTGTGAAGTCTAACTGCATCTTGCGAATAATGGAGTCGAGGCTAAACAAACCCAACAAGCGCGCAGCGCCGCTCACGTTAGATATCACCCCTTTACCAAATTTACTGTCCAGAGAGCCATTTAGACTATCGATCTGCATCGACCAAGGGGCTCCTTTCCAATCTAACGTTGCGCTGGCATTAAACGGCGCTTTTTGGATTCCAGATGTAATACCAAACCGCTGCATTAAATCGGTGTTGTTGTCACCTTTTAGAACAAATTTCATGTGAGTGTGGCTGTAGTGCTTAGACAAAGACCAATAACCCGATGAGTCAAACTGACTGCTGCCACTATCTAATGACAAATCCTTCCAAGCCAACTTGTCACCCTCACGCTGTAAATCTAGCTTGGCCTTACCGACGCGGTAGCCTTGAAACCAAAAATCTTTGATTAATAGAGTAATATTGGGAACATAGTCATGGAATGAACGATCAAACTCTGAGATCAAGGTTTTACCTTGCTTACCCGCTGCGGCAAATAAATTTTTCCCGCCCAGTTGTTTATCCAGCCCCGGCACGTAAACCTGTAGCCGCTGCAACGATACACTCAAGTCATATGGGTCAAGATAGTGAGCTTCTCCTTCCGCTTCTAGGCTATGAACCTTCATATACCAAGCTAAGCTTTTACGTTTGGCGTTAAGCGACACATCGTGCCAATCCAACGTGGCTAATTGAAGATCCTTAACATCGAGAGAGATACGCTCGGGCGTGGGAATCGCAATAGTATTACTTGGGCTCGCCGCTTTACTTGCCGTCTTATCTTTAGAGAACAACAAGGTTAACCAAGAATCAAGATCCAACCGATCACTGCGAACATCTAACACATTGCCACTAACAGGGCTCGGCTTAAAGTTACCTTTACCGACTAATAGATAATTGGATTGCAGCACTGGAATCGATTTGGTTAGGTCAATTTCAGTTTGATACTTCAGCTTCTGCATAGCAAGGCGAGCGCTTATGGTGCGCTGGTTACCAGAGACTTGCACCTTAGCTTGCTCATCTATCCCAGCGGCTTTATCTAATGGATATGGGTAGTCACTGGTCACCTGTTTAAGATCGGCTGAGCCTTCCGCTTGAAAATTAAAGCCCGACTGTTTGAGCTGCAAATCAACCTTAGCATGCCACGGCGCGCGACCAGAGAGTGGGTCAATCCAACGCCGGCCAACATAAGGGAGCAAGGGTTTAGCTTGCCAATCGCCTTCGACATTAATGCCGACCTTGTAAACCGATTTTTGGTTACGTCCCGCGAAAGAAAGGCTGACAGGCTGAGTCAGCCAAGTCGCCGTAATTTTTTTACTGCTCACTTTATCGTCATTAAAGGCAATATCGCCAGAAACCGAAGATAAATCCATTGGTGGAGCCTGAACCTGCACTTTATTGTTACGCAGTTTGGCGACGCCCCATACGTGAGGCTGTTGCCCGTTGAGCGGAATATCAAGATGAAAATCTGCGCTTACCTTTCCTTGCACTTGTAAGCTATTTAGCGCAGCGCCCACCGAATCTGACAATGGTGTGGCGTTCATATAGGCACGCACCTTAGGGCCAGAACCTTGAGCTCGAGCATGGATTTGAAGGCGACCTTCTGCTGACAAATGTGCCACTTTTCCGCGGAGCAAGCTGGCGGTCATACCATTTAACGTGGCATGACGGGAATTCATATACATTGCATCATTTTGAAACAGCATGTCCATCTGCAAATCGGTAATCGCAGGCCATGACGGTTCAAACTGGAATTTGCCCTGTTGCAGCGGCACGGATGCTTGGAAGATGCCCGAATGATTAGAATACGGGAAATCGGCCAGCCTCCCATACCACAGTATTTTCGCATTCGATACTTGGCCACCTTGAATTGCAGACGCTAAGTAATCGGATAGCTCTTTACCCATAGCAAGCCTTGGCAAATAACGCCAAGTCTGGTCAGCATGCGCTAAACTTGCTTCTGAATAAAAAGACAACAGAGGGCTTTTCGTTTCAGGCACATCAAGGCGGAACTCGCCTAGCACTTTTAAATCAGGTGTCACCACATCGATATTATTCGACCAAAGCGACCAACCATCAGACTGATTTTGCCATACCAGATTAACCTGGCCATCCTCTATTTTTAGAGGCGCTTGAAATACGGGACCATAGGGCAA
Organism: Vibrio profundum; assembly: GCF_050337555.1. NCBI lineage: Bacteria > Pseudomonadati > Pseudomonadota > Gammaproteobacteria > Vibrionales > Vibrionaceae > Vibrio > Vibrio profundum. Next base: position 50,945 of record NZ_JAKJTA010000006.1, read on the forward strand.
AGTTTCATTCGTCAGTTGCGCGGAAATAAATGCTTTGCTGGCACTACCACGAATTGTGGCATCCAAATGCTGCGCTGTCGGGAGTAGATACCATTGCGCGATACTGCCATTTTTCAACTCAGCCGAATATCTCAGCGACGGCAAATCCCCCGCCATGGACAGCCGCACGTCTTTTAGGCTTCCAGCAGGGTTGAGCTTATTGAGCACACTGAGAGTAGACGTCGACGGAGCCAATAAATTGATTAGGGGCGTAACAGAGCGGATGTTGATCTCTGAAATATTCAGCAACCAGTCTTTCGGCTGCCAATTCAGTGCAACCCGAAAATCTGGCCAAGCTTTATTGTCCGTTTTCATTTTGAGCGAATGGCTGGAAACTTGCCACCCACTCTGCTGCGGAGACAAGCTTAATACTCCAGACTCAATCGCCAATTGATGCGATTTCTTGTGCTGCCATTCCAACACCGAGGGTTCTAGTTTCACTAACGCACTGATTGGTTTACCGTGTTTTAAGGTCAGCCAAGACTTAAAACTCACCTCACCTTTGCGAATTCCAGTTTCAGATTGTAAGTGCTTACTTAGCCACGGAGTAACCGACACATTATTAGCGGACACATAAAACTGTCCAGAAACACTCGCCAATGAACCATGATCAATAAAGTCTGCATTCACGTGCAACGAATTTAATTTAACGTCAGCTAAACTGACCATACCTTGAAAGCGATGTCGGTGGCCTTGATTTCGCCACCTTAAGGTATCCACGTTTAGAGTTCGGTTCGCGCCCGCTAAAGATTGATAGTTAATCGTGGCATGATTGACACTAAAACCGTTGATCTGGCGCAGCAATAATTGGTCAAACTGTTGAGTAAAAGGATCTTGCTTAGCCGCGGATGAACCCTTAGATGACGCCGTAAACTGACTTAAATCTATCGAACGGATATCTAAAGCGAGTTTGTTGATGCGCAGATCAGAGACAATCGGCCGCCAATTGATCAGCGATTTAAAAACGTCCAACTGTACGTCGATATTACTGGCGTGAAAATGTACGGGTTTGGGTTCAGGGAGAGTGACATCCACTCCGGTTAGCGAGATGTACGGGTGTAGGTTATCCCAATAGCCGCCAATCTGCTGGAACTGAACTTGAACGCCAGTCGCTTGGTTTACCCAAGCGACGATTTCAGGTTCAAAGTGATTGATCTTGGGCAGCAGCACTCGCATCGCGCTGATCGCGATAGCGGACAAGGCTAAAACTGTGACACACAAACATAATAACGAACGGACACAATGCCGAGAAATCTTCTTCACTCTCCACTCACTACATCATGACTACATCAAATTGCTCTTGGATGTATAAGGGTTCAGCTTGTACTTTAACTTGCTTACCGATAAACACTTCAAGCTCGGCAAGCGCGTGAGATTCATCTCCGCTGAGTGCCTCTTCCACCGCTGGCGCTGCATAAACAACAAACTTGTCGGCATCGTATGCTCGGTTAACACGGGTAATTTCGCGTAATATTTCAAAACAAACCGTTTCAACCGTTCTGACACTCCCGCGCCCTTCACAAGTAGGACAACTTGAACATAAAACATGTTCAATACTTTCTCGAGTTCGCTTGCGAGTCATTTCCACTAAACCAAGCTGGGTAAAGCCATTGATATTGGTTTTAACACGATCTTTACTCAACGCTTGTTCAAGCGAGGTAAGCACTCGCTTACGGTGTTCATCAGACAACATATCAATAAAGTCGATGATAATAATGCCACCTAAATTACGTAAACGTAACTGGCGAGCGATTGCTTGAGTGGCTTCAACATTGATATTAAAAATGGTTTCTTCTAGGTTACGTCGCCCAACGAAAGCTCCCGTATTGATATCAACGGTCGTCATCGCTTCCGTTTGATCGATGATCAGATAACCACCAGATTTAAGCGTCACCTTACGTTCCAACGAACGCTGAATTTCATTCTCAGTCTCGAACATATCAAAGATGGGCTTATCACCTTCATATAACTCTAACTTTTCGGTCAATTCAGGCACATATTCAGAAGTGAACTCTTGCAGGTTGTCGTATTCTAAGCGCGAATCGACCAATATTTTGGTGAGTTCGGTACCAACAAAATCTCGCAAAATTCGCTGAGCAAGACCAAGCTCACCATATAAGGTAGTGCGGGTTTTGTATTTGCTTTTACGCTCAACAATTTTTGACCACAAACGCTTCAAAAACGCCGCATCTTGAGACAGCTCTTTTTCATCGGCGCCTTCTGCCGCCGTGCGAATGATAAATCCACCATGCTCATCGCAATAATGGGTTACTACCGCTTTCAACCTATCGCGCTCTTTTTCACTTTCAATACGTTGCGAAACGCCAACATGGCTCGCGCCAGGCATAAATACCAAATAGCGAGACGGCAGAGTTATATCTGTGGTTAGACGCGCACCTTTAGTGCCAAGAGGATCTTTAACGACTTGCACAACGATGTCTTGTCCAGGACGGACCAATTCAGCGATATCACGGACTTGAAACTGTCTTTTTTCTTTTTCAGACACGCATTCAGTGTGCGGCACAATATCAGAAGCGTGTAAAAACGCCGCTTTCTCTAAACCGATATCAATAAAAGCTGCCTGCATACCGGGTAGCACTCGGCTCACTTTACCTTTGTAGATATTGCCGACAATACCGCGGCGCGCTTCACGTTCAATATGAATTTCTTGTAGGCTACCCGCTTCGATCATCGCGACTCGGGTTTCACTTGGGGTGACATTTAATAACAACTCAGCACTCATGGGCGCACCTCTTTATTATAATTTATAAGAATTCGTGCAAGAGCTGATCAGTTTCATACAACGGCAGGCCGACAACGGCGTGGTAGCTACCTTCCATACGAGTAACAAACTTACCGCCGAGCCCTTGAATCGCGTAACTTCCAGCTTTATCGCTTGGTTCACCAGTTTGCCAATAATGTTCAATGTCTGCCGAAGATAAAGGTTTGAACCAAACCTTAGTCGTGATCACTGTACTTTGTTGTTCGTGTTCACTGATCACAGCAACTGAGGTTAGCACCTGATGACACTGGCCTGATAAGCGTTGCAGCATCTGCTGTGAATGAGCCAGATCGCGCGGTTTCTCCAACACCTCCCCATCAATCACCACTATGGTATCGGCGCCGATGACGACAGCATCTGGGAAACTTGTTAAGCAAGCTTGCGCTTTCTCAATGGCCAATCGATTCACATAGTGTTCCGGCAATTCGTTTGGCTGACGCCTTTCTTCGATGTTGGCTGCGCTCACCGCAAACTCATAACCCAGCTGAGCGAGCAGCTGCTTTCGCCTCGGTGACGCTGATGCTAATACAATCTGTTTATTTATCTGTTTGTTTGCCATGATTGGTCTCCGCTATTTGATATGCCAATGACGGCGTACCCGGCGCATGAGTAAAAATAACCACGGCCAAAGAATGCAGTTGATCAATGCACTCCAGAGTAATAATGGATCAAAAGTGACGTCTCTGATCATATACTCGCCACAAAAGATCAATATATCCAATAACATCGATAGCAGAGCAATCACAACGGCCTGCTGCCAAAGCGCCATGTTACGCAGGACTAAAAAGTTCATCGCCACGAGATAAATCACCACGGAAAGCATCATGCCGCGAATGCCCAGCGTAGAGCCAAGCAACAAGTCCCACAATAGCCCGACGATAAGCGCCGTCCCGACATTGACTCGATGTGGCATCGCCAGTACCCAATAACACGTCACCAGCAGCAACCAAGATGGCCGGAGCATTTCAAACACGCCCGGCCAAGGAATAGTTTGCAGGATCAAAGCAATGAGAAATGAGCTCCAGATGACCAATCGACCTTGAAGTACATTATTGGCCATGCGGTGTCACCTCTTGCTTCTGTGCGGGATCGGCATGCAGCACTTTGCCTTGCCGATCTGCGTTCGGCCATACCAATAACAAATATCTTAAACGCTCAAAATCCACCACAGGACGAGCGCTGATATCAGCAAACTCTCGTTTGGTATCTCTATTGACCGAGATAACCTTTGCCACTGGATAACCTTCAGGGTAAACGCCGCCTAGGCCACTCGTTACCAATACATCTCCTTGACGGATATCAGTACTGGTTGGAATATGCTCCAATTTAATTTGATCGACTTGCCCCGTCCCAGACGCAATCACGCGAATATCGTTACGTATGACTTGAACAGGAACTGCGCTGTTGCCATCGGTGAGCAGCAGCACGCGGCTATTTTGCGCCGAGACATAAATCACTTGGCCCACAATACCCTGATCATTGATGACAGGTTGCCCAACATAAACGCCTTCGTCAGCGCCTTTATCGATCATGATTTGGTGGCGATATGGTGTGGTATCCACGGCCATCACTTCCGCAATCATCTTACGCTCATCACGAACGTACGGAGAACCCAACAGCTTACGCAGCCGCTTGTTTTCTTCACGATATTGGTCAAGCAATGTCAGGTTGCTTTTCAGCCTCAACACGTCATTTTTCAGAGCATGGTTGGTGTCAATCAAGTGTTGGCGTGAATTGAATCGCTCGTAAAAACCATCGAACATGGTACGAGGTAAGTCGGCCGCGTATTGAATTGGCGCGACCAAGCTATTTAAAAAGTAACGAACATTTGTGAAAGCGCCTAAACGACTATCAGCCAGCATAAGACTGGCTGATATAGCGATCGCTAAAAATAAGCGCAATTGCAGTGAAGGTCCTCTGCCAAAAATCGGCTTCATCCCATTGAGATCCTATGTTGCGGTATAAACGGTGTCTAACTGACCCACATTGTTGACAAGGTCGAGATTACTCTTCGCTAAACAAATCGCCGCCGTGCATATCAATCATTTCAAGTGCTTTTCCGCCGCCTAGTGCGACACACGTCAATGGTTCATCTGCGACTACCACTGGGATACCTGTTTCTTCGGTCAGCAAGCGATCGATGTCTTTGAGAAGCGCACCGCCACCGGTTAAGACCATGCCGTTTTCAGAGATATCTGACGCCAATTCTGGCGGACATTGCTCTAAAGCAACCATCACAGCGGATACGATACCCGTTAGTGGCTCTTGCAGAGCTTCTAGGATTTCGTTGGAATTCAGGCTAAAGCTACGCGGAACACCTTCAGCAAGGTTACGACCACGAACTTCAATCTCTTGCACGTCATCGCCAGGGTAAGCCGAGCCAATTTCGTGTTTGATTTTTTCAGCGGTTGCCTCACCAATTAAGCTGCCGTAGTTACGACGAACATAGTTGATAATCGCTTCATCGAATCGGTCACCACCAATACGTACAGAAGAAGAGTACACCACACCATTTAGCGAGATAACAGCCACTTCTGTTGTACCACCACCAATATCGACGACCATAGAACCAGTTGGTTCAGATACGCGTAGGCCAGCACCAATCGCGGCGGCCATTGGCTCATCAATCAGGTAGACATCACGCGCACCAGCGCCCAATGCAGACTCACGAATCGCACGGCGTTCAACTTGAGTTGAACCACACGGCACACAAACAAGAACTCGTGGGCTAGGTTTCAAAACGCTGTTGTCGTGCACTTGTTTAATAAAGTGCTGCAGCATTTTCTCGGTAACGTAAAAGTCGGCAATCACGCCATCTTTCATCGGACGGATGGCAGAAATGTTACCCGGCGTACGCCCTAACATTTGTTTTGCAGCGTGACCGACCGCCGCTACACTTTTCGCGCCACCTCGACGGCTGTCTTGGCGAATCGCTACTACCGAAGGCTCATCTAAGACAATGCCCTGTCCTCGTACGTATATCAGTGTATTGGCTGTACCTAAATCGATCGATAGGTCATTTGAAAACATGCCACGAAGTTTTTTAAACATATTCTTCGTTCGTCCCGCTAGAAATTAGAAGATAAAAAATTGTTCTAAATGTACCAACGCCACGCCATCACAGCAAGGTAAAGTCACACAAAGATTGACTGAAACATGCAATTTCTAACAGTATCCTTACTTATGGCAATTAATTTACACAAATCATTGCCCTGTGAGGCCTGTTTCGCCCCGAAATATGACTTTGTCGCTGCCGCGATGAATGCCAAAAGTCACCACACTGGATGGATCTTCCTCATCACCGTCAGCGCCATCCCAGTTGTACCTCAGCCAAGGTAAATCACTGTCGCTTCCCTCGCAACTTGATGACATACCTCCACTATCTAATGTCAGCCAAAATTTCACTTGCTCACGCACTGATGTGGCTTGAGAAGCATTGATGACTCGGGACTCTCCGACACTCACCGTGCCTGAACCAGATAAGCTGGCATTATCGGTTAAATCCGACCAAACTTCCTGCCGACAGAAATTAGTTGCATCAAACGTGGTGCTATCATCGTCAGAATTGGGAATAAAATCGCTGCCATTCCAATATTGCACTTGCATCGGCACCGTTATCGTATCGCCTTGTACTCCGCCGACATCGTCTAATAAGATTCGACCGAAGCGAATATCTGGCTGAGTGGTTAGCACATCGCCACTCGTGGTATAAGCGACAGGATCGACATTCGCAATTTGACTATCTAAACTGATGTTCGAAGTCGCGATGTTTTCGACAGAATTAAACGGCCCATCCGCTTGAAAATCCGTGGCCTTACTCCAACAAATGCTATCGGTACAATCGTTAATTTGAGTGTTCGTAAAAGTGCCAATGGAACTGCCGCTGCTCAGTGCCCAACTGCCTGCCGAAAACGTTGGCGCGACAAAACGGGCCGCGTATGAGCCACTGTTTTCAATCAAATCAAATCCGGCCTGCAAACTGCTATCAAAGCTCACATAGTTTTGCACCGCAGCTTCACTTATATTGAGCGCCTCGACCAAGAAAGTGGCGGCTGAAAACGGCTGCCCCATATAAATAAAGACTTGTGAATTTGGGTAAGTCCAAGTGTTCGACTGCACACGAAAATACGCCGGATAGAAACGGCCGATATTTCGATACCCTTGATTCACATCCATGCCCAGATAATTCGATGCGGTATCTGCCTGCAAGCGAATACTGCCCACTTCGTCCCAGCTTAAGCCTGTAAAATCAAAGTAATCCCCGCCAGAGGCTTTATTGGTGTTTGCCATTGATACAGTACCCGACAAATTACCTGCGTTGCCGCCCGATGGAGTATCAATGGTATGCGTTAAAGACACGGTCGCGGCAGGCGCATCCGAATCGAAGAAGTTTTGCGTCACAGTGGCTGAGCAATATGTGCTGGTATCCACCGCTGCCGTTTCACTGCCACCCGTTTGCCATATGATGGGTTTGACCATTACATCAAAGGGGCTGCCCGCCGTTTTATAGCCAGTGCCACTGCTGGCCGTGCCATCTATCGTATCACTGCTGCAAATAGCAAATGTCCATGGGCGAGCTTCAATTTGATGGGTGGCGGAATAGGTTTTACATTGCGTTGAACTGTCATCCAAAGTGACACATTCTGTATTGCTCAATGTGTACGACACGCTGCCTGCTTCGGAATACAGCACGTCCATTTGCGCCTCCACTTCCGATGAACCGTTGAGGGCAAAGTTAAGTGTTACATCATTCGAGGCTTGCACATAGCTGCTGTCAGCATCATCTTTTACGTATACCGCCGCGCTGTTGGTTGGGCTCGACGGCTGAATATAACTCGTGGTGGTGGTATTTAAAGTAAAACTGCCAACGTAATCACTTGAGACCACCACAGATTCCGAGCCACCAACCACCGCGCACTCTAACGGTTGCACAGTCACTTGAGCCGATTTACCTGCAATCACATCGGTCGGGTTGGTCGTTATCTGGTAGCGATAAGGGACAAAGCTATAATCGCCAGTCACTGTGGTGTTGGCCATATCATCTTCGAGATAGCTGGTCAGGGTGATATCACCGACTCCGCCTCCATCAAGATCCAATATCAAGGTGCCATTGGAGTCTGCTTGAAAACTATCACCGGATATATAGCTACCTGTGGTAACACTTAACGAACCCGTCGGGACAGACGCATGAATATTCCCAGTATAATCGCCGGTATCGTTACCACTGCCATCTTGCACTTGCAAAGTGATCGACTGGGCTTCACAAGATAAGCTAGCGCCGTCGGTCGGTGTGATAGCTAAGGTGTAGCTGCCTCCACCGCCGCAGCCACTAGGCAGATCAGCGACAATGCTTGCGTTGCTGTCAATCGTTAGATCCTTGGTTGTCACGGTCCCTGTAATTTCAATGTTTTGTGACATGGTTAGACTACCTTCGATAAACAGGTGCCCTGTAATGGCGCTGTTAACACTCCCACCAAAATCCACTTCAGAGCTATTGACCGCGCCATCGCGAGAAATTAAAACAAAATCATTCGGGTCACTCGAATTCACAATCACTTGTGCATTGCCCGACAAACTCATTTTATCCACGTACAAGGTGACCTCGCCATCGATAATAAGCCGTGAGTTACCTATCATACTCAAAGAATCAGTAATCCGATAAGTACCGCTAGTCAGCGTCAGGGTGTCAGCACCCTTTAACGACTGAGCAGCATATACGGTGTCAAAAGTCACACCACCAATAGAAAAATCCGGTTTGGTCGCCAGTATTAAACTGGCATCAAAAATACAGTCGCCTGTTTGGCACGAATTGGTCACGTTAGTGACTTGAGAACTAGGGTCAAAACCAATTTTTCTGTCTGCTAATCCGGTAATGGCATCATCAGTATCCAGCTGCACCGAGCTTCCGCTACCCATCCAAGTTTGAGCAGCCGTCAAGTCGCACTTATCGCCGATAGGAAAAGTCGCATCTGCATTGGCTCTCCAACTAAACATAGCCAAACATATAAGCAGGAAACTTCCTTTTTTTATGATGCTTCCCGTAGCCATATCTCCTCACTTCGCTCCACCTCATTGAGGCCAGAACCGCAATTGGCTCTCGATTCCACTTTGAAGTAATTCATCCCATCCAGAGCGCCGAGCGAATCACAACTCAAGGTCACGTCCGAGCAGCTATTGAAACCGCTTAGCACGTTCGCCGCCCCAGAAGTAATGGAAGAGGCCATTGGATCGCAATTGGTGGCTACAGCCGATGAGGCGTTCAACGGGTACATTTCAGTCAACACATATTCATTTACCGAGTGCGCCAACAACCAAGCTTGGGTGCCAAGCACGTCCCGTACGTAGGCATCGTGATTGGATTGCTCAATACGCACCAGATTCGCTCCCAAAAAGCCCATTACCACCAACACAAATATCGCGATGATGTATAAATTGCCTTGCTGTCTGCGACGACTAGGGAACATTAAGCACCTGTATATCTTGCTGATAGTTCGACTGCTCGCCATCTTGGGCAAGCAACAAAGTCACGTGCACTAACCCACCGCGCTGCAAGTTGGCCGCCAAATATTCAAACGAACCAGATGACACATTTTCAGCCACCTGCACACCGTTACGAGTGATCCAGCCATTGCTGTTATCAATGCAGTACGACACTTCCGAGCTATAGATATATTGCCTGTCCGCCACAGATTGACTACCGAGTGTCGAGGCTCCGCCAGAGATGGTGTAAGTTGAACCAGACACCGACGCTGTTGGGCTCACCAAGCTGTAGGCATTCGCGGTGTCACTGTTGTTTGTCGGGTTAATAATGAGATACTTTCCTGCATCAATCACCGAACTTGAAGCCACACCAGAATGGCCAACCAAAAATTCGATATCGCTGCCTTCAACGGCATAGAAGCCCGAATAATCAATGGGGTAAAAAGAAACACACGAGTCAGCGCCCGTTTCAACAATATCGTCACGAACAATGTTCGGCACGCTATGGCGAATTTCGCGCGACATTTTCTCCAAAATAAACCGCGCTTGAGTATGCAGACGCTGCCGCTCAACAGTATCGCTGTACCCTTTCATGCCAAACTCTACAAACCCCGCCAGCCCCAGCACTAAGATCCCTCCTACAATTATAGTGAGGATCATTTCAATCAGCGTGAAGCCCTTAGCATTCATCAATAATTCCCCCGAAAAGCGCGAAAAGTGATCGGGGTTTGGTTGCTGGCACTGATAGTGACGATAATTAGTTTCATGCTCCAGTCTTCAAACTGACTATTGTCGTAAGCCGCACTGATCACGACATTGAAGTTGCGATAGGTGGTACTGGAGTCTTGCACCAGTAGGTTGAGGTCTTGGCAACCATTCGTACCATCAGGCTCCCAACAGCCAATATAGTCATCCACATCGTTGTAACTGGGGGCGGTTTCGCTATCACTGCCCAAAGATACCGAGGAAGCATCACTCCCAGTGCAGTCAGTAGAACCACTATCGGCAGAAGAACAGCGAATATAGCCGCCGTTTACGTCGCTTTCTTGATCAAAATTACGCGCTAAGATCTGCGCCATGAGGCTTTGGCCTAATGCAGCCGCGCGTGATTGATAATTGAGGTTGCCCGAACGAGCGATTTGTGGATAGAGAAGAGACGTTAAACTACCAATCGCAATCGCGATGATCACCATGGCAATAATGCTTTCAATCAGCGTCAGCCCCTTAACACCACTAAAGCCCTTTCCCATCAGCAGGTGCCTCTGGAAACGAACCCTTGTGAATTAACACAAATATCCGTTTGGCTGCTGTCGGCGCTAAAGCGAATATCGACTCCTGCGCTGGCTGATCCTTCTGGATTGCCCAGTAGATCAAAGGTGATTTGGCTAACACTTGGAGTGCTGGTGACAGTCACACTGTCAAAGCTAAGCACATCACTGCGTGTCGAGCGATCGCTAACATTGCACCCGTTGACCGAGCCAATGCAATCGCTGCTGATCGCCAGAATAAAGTTATCGTTGCTGCTACTTGAACCCACGTTTGACTGCATTCGATTCACTTGAATCTGGCGTATGATAGAAATCGCCTGTTCTTGGGCAGCAAAAGCCGAAAAGTGCGTAACACCAATGTAACGGCTGGCCGCGTATAGGGAGACTATGGCCAGCAAGACAATGACCACTATTAGTTCGACTAGCGTGAAGCCATTTCTAGATCCCGTGAGAACTCTCATACATCACTACTCTCACAAAACTATTAATTGTATGAAATCAGCACCCACCTGGAGTGACAACCACACTATAGGCACTACTCGCGCTCGTTGCTGGCGTATACGTTATGTAACAATTGGTGGCTGTGATTCCAGCGGCATCGGTCAGTGACGAGCTATTAAACGTAATCAAAAGCGGGTCTGAGCCTGCCGTCCCATCGACAAACGCCGTCCAGTCAGTATCCAACCCCGTGACTGAGTCTTCAATGCCAGTAGTCAACGTACTTGGATAGCCGTACACAACCGTAATCCCATCAGTCGTAGTGCCCGTCGCAGACGTTTCTAACCCTTCAATCGCTGCTTTACCATAAACAATCACCGCCGCGCCATCAATCGCTCCCTTTAGCCCTTGCAGTGAAGCTTCACGAGCATTCCCTTGCAAATTTAAAAATTTTGGTAAGGCCGTTACCGCGAGTATGCCAAGTATTACGATCACGACAACCAATTCAATTAAGGTAAAGCCCGCCTGTTTTCCCTTCACATTCAACTCCCTATAAGTGTGTCATACAGAACAAAGTCAATTCATAACGACAGAAACCATCCCTGTCGCGATGTTGTACACCATTTGACGCTCAGATCTTGCGTATTGTGGCAGGTAAACACACTGCGTATTCACATTGTCTGCCTGAGCCAAATACCGTGCATCAGAATCACTACTTAAATTATCGACCACTGTCGGTGAATTCTGTAATAAGTTTTTCATTAAATCCACGCACATTTTAGTATCAATCTCATTCGGAAAGTTTATATCACCTTTCTTTAAAGCGACGGGGTAACCATCACGATAACCTGTGCTCGAACCATCTGACAATTGTGCACGCGTTAACCACAACTCCACCCCATCGTAATCGACAAAATTATATCGCTCCCCTGCCACCACCACACTCGGCCTCCCCTCGGCTTCCCATTGCGCACGTGCTGACATAACACTAGTTGCAAAACGCCCCGCCAGCCACTCGGTGCCAGTCTTTTGGGCATCTTCGGCCATATCCAGCAGCTTAGGTAGCGCAACGGCAATCAGTACACCGATGATCACGACAACGATGATCAATTCAATCAACGACAACCCCTGCGTTTTTCGCATTCTTCATCATCCTAAGAGCAATAACGTGCGTTGTAGTAATGATCGCTGGCAAGCTTACTGAGGCTCACGACATGTTTCATTCAAAATCATTATCGCTGCATCACATCCATTACATTCCACATCGGCAAGAAGATCCCTAACGCTAAAACCAACACCATTGATGCCACAATCAAAAGCAATATTGGCTCCATCCGAGCAGTTAAGGTTTTGAGATCGTAGTCGACTTCGCGGTCATAGAAATCAGCGGCCTCCAGCAGCAGTTCGTCGATACGACCTGTTTCTTCGCCAACCGCTATCATTTGGATCACCAGCGAGGTGAACACTTGGCTACTAATCGCCGCCGAAGAAATTGTAATTCCAGATTCAATTGATGATTTCATTTCTAGTAATCGAGATTCTAAATACTTGTTACCCAAAGCCTCAGCCGCTAAAGCTAGTGATTGATTAAGAGGCACACCAGCACGCTGCATCAGAGCAAAAGTTCGTGAAAATCGGGACAATTGAGCCCGATTCACAATCCCACCGACAATTGGAATACGCAAGCGGATAAAATCCCACCGATGACGACCATTCACAGTATTCCGCCAAACACGAAAGCCCAACAAGGCCATGACCATGCCAACGAGCATCGCTTTCCAATGATTGACAAAAAATTCTGATGTTGCGATCAGAACGATCGTCGGCAGAGGAAGCTCGGCTCCCAATCGATTAAATAATGTCGAAAATTGAGGAATGACAAAAATATTCAAAATAAACATGGCGAAGACCATGAATACAATCACCAACACGGGGTAACGCATGGCGGTTTTGATACGTTTTCTCGTTTCAGATTCTTGCTCATAGTAGAGAGCCAATTGATGCAGAGCTTCATCTAAACGACCGGTATTTTCCCCCACATGAATCATAGAAACGAACAAAGAGCTAAATACCCTTGGATGCATTTGCATCGCATCCGACAAACTTCGGCCGCCAGATAACTCAGTACTAACGTCTTCCAATGCCTGTTTAAGCAGTTTATTACTGCAATTTTGCGTCAGCCCGCGCATTGCTCGAAGCAATGGAACCCCAGCTTTGGTTAGGCTATACAACTGACGGCAAAAAATAACCAAGACTTCCAAGGGTAAAGTAGAGAGAAACAAAAGTTTTAGGTCGAGACTTTGCTCTTGGCGATCAGCCCCTTCCAACATTTCAATCGGAATAATGCCTTTGTTCATCAAGTTGTCCACGGCCAACTCTTGCGAAGCCGCTTCTACTTTACCGGCGATTTTACTGCCGTCTTGTTTGCGTCCTTGATAGCGAAAAGTTGGCATCTAGTCGTGTCCTGATATAAACGATAAGTTAGAGTAAAATAGCCTCTGCCGAACCCGAAGCATCCCCTTCACCTAAATTCATGACTTCATTTAAACTCACCACTCCCTCCAAGGCTAACTCCATTGCGCTAACCAGCAAGGGTTTATATTGTTCCGATTGGCGGGCGGCTTGGGAAAAGGCGACCGCGTTATCATCACGTAATGCATCCATCATTGCTTGATCTAGATCGAGCATCTCAAATACCCCAATTCGGCCTCGATAGCCGGTTAAATTGCAATTTTGGCAACCATGACCACTCATAAATCCGCTGTTTTTCTGATTGGGAAAACGGCTGGCTAGCCACTGCTGCATAGAAGCATCCGGATCGGCAGGCACTTTACAGTCTGGACAAATCTTTCTCACCAAACGCTGAGCCACCACCGCTCGAACCGCACTCGCCACCAAATATCCCGGAGCACCCATATCAATCAAACGCAACGCGCTATCCACAGCGTCATTGGTATGCAGCGTACTCAATACCAAGTGACCGGTTAATGCGGCCCGCAAGCCAATTTCCACGGTTTCTTGATCACGCATCTCCCCCACCAAAATAATATCGGGATCTTGACGTAAAAAGGTGCGCAAAACTGTGGAGAAATTCAAATCGATTTTGGTATTCACTTGAACTTGGTTAACACGCGATAAACGATATTCGACAGGATCTTCAACCGTGATAATTTTCTTTTCCGGAGAGTTGAGTTCCATTAGCGCGCCGTACAAGGTCGTTGTTTTGCCCGACCCCGTAGGACCGGTGACCAAAATCATGCCATGTGGACGTTTAAGCTGATGCCTTAAACGATGCAAAAGATCTTTAGGAATTCCCGATTGCTCTAGTGAGCGCACGCCCGCTGATTGGTTGAGCAATCTCATCACCACAGATTCACCATGTTGCACGGGCATGGTCGACATACGAATATCAACGGATTGGCCTTTCGAACGAATATTAAATCGCCCGTCTTGTGGTAAACGTTTTTCAGAGATGTCGAGGTTAGCCATCAATTTCAAGCGTAAAACCAACGCAGAGGCAATGGTGACTTCATTCAGTAAAGTCTCATGTAAAATGCCATCAATACGCTGACGCAGGCGCAAGACATTTGCGTCAGGTTCAATATGAATATCGGAGGCTCCGACCTGTACCGCATCTTCAAACAATGAGTTGATCAACTTAACGACGGTAACTTCTTCACTGTCACCCGTCCCCACATCCAACTCAAACGTATCCTGATCCGCATGCTCAGCCTTCAGCTGCTCAGCAAATGAAGCAATTTCTTTGGTGCGTCGATAGCAGCGGTCAAACGCTTCCACCAATTGCCCTTCCGGCGCAATCGAAAAATCAATTTGATACGACGAAAGCTGACTCAATAGCGATTCCTGGGCCTGTAAGTCGGCAGGGTCGCTCATCGCCACCCGCAACGTGTCTCCGCTATAACCAAAAACGAGAGCTCGCAAGCGCCTTGCGTGTACTTCCGGTAGAAGCTGCACCGCATCAATATCAATTTGTGCTCGGCCCAAATCGATTAACGGCAGAGCAAGCTGCTGTGATAAGAAAGTCAGCATTTGATGCTCAGACAAAAAGCCCAATTCAATCAGGGTATCCCCTAATTTTCGGCCAGTTTGTTTCTGACTGACTAACGCTTCTTCCACTTGTGGCTCGGTGATAATACCCTCTTCTATCAGCAAATCACCTAACCGCTTACGTAGCTTAATTTGCACTGGTGCTTTCTCCAAACTTGCTGAGTAACTTCAACCTCTCACGAATAAATTGCTGCGATTGCTGTGACACACCAACTTTATGCAGTGCATTTTGATACGATGATTGGGCTTGTTTGAGCTGTAACGAACGCTCTTGTTGAATCGCCAAGCCAAGCCACCAACGGCCATTATTGGCATCTTGTTTGACCAGCATTCTATAGCTTTCCAAGGCCAACTTATCCTGATCAGACTTTTGCGCCAGCGCAGCACGCAAAGACAAATAAGCCAATGAAGGATGCGAAGGCAAATAAACTAACGGCACTAAGGCGGCTTCAGTTTGATTCTCTTTGAGCAAAAATTTGGCTAATGCTATCCGCAACGTCTCACCACTTTTATTTCGGTCTATACCTTCACGCAATAGGTCAAAGGCCTTTCTGGTATTGCCTCGGCCATAATAAAGCGCCGCAAGGTTTTGTCGAACTCGCTCATTATCAGGAGTCAGGCGCAGCGCCTGTGCATAGTGTTTTGAGGCCGTTTGAAAATCGTTGTTTGACTGAGCTTTCTCCGCTTCTTGGATCTGTTGCGCTGCCAACTGTGCCGAGCTGAGTTCGACTCGCTCAACTTGCATCCCTGACGGCGTTCCCGCGATCATGCGACTAGATTTAGTGGCAACATCGGAGACAGAACCTTGAGGTGCTCGCTGACCTTGAGTAACACGGGGACTGGTGGAAGTAGCTCGATTAGGCTTATTTACTGCGATACGAGTACTACTGCGCTTGGTGCTAGAGGCTGGAAATAATGCCTTAGCATCAGGAGTCTCACGTACCGTTGGCGGTGAGAGGCTTGCCACTGTCGACGTTGGAGCTTCACCCAATTGAGCAGTAGGGGCGGTGTTCACAGATACAACTGTTTCAGGTGGCGTTTTTTCAGCTGGCAGCGGAGGCTTTTCGCTCTCACTTTTCCGCTCGACTGACCCCTGGTCTTGAATTGAAGAAGAGTTCACTTCTGCCGTCTCTACCGTCGAAGCGGAAGAAATGTCACCCGTGTGTTGCTGAGACACAGCCCAAGCCCCAAGAGCTAAACTGGCACCTATGCCAACCAACAGCCAGCGCCACGAGTGTGATTTTGGTGTGACCTTTATTTCCACTCGCTGAATCCCTGACGGCGATCCAGTTTGCTTATCATTCATTTTAGAAAGGGCATCATTAATAACACTCATGAACTGCTCCACCCCCACAACAAAGGCACTTTAAATTTAGGTTTGCGTGTATCAAATGTGTCATGAATCGCGGAATATAAATGCGGGATGGTGACACTTTTTTCACCTGCGCTAAAAGATAAGAGCAAAGCTTTATGACAAATCTGATTAATCAGGCGCGGTACCCCATGGCTCGCCCGCCATACGGCTTTTTTCTGATTTAAAGTAAACAGTAGCCTTGCCACTGATGACTTACTGAGCCTTGCATCTATGTAAGCCACCGTTTCATCTAGCGACAAGGGGCGCAGTTTGGCTGAAAAGGTGATCCTTTGCCGAAACTGACGCAAATGATGTTGCTGCAAACGCCGATCCAACTCCGGCTGACCAAATAGAACAATACTCAGTAGCTTATTTTGCTCGGTTTCCAAATTGCCAAACAGACGCAACACTTCCAACGCTTCGTCTTCCAACGCTTGCGCTTCGTCGACAATCACAACCACTCGTTTACCCTGTTGAGTCACCTCAATAAGCTTATGTTGGATTTCATTTACAATCGCAGCAGGGTCTGAGATTTGAATCGCAAGTTCAGACGCGACGGCCTGGCGTAACTCCGCCCCTGTTAGTGCTGAGTTGGGTAAATATACTAGTTGAACCGTGTCTTGCAGGTGATTGACTAGCATACGACACACCATGGTTTTGCCTGTGCCGACCTCTCCAGTCACTTTGATCACCCCCTCCCCCATATCCAAGGCGGCGGTGACCATTTGAATCGCTTCATAATGGGGCCCTAAACCGACGAATAAATCAGTATTAGGCGTTAAATGAAAAGGGTATTGATTAAATCCAAAATGGCTTAGATACATAAACCTTACTTCGAGTCTGGGAACCAGTCATTCAGCAATCCTTGCGATCGCTCCAACTCTTTTTGCCAAGTATTGACACCAACTACAGTTGGTTTAAGGAGAATCACTAGTTCAGTTTTTTCAGTGTATTCAGATACATTGCGAAAAAGATGGCCTAACACAGGTAAATCACCCAGCAGCGGCACCTTTGAGACTTTGTTGGCGATATTCGTTTTCATTAAGCCGCCTATCACGACCACATCGCCATCTTGAGCACGGATCACTGAGTCTGATTCACGCACTGAGCTTTGCGCCAATGGCAAAGTAATGGTCGAATCACCATAGGTGACTTGTTTGGTTTGATCGTTAACATCAATCACCGCAGGGTGGACGTGTAAAATCACGTTACCTTGGTCATCAATTTGGGGCGTAACATCTAGAGATATACCAGAGAAGAATGGAGTGAGATCAATATCGACAGTTGTTTCAGTGTCCGCAGTGCCATTAACCACCACGCTAGATACATCAGTAACGTAATATTCATCAGTGCCTACTTTAATCACCGCTTTCTGATTATTGGCCGCGGTCACTCTCGGGCTGGAAAGCACATTCACATCCCCTTGAGTTTGCATAAAGCTCAGTACTCCAGAAAAACTACCATCAGAAATAGTGACGTTTGTCTGACCATTGAGCAAAGTGCCTATATCATCAAGATCTGGCAAGGTTGAAGCTCCTAGGCGCTGCATCACCACCTTACCGTTATCGAACGACAGGTTCGACCAATTGATCCCTTGCTGGTAACCGTCACTGAGTGTGACTTCGACTATTTTTGCTTCCAAAATAACTTGCCGATGTAAACGCTTCTCAGATACACCTAAAAAGTGACGCACTTGTCGAATTTCATCCGGAAACGCCCGCAAAGTGACAAGGCTAGCCTGTGGCGTCACCACGACTTGTTGCCCTTTACCGGAACCAACCAACTTCTCAATCGAACTTTGCAGATGAGGCCAAAAATCACTTTCACTAGTCGTTTCAATCGCCGTTCCGCCATTAGATGATGTTGAAGGGGTCGAACTACTGGAATCAGAAGAGCTTGAACTTGAAGAAGAGCTAC
Source organism: Vibrio profundum (assembly GCF_050337555.1). Classification (NCBI taxonomy): domain Bacteria; kingdom Pseudomonadati; phylum Pseudomonadota; class Gammaproteobacteria; order Vibrionales; family Vibrionaceae; genus Vibrio; species Vibrio profundum. The sequence continues at coordinate 69,291 of NZ_JAKJTA010000006.1, forward strand.
TGTCTGCAGAAGAAACCGTACTGGTGGTTATCGACGTCAATGAACGGCCAGAACGCTTAAACTGAATATAGTTGACAGGAATAGTGACCGTTCTCAAGCCCGCAGGGAAAACTTGGATCACATGATCACTTTTTTCGATATCAAAGCCATAAATATCTCTGACAACAGCAAACACCTCATCCAAAGATACATCCGATAAGTTAACCGTAATTTGCCCAGAAACATTAGGGTGAATAGCAATACTGTAAGGCGTTCCCTTGACCAAGCTGGTAAAAAACGCTTTGGCATTCACTTCGTCGGCCTTGATGTTATAACGCTTTACCGTTTCCATACTGTGGGAATCAGACACCAAGTCAGGCATTAAGTCATCTTCTACTGCTGGCGGTAATTGCTCAAGTTGATGCTGACTGGAATCTTCAACCGCTTGCGCCAGAATATGCTTCGCCTCTACGGGATCACGATGCTTCAATCCCATAGTGCAACCAAATAATAATCCAGTCGAGATAATAACCCACAAGACTCTATTCATTATGAAGCCAATCTATTCCTTAATTTTCAATGCAAACATTGAGAGCTTCCAGTGCTTACCACTTTTAGAAACAGTAACATAGTCCGCTGTTATTACTTTAACCTTGTAACGCCCAATTGCATCACCAGTGCTCACAAAACGATTATTTAATATCGCTTGGCAAGTTTTTGGGGCGGTACAAATAATACTATTGACTGTAGGTAACACGTGTTTTTTCTGATTAGGCTTGCCGGTTACATTCGATTCAGGACCCGCCCACCCTAAAGGAGCCGTCGGATCTTTTACTGCAAAAGCACTAAACGAGCAAAACGCTATTAAAGTTGCAACCCACTTAATTTTAATCCACTTAACCACCAATAAACTCCTGCCTAGTTCCAAGAGTGTAGATTTCAATTACCATACGTGCGCCGGGATATCTCTCGACTGAATAGCGAAAACTGCGCCAATAATATTTAACCGGAAGTGCTTCTAGCACCTCTAAGTAGCGTAAAATGGCAAAATAATTCCCAGTAATTTCAAGGCGAATCGGATGCACATAATATCCTGTCACTTGCTTACCTGAATTACCTTTATTGATAGGCTCTGCTGGCATCGACTCCATGGAAACTAAATTAACGCCAGTATTATCCTGAAGCACTTTCTCTAATAATTGCGCCATTTGGCTTGGAGAGACTAATCCATCAATAATTTGTGATAATTGTAACGATAGTGCCTGACTTTCTTTTAATAGTTTTTTAAATTCAAGGTTAATACCTTTGTTTGGATCTTCCCTAAGCTTCATCTTTGCCTGATTAATCTCACGATTGAGCTGCTGCACAGAATTTTGTGCCAAAATAACTTGCTTATCGGATGCCTGTTTTAATAGCATAGCAGGCTCAAGCAATGTCGAAAATAAAATCAGTGACACCCCAACCAACCCACAAAAACCAATCAGCCACTTCTCTCGATAAGAACAATCCGCATACTTTTCTGATAATAATTGCCAAAAATGAGCCATTAATGTGTCCCTTTTTTCGACTTCAATTCAAACGTCACTAAATTATTATCGCTACGAGTTATTTTAAGCTTCTCAAATGTTCGCCCAACGAGATTGAGTTCTGACTTAAACTGATTGATCCAGCTCGGGATTGATTTCGCGTTTCTCGCGCGACCTAAAATATCGAATGTACGCTGATCCATAGAAATAGAGCTCAGCGATATGTCGTCTCGACCAATCTCGGCTAAGGCTTTCATGACCCCTGAGTAGCCAATTTGTTGAGATTTATCATATTCATCCACAGCCGCCAGAGACGACCGCTTGGCTTTGATTTCCATTCTTAGACGGGCAACCGCCGCCACTTTTTCTGGCGATGGTTGGTGTTTCTTTAGCTCCGTTTTCAGCACTTTCAACTGTTGAGATAAAGCATTTTCGTTCAGCTTAATTGAGGCTATCTTGTCTTGGTTCTGCGCAACCAGAAAATGAAACACACCCGCGCTAGCTCCCACTACCACCGCCATGACAAGCCAGCTTATCAATATATTTTTGAGTGTTAAGTATTCTATTTTAGGTTGGAGGTGCTCTGGATAAAGGTTGATACTCGTTGCTGGCGCTTCACTCACGTGCAATGCTAGCAAGTGTCCACTTTCCTCAGAGCGCTCTAGCAATGGAGACGCTTTGACGCTGATTCTTTCATCCAGAGCTTTGGCCAGCTCCTGATCAGATTCGCCATCGCAACAAACTTTTAAATGATGTAACGCTGCTCCCTTTAGCTGAGAGGAAAGGTAGTCAACTGAACGTTGCAACTCTAATGCAGCACCATCTAAGGCTAAACCACTAGTTCCTTCACCGGAAAGAGGCGCACTAACTCCTCGTATTGTTCGGTGGAAAATGCACTTTTTCTCAACATAGGCGCTAATTCTGTAATTCCCCTGAGGACTACGCTGTAGCAGCCAAAAAGGTTGTGAGTTGCCCGGTACTATCCCCCAAACATCATCTTCAATCATTACCTTTTTTAGCTGATGCCCCAAGCTGCTCAGTTGTTCACTGATTTTCAGCAGCAGAGACTTTGACAATAAGTAGGCATTGATTTTATTACTATTCGGCAGCTCAAAAGCGTCCGCGACCAAATCCGATACACTATCTGACGTGAGATCCTTAACCAAAAAAGGCAACGCCGTAGGCCAATCTTCTTTAGGCAAGTTTGGTTTATCAATTTGAAAATCTTGATAGAGTTCAGAATGAAGCACGATATCGACGTGGAGTGATGTGGTCACTTTTTCGACCACATCAATAAGTAATTCAAGCCAATCTATACCGGCGAGCATGACATGCTCAGGCACTCCTGGAATGGTCTGAGCCGACGAAAAGTAGAGGGCATGAGGCTGAACCACCACATAAAGATGTAGTGAAGTAGAAGATTTCACGCTGAATGTGGGTATCAACGATGGTAACTTCATTGACTCTCATCCTCATTTAGTTCGCCAGCGATTTCGACGTCCGACTTTCACCAACGACTCACTCGGTTTAGTGTCGAGCCTCTTCTCTGCTGGATATATTTGCTGCTCAGAATGCAAATATCGTCCTTGTATACCATCGACACCTAATTGCTTTAATGTCGTATTCTCTTGCTTGGTACTGACACCAACAGCAATAACTTTAGTTTCAATACTGGCACAGGCTCCGATAAGACTCCTGACAAACAGCTGATTTTCGTGTCGTTGATCAATTTGTTTAATCAAACTTCGATGTAATTTTAAATAATCGACTTGTAAGTCTTTTAAATAATGCGTGCTAACAATCGAGCGCCCCACTTGGTCCACACACACTTTAAAGCCAAATCCTTGCAGCATTTTTATCACTGGGCGCATATAGTCCAAGTGCTCAATAAGACGAGCCTCCACAAATTCGAAGGTCAACCGTTGTCGATACTGCCAAGGCATTTGTAATAACTCATCACGAAGCCATTTAAAGTGATTTTTGTCAGCAAATGCCGTGACATGGAGGTTGATCGAATAGTAGTGAGGCGATGGCACCGCTTGCAGATAATTCATAATCGCATGGAGTACCGCCCGATCAAAACGAGCTTCATAGCCAATAGCTTCTAAGGCTTGGTTGAATTTATCTGCCTTTATCAGCCCTTTATCTGGATCATCAATCCTAGAAAATATCTCATAATGAATTACATCAGAGATCTGGTTACCTTCGATGAAATAGCAGGCTTGCTGAAACAAGTACAAGTGATTTGGCGAAATTGTCCTATCAAATAAGCTCCGCCAACGAACATTACCTCTCTCTTCATCATATTGCGCACTTTTAGCATATTTATGCCAAGTGTTCCCTTGTTGAAGCTCAGCGTGTTTTAACGCCGACTCTAGCTCTTCCATAATGGTATTATGGCCATCACCTTCTTGATACATGGTGACACCAATATGGCACCAATCCTCTTTTTCAAGCGGAGAAGGCAGTGTTAACGACTGTAATTGTTTCAAACAACTGGTCGCGATATTGGCGAGATCTTTAGTGCTTAATTGCGGAGCAAAAACAGCGAAATCGGAAGGATAGTAGCGTGAAAGGATAATATCTGGGTAACGTTGCAAAATATTCGAGATTCGATCACCAACCTCAACGACGAACTCGTCGGCAATCAATTTACTATTTTCTTCATGAATCGCATCGAATTCGTCGATACGCAGTAGCAACACACCACCTCGCGCTCCGCCCTCCAATAATGCCGACTCTAGCTTGCTATCGAATAACACCCGATTAGCGGTGCCCGTTAATTGATCCAAAAAAGTTTGGCTACGGATAAAAGTATCAAACCTGCTGCGCTCTTGCCGAGCATCTTGCAGCTCTTCAATTAAGGTGTCTAACGCCTCGCTGGCGGTAAAGGGCCATTCACGAAAGTCACCTTTGGCATACTCTTCCACCCGCCCGGCTAGAATCATACGACCACGCTCCTCAAGCAGCTCCGAGCCATACAGTTGTTTTTTCAACCATTTGAGACCACGGATCAAACAGAAAACCATTAAGGTCACTGCGAAACTTATCGAAGACAAGGCTCCAATTGAGTAGCCGTAACCCAAATAAGGAGGCAGAGCCTTAAATGACACAGAATAAGCGGGATGATTAAGCAGACGAAAGCTTCTGTCATACAACAGCACGGAGGTCATATGAGAAGATTTATCAACAAATTGGTATTCGACAACTTTGCCTTCGGACAATGTCATTTCTACCACACTTGCGGCGTGAAGCAGTTTTGGCATCCATGCTTGAAAAGAATGGATGGCATCGGGGTGAGACATTTCTTTGTCAATTACCTGAACGATACCTTTTAGGTAATGATCTTGATATTCCTGACCAATACGTTTAAACGATAGCGTCCCGCCGACAAACACAATGAACATGGCACTGATCACTATCATAGTGACAAACGCAACCAAACGAGTGCTCAATTTAAGAGTAGGAGTACTCCTCATTCACTTCGAATTCCATTTCAAGTTTTTTCATTGCTCGATCGATTAAACTATTGTTCGAACACTAACAAATACTATGTACTTGCAACCCTACTATATAAAAAAGCCGCAATATTTGCGGCTTTTTTTCAATTTCATCAGATTAAAACGGGATGTCGTCATCAAAATCCATCGGTGGCTCATTGTACTGAGGCTGAGATGCTGGAGCTTGCTGCACTTTAGGTGCATGCGAAGGTGCGGCCTGTGGTGCTTGCTGCTGCATCGCTGGCTGCTGTGGTTGTCCCCAGCTGCCTTGAGACTGTTGTTGCCCCATTCCTTGATTTGCAGGCGCGCCACCTTGAGCACGACCACCCAACATTTGCATCACACCATTAAAGCCTTGCACTACAACTTCAGTGGTATAGCGGTCTTGACCACTTTGATCTTGCCACTTTCTAGTCTGCAATTGTCCTTCGATATATACCTGAGAACCTTTGCGTAGGTATTCACCCGCCACTTCTGCCAATTTGCCAAATAAAGCTACGCGATGCCACTCGGTTTTTTCACGCTGTTCGCCAGTGGCTTTATCACGCCATGATTCTGACGTTGCAATCGTGATGTTAGCCACCGCGCCACCATTAGGCATGTAACGAATTTCTGGGTCGTTTCCTAGATTACCCACTAGGATAACTTTATTTACTCCACGGCTTGCCATGTTGTGCTCCGTCTTAGATTCATGAGTGAATAGCCATTATTATACGATAAAAACTTAGTTTATCGTTCAACAAGGGCCTGCTAAATAACGCGCTAGAATAGCATAATTTCACCACTCTAACTACTAATCTAATGACCAGCGACACATTGTTTATCATTCAACGACGGCTGGGGGAAAACTTTTCGAATCAAATCAACCCTAATACTTATTAAGTAAAAACAGTGTTACTCAGTGCCTATGAACTTAGACGCAAAAAAACTAGCCAAAGTCGCGTGTACAATCGAAATAAAGGATGGTGTCTCTGGTTCCCTAATCCAATCAGAGGCCATATGAAAAAAGCAAATTACGCTCGCACGCTATACGCGCTTTGCATCGACCCATCGGTTGAGTGCCACTTATTGCGCCAAATACAACAAGCACTTGAACTGCCACTGGAGAAAATAGAAGTCGAAGAGCTAGCACTGGCCTCCCCAATGCACCCACACAAAATCCTTTTGATCAATTATCAGCAGCACCAGACCATTTTAGATAAAATGTCATTATTGCCCTACAACCCCAGCGGCTTTGAAACCATCTTGTACAATGTACCAAGACGTTTAGCGACGGAAGAGTTAATCCCATTCTGCCACCTGAAAGCTTTATACTACGACTCAGACCCAATTGAAGAGATCGCCCACGGCTGCAAAGAGGTCATCAACGGCATCAATTGCTTACCGCGCAATGTAATGTGCCAACTACTGCACTATTACCGCCATATTGTCACCCACCACCCAACCAGAGTCACCGTCGAGCTTACTTGCCGCGAGATCCAGATTTTACGCAGCCTGCAAACGGGAGCCAGCAATGCAAAAATTGCCGATGCGCTTTTTATCAGCGAATTCACAGTGAAATCACATTTATATCAGATATTCAAAAAACTGGCCGTGAAGAACCGAGTGCAAGCTATCGCTTGGGCCAACCGGAACTTAGTGACACAGTGAGCTAAGACACAAACAGGCGATACAGATAGAGCGAGTTTTATAACCTTGTTGCGTAAATCATGCTATGGTAGCCCCCAAATTTTCTGCCTAGGGGCATAGGTCAACGTAGAACCTTGCAAAGCAAAAATGCTCCCTAGCTAGGCATACTTCTCGTAAAGGAATTCCTAATGATCAAAAAGTGTCTTTTCCCTGCTGCCGGCTACGGCACTCGTTTTTTGCCCGCGACCAAGTCGATGCCAAAGGAAATGATGCCTATCGTCAACAAGCCGCTTATTGAGTATGGAGTCGAAGAAGCCATTCAAGCTGGAATCGAAGGAATGTGCATTGTGACTGGGCGTGGTAAACATTCGATCATGGATCACTTCGACATGAACTACGAGCTCGAACACCAGATCAGTGGCACCAACAAAGAAGAACTACTGGTTAATATACGTGAAACCATTGAGTCCGCACGCTTTACATACATTCGCCAACGCGAAATGAAAGGCTTAGGGCACGCGATTTTAACCGGCCGCGAACTGGTCGGCGATGAACCATTTGCCGTTGTGTTAGCCGATGATCTATGCGTCAACGAACAGCAGGGTGTACTCGCTCAGATGACGGCTCTATACAAACAGTTCCGCTGTTCAATTGTCGCCGTTCAAGAAGTTCCTGAAGACGAAACACACAAATATGGTGTCATTTCCGGCGAGATGATCAAAGACGATTTATACCGTGTCGATAACATGGTAGAAAAACCAGAACCGGGCACCGCGCCAAGTAATCTCGCCATTATCGGCCGCTATATTTTAACGCCAGATATTTTCGAACTTATTGAACAAACAAAACCTGGTAAAGGTGGCGAAATCCAAATCACCGACGCTCTGCTTAAACAGGCCCAGTCAGGTTGCGTATTGGCATACAAATTCAAAGGCAACCGCTTCGATTGTGGTAGCGTTGAAGGTTACATTGAAGCGACAAACTACTGCTATCAAAACCTCTACTTGAAAGACCAAAAAGCCTCTGAACTCAGCAAGCAGACCACTCAGAAAGACAGCTAGTCGTTACACTTTCAACAGATATATAACACTGTTTTTTTAAACAGTGTTATATATTGGCACAAACTGCACTCTATGTAATACTTATTCCACTTTGCATTACATAGAGCCAGCAGATGGATAAGATCGAAATCAGAGGGGCACGAACGCACAACCTCAAGGATATCAACCTCACGATTCCCCGAGACAAACTCATTGTCATTACCGGCCTGTCAGGCTCAGGCAAGTCCTCTTTAGCTTTCGATACTTTATATGCAGAAGGCCAGCGACGTTATGTAGAATCCCTGTCCGCCTATGCTAGGCAATTCCTATCATTAATGGAAAAGCCGGATGTAGACCATATTGAAGGCCTATCGCCTGCGATTTCGATTGAACAAAAATCCACCTCTCACAACCCGAGATCGACTGTCGGCACCATCACAGAAATTTACGATTATCTGCGCCTACTGTATGCGCGAGTCGGTGAACCACGCTGCCCTGACCACGACGCCCCGCTAGCGGCACAAACTATCAGCCAGATGGTCGATAATATTTTAACGTCTCCTGAAGGCGATAAGAAAATGCTATTGGCACCCATCGTAAGGGAGCGGAAAGGCGAACACGTTAAAACATTAGGGAATCTCGCAGCACAAGGTTTTATTCGCGCCAGAATTGACGGGGAGATTTGTGATTTGTCCGATCCCCCAACCTTAGAGCTTCACAAAAAACATACCATTGAAGTAATTGTCGACCGCTTCAAAGTGCGTAGTGATATTCAGCAGCGCCTTGCAGAATCATTTGAAACCGCTCTTGAGCTCTCAGGCGGTATTGTCATCGTTGCTCCGATGGACGGAGCTGGTGAAGAAATCACGTTTTCTGCCAATTTTTCCTGCCCCCATTGTGGCTACAGTATGCAGGAGCTCGAACCAAGATTATTTTCATTCAACAACCCAGCAGGAGCCTGTGGGACCTGTGATGGACTTGGTGTGCAACAATACTTCGACCCTAGCCGAGTGGTTCAAGACGAAGCCTTGAGTTTGGCAGATGGTGCTATTCGTGGTTGGGACAAGAAAAACTATTATTATTTTCATATGCTCAACTCGCTAGCTGAGCATTATAGTTTTTCATTAACCACCCCATTCAAACAACTGCCGAAGAAAATCCGTGACGTACTCTTAACCGGTTCAAACAACACAGAAATAGAGTTTAAATACGTCAACGATCGAGGTGACATCCGCTTAAAGCGCCACCCATTTGAGGGCATTCTCAACAACTTGGAACGACGCTACAAAGACACAGAGTCCAGTTCAGTACGAGAGGATTTAGCCAAATACATCTCCACCAAAACTTGCTCTAGCTGCCAAGGTTCTCGACTAAGATTAGAGGCCCGTCAGGTCTTTATTAGCAACACGACACTGCCAGAGATCGTCGAATTGAGCATTGCAGACGCACTCACATTCTTCCAAACCATGCAACTTGAAGGGCAGAAAGCCCAAATAGCCGAAAAGATCATGAAAGAGATCAACGACCGTTTGCATTTTTTGGTCAATGTCGGCTTGAATTACCTCAATTTATCGCGCAGTGCAGAAACGCTTTCAGGGGGCGAAGCACAACGAATACGCTTAGCAAGCCAAATAGGCGCGGGTCTCGTAGGCGTGATGTACGTCCTTGATGAGCCTTCTATCGGCTTACATCAAAGAGATAACGAACGCTTGCTACAAACCTTGGTGCACTTACGAGATTTGGGCAATACGGTATTGGTGGTGGAGCATGATGAAGACGCGATTCGAGCCGCTGACTATGTCATTGATATCGGCCCGGGAGCGGGAGTACATGGCGGCCAAGTGATTGCTCAGGGGTCAGTGGAAGACATTATTAACACACCAGACTCTCTTACTGGTCAATATTTAAGTGGCACGAAACAGATTGCTATCCCAGCGCAGCGCACGCCTATCGATCGAAGTAAAATGGTTGAACTCAAACGCGCCAGTGGCAACAATCTCAAACACGTTGACTTATCCTTGCCTGTCGGTCTATTTACTTGTGTAACAGGTGTCTCCGGTTCGGGGAAGTCGACCCTGATTAATGACACTTTTTATAGAATTGCTCACGCTCACCTAAACGGTGCCACTACAGGTACCCCCGCGCCCTATAAAGGCATTTCCGGTTTAGAGCATTTTGACAAGGTCATCGATATTGATCAAAGCCCGATAGGTCGAACGCCTCGCTCCAACCCAGCAACTTACACCGGTATTTTCACCCCAATTCGTGAACTCTTTGCCGGTACCCAAGAATCACGTTCTCGCGGCTATAAACCCGGTCGTTTCAGTTTTAATGTCCGCGGGGGACGCTGTGAGGCTTGTCAGGGCGACGGGGTAATTAAAGTTGAGATGCACTTTTTACCCGATGTGTATGTCGCGTGTGATGTATGCCAAGGTAAACGCTATAACCGTGAAACACTAGAAGTAAAATACAAAGGGAAAACGATCGATCAAGTGCTGGCCATGACGGTTGAAGATGCACGCGAGTTTTTTGAGCCTGTGCCGGTCATCGCCCGCAAACTACAAACCTTAATGGATGTTGGGTTGGCGTACATTCGACTCGGTCAAGCCGCAACCACCTTGTCGGGTGGAGAAGCTCAGCGGGTCAAACTCGCCAAAGAGTTATCAAAGCGTGATACAGGTAAAACGCTCTATATTCTCGACGAGCCAACGACTGGTCTGCATTTCCATGATATCCAGCAGCTATTGATTGTCCTGCACCGATTACGCGATCATGGCAATACGATTGTCGTTATCGAGCACAACCTCGATGTAATAAAAACGGCTGACTGGATTGTGGACCTAGGCCCTGAGGGGGGACAAGGCGGCGGTGAAATTATTGCACAAGGTACGCCAGAAACTGTGATGGAAGTTAAAGGCTCGCACACCGCGCACTTCCTCAAACCCCTGTTAGCATAAAATCCCAGTAAAGTAATAAGCCAGCCAAGTGGCTGGCTTTTCTCCTAACAAAGACTGTATAAATTATGGCGATACTCCATACCGAGGGAACGCATTTAGAACCACACGCGCCAGTTATTCCCCTCAATAAGCGCTTTCTTATTTCACTCGCCTGCGTTTTTCTTGTGGCGATGCACTTTTTCACCCCAAATCCTGGCGGAGAAGGGTTAGCGCTATCCTTTAACACGGCTACTTGGGCTGGACTAAGCGTCACTTTCGCCATTGGCTTATATCAAGTGGCCAACAATCAAGCCTTACGTTATTCACGTTTAACATTTGGCTTAACCATCACTTGTATTCTGCTCACGCTGCCCGAGTTTTATCTCAACGCCGATCTCACGCACTCTATGCCTCGATTGATCGGGCTATGGGCAGGGCTGCTATTGTTTGTCTTATTACAACAATTTCAGTTCAGTAACTCACAAAAGCAGCGACTGCTGTGGTTTATTGTCCTGGCCGTTTTAATTGAAGCGCTATTTGGCTTTGTTCAGTATTTTGTTCTGCCAGCCCACAACATCTTTAATTACAACACACTCATCAATCGCCCTTACGGTATCTTCCAACAGCCCAATGTCATGGCCAGTTTTCTTGCCACTGGCTTAGTGTTGTCGGGCTATTTATTAGCAAGGCACCCTGTTAAATACCGCCGTCGACTGGGGAGCATAAGCCTACTTTATGTCACACCGAGCTTAACGGTTCCCCTGTTAATTGTGCTCGCCTCACGCACTGGCTGGTTAGCCGCCGTGATATCTGTCGCGCTACTCACGCCCTACTTATATCACTTTGCGACTAAACGACGGGCCTCTGGCTGGTGCCTATCTTTGCTGCTCGGTCTAGGTTTTGGCGCCATAATGGCATTATCAAATGACGGTATCGTTGACGGTAAAGGTTCACAACAAACCATTCTAGAAAAATCCAACCTCGATAGTCCGCGCAGCTACATTTACCATCAAGCACTGGATATGTTCATCGAAAAGCCGTTAACCGGTTACGGATATGGAAGATTCGAGCCCTCATACCTACTCTATACCGCTCGGCAGCATCAGCTTAACCCTAGCTACCATGTAGGATTACCTTCCTTGAGTCATCCGCATAATGAGCTGCTGTATTGGGCAGTTGAAGGTGGCGTGGTTCCAGTTCTGGGGATATTGTTGGCAGCAGCCTTGGTCTTGCGTCAATTGTATCTGGCCAAAAAGGGGACTCGCTTGGCGTTATTGGCCTTATTCCTGCCAATTGTGCTGCATAGCCAACTGGAATACCCGTTTTACCACTCAGCGATTCACTGGATCATTTTTGTCATGTTACTTTACTGGGTCGATCAACGATCAGTGAGTTACCGAAAGTTATCTTTTCATGCCTCGGGGAAAAGTCTGCTGCGTGTCACCAGCCTAATCTTACCGATTTGCATTAGCCTGTATATGCTCAGCGCCCTGCAGACCAACTCAGCCTTAAGCCGCTTTGAGAAATCAGTTCCCCCAAATCCAGAACTGCTCAAACACATTACCAATCCTATAGCTTGGCAAAGTCGGCTCGATTGGGATATTTACAGCACGTATTTGAGAATTGGCTTACTTGAGCATCAAGCCAAGTTCATCCAGCCGTATATAGATTGGTCTGAGCAAATGATAAAAATTAAGCCCCGACCCGCTTTTTACAATAATTTAATTCTGGCGTATCAAGGATTGGGAGAGGATGACAAGGCAAATCAGGTGCGCGCGGAAGCCAACTATTTGTTCCCAAACCTGAACTTTAGCAATATTAAATATTTGCCCCCGTCAGCCATTAAGCAGAAACTCAAAAATAAATGAGTGCGCTAAATATTAGCGCACTTATATTGACAATTAAGGTGGTATTTAAGCGTTTAATGTCTCTTCCAGCGCTTTTAAGCACAAAGAGACATTTTCGCTGCGGGCACCATAACCCATTAGCCCAATACGCCATGCCTTGCCAGCGAGCCCGCCAAGTCCAGCACCTATCTCTAAGTTGTATTCTGTTAACAGATGATTTCTAACTTGAGCATCGTCAACACCATCGGGGATGTAGACTGCATTCAGTTGTGGCAAGCGATATGCTGCCTCTACTACAAACTCAATACCTAGCGCCTGCAAACCTGTCTTCAACTTCTCGTGCATCTGCTGATGCCGCTGCCAAGCATTTTCAATCCCTTCTTGTTGCAAAAGCACCAAGGATTCATGCAAAGCATATAGACTATTCACTGGGGCGGTATGGTGATAACTTCGTTTACCCTCGCCGCTCCAATAGCCAAGCACCAAGCTTTGATCTAAAAACCAACTTTGCACTGGGCTTTTACGTGTTTTAATTTTCTCAATCGCTGCCTGAGAAAACGTCAGCGGCGACAAACCCGGTGTGCACGACAAACATTTTTGACTGCCTGAATATACCGCATCAAGTTGCCAATCATCGACTCGCAATTCCACACCACCTAATGAGGTAACAGCGTCGACAATCGTTAGCACACCATGCCGCTTAGCTAATGCACCCAGTGCTTTGGCATCAGATAGAGCCCCCGTCGAGGTTTCCGCATGAACAAACGCTAATACTTTACAGTCTGGATGCTGTTGAAGTGCTTGCTCTACCTTATCGATAGACACCGGCGCTCCCCATTCATCGTCTACTAGGATAGCCTCGCCACCGATACGAACGACATTCTCCCGCATCCGCTCACCAAACACCCCGTTACGGCAGACTAGCACTTTGTCTCCCGGCTCAACCAAGTTAACAAAGCACGCTTCCATACCGGCACTGCCCGGCGCTGAAAGAGCAATAGTAAATTCATTTTGTGTCTGAAATGCATATTTCAGTAATTGCTTCACTTGATCCATCATGCCGACAAACAAAGGATCTAAATGGCCGATGGTTGGACGACTTAGCGCTTGTAATACTTGCGGAGAAATATCTGAAGGACCCGGGCCCAATAACGTTCTGCGTGGAGGGAAAAAACTTTGTATCGACATGGTCATACCTCATGTTCTAAGAGTAGAGTTTCTTTACACTAATGCAGTTTGTGCGCATCAGCAATTGAACCTGTACGCTATCTTCACAATTTTACTGATCATTTTCTTGTGGGCTATGATTAATTCGTTGACAACCTCTGCCGAAAGCCGTTCAATAACTGAGCTTAATGCAGAAGAGGAGCACTGCCCAGGCAGGTCCGGTGTGGAGCCCTAACTCCAATACACTAGACTCATGGGGAGCGGTGCCGAGATGAGTTCAAGTTATGGCTTGAACCCATCGGCTAAGTGGGCTGAATCCCCTTAACTGTCACTGGTACTAGCCAGTGGTGAGCTTCTGAAGGAACGCATGTTCGAGCATGCTTCTCTTCCCTACAGCTCAATCTCTTCAACGTTAAATACCAGATCAAACTTGTTTAATTAACTAGGATTTTTGGAGAAATGTTGTGAGTAAACTCAATGTCGCTAAATTCGGCGGAACCAGCGTGGCAGACTACACGGCGATGGGCCGATGTGCCGCTATTATAGAACAAAACCCAGAGACCAAGCTGGTCCTCATTAGTGCATGTTCAGGTGTAACTAATCTCTTAGTCGAGCTTGCTATTGGTATTGAAGATAAAGAAATCCGAGATCAAAAGTTGTCTCAGCTCGCCAGTATCCACCAGCAAGTTTGGCAACAACTGTCTGATTCTAGTCACATCAAAACCGCTGTCCGCGAAATTCTTGCTGGTGTGGCAAGCGCCGCCGAAGCCGCCTCTTACCACGCCAGCAAAAAACTCACCGATCATATCGTTGCCAGCGGTGAACTGATGTCGACCTTGTTGTTTACCCAGCTTCTAACAGAGCGTGGCCTCTCCGCTCAGCGCTTTGATATTCGAGATGTAATGCGTACCGACGACAATTTTGGTAAAGCAGAAGCTCAATTAGGATATATTCTGAGTCTGACCCAAGAAAAGCTGCTACCACTGTGCCAACACTCCGTCGTGGTTAGCCAAGGCTTTATCGGTAGTGATGTTGAAGGCAACACCACTACCTTCGGCCGTGGTGGCAGTGATTACAGTGCGGCTTTACTCGCTGAAGCCCTACAAGCCGACGAGCTGCAAATTTGGACAGACGTGCCAGGTATTTACACCACAGATCCTCGCATTGCTAAAAACGCGCGCCCCATTTCCGAAATCAGTTTCAGTGAGGCTTCAGAAATGGCCAACTTTGGTGCCAAAATATTGCACCCTTCGACACTGGTTCCGGCGCTAAGGTGTGATATTCCCGTGTTTGTCGGTTCATCAAAGCAGCCAGATGCGGGGGGGACTTGGATTCGCCAACAGGTCCAGAGTGAACCTTTATTTCGAGCTCTGGCGCTAAGACGTAACCAAACCATGGTGACGCTGCGCAGTGCTAGCATGTTCCACGCATATGGATTTTTGGCGAAAGTGTTTGAGGTGCTCGCGAAACACAAAATTTCCGTAGACCTTATTACCACATCAGAAATCAGCGTATCGCTAACGTTAGATCAAACCGACACCAGTGGTGGCACACCTGAACTGCCCCATGAAGTAAAGCTTGAATTAGAACAGTTATGCACCGTGGAAGTGGAACATAACCTATGTCTGGTAGCGCTGATTGGCAACAATATCAGCAAGCAAAAAGGCTATGCTTCACGTGTATTTAGCTCTGCCGAGGACTTCAATTTAAAAATGATCTGCTACGGTGCCAGCCCACATAATCTGTGCTTTTTAGTCCACGAAGACGAGTCTTGCGCTGCGATACAAAAGCTGCATTTGGATTTGTTTGAAGCGGAATAATCGCCGCTCGGGCCGAACCACCGACTCCTCCTAACTATCTATTCCTCGCGTATGAATAAAGTTGAGAAATTATTCTCAACTTTATTCAATTAGTCATTTCGCCTAGTTATTCAGTCAGAAGCACACCCCATAAGCGTGGTAACCTTTCGAAAAATTTTTCCGATTAGGGATCAGCTATGCCAATCACAACCAATGCGGATGGACTCAGCGTCGTGCACAAAGGCTCAGGTGGGGTTGCCAAATCAACTCAACCCGATGTGTGTTTGACCACCATCGGTCCGTCAGTCGTACCTGTATGCTATGACAATGTGGCTAAGTCAGAAGATTTGATCGATGGAAGCAGTACGGTCACGATGGACGGCGGTAATAGCATCGCGATTCAAGGCTGCCAGTTTTCCAAAAGTACTGGCGATGCTGATGGCGATCAAAAAGGTGTATCATCCGGCACAATAGAAGATAAAGCCGAATTTATTAGCTGGTCCTCAACGGTAAAAATAGAAGGTAAAGGAGTCTGCCGTTTATCAGATCAAATGACGATGAATGCTGGAAACACTAGCTGTATGGGAGGAGTGCAAAACCCATCAGTGAGCGCCGAAATGGAAGAAGAACCTGACTATGACCTGGATATATTCTGTAATTACCCTGATGGCGAACCGCTACAAAACGCTCCATACACCTTATCTAGCGCAGCAGGGGAAACTCTCGATAAAAACCAATTAGATCGACAAGGGTATGCAACCTCCTACCAATTGCCTAATGTTCAATGCCAGATTAAATACCAAGAAGACGGCCGAGAGTATACCGTGCGACAAACTCGCCCGATAAACTCTCGTCAGCAAGAATATGATAACGAAAGTTTTTTCTCGCTATGTGCTGGCCGTAGGAAACCTTTTTGGCGCCCACAAAGAGCTTATTCGAATCAAACAGATTGGGGGCAATTTACCTTCCCTCTGAATGCGGACCGACAGTTTTGCGAGTTTGTCGCTTTGCAGTGGATGAGTTTATCTACTTGGTCGGTCAGTGAACATGAGTGTAAAACACTCACAGATTTTTTATTGACCTTAATAAGTGCACTGCCACCTAGCCAAAGTTCGGATGCAGAAAAGCCTACCGTCTCAGAAGGCAAAAGAAAAAATCTTGTGCTCGGTCTAATGCACTTACTGGCCCCTATTGTCGATGCCAATGGAATCACGTTAAAGATTTTTGCCGACATTGACCCAAGTGAAAGCTATCACCGACTAATGGCCGTCCTACGTGCCAAAGGTTACGGCAATCCTGTACATTTGGTTGAATCCTATGATTGGCAGAAAGCTTGTCATCCGCTACTCGCTCACCTTGACCAATTGCTACATCTTGTCATGGTTCGGTTACAGAGCTTACAATCACATGCCGACACGCTTCGATATACGGTACTAACCCAACGATATGGCCGATGCATAAAGCAAATCCAGCAACTAAAAAACGCCTTACCTGATTGGGTAAAGCAGACCAGCCAACAAATACAATCAAAACTTGACCAGATAAAAGCCGCCAATCCTAAAGTCGATGTGACTGCCAGTCCAAATACTGTCTTTTCTTCTACCGCCGGAAGCGTGCACAGCCAAGTTTTACCCTCAACAATTATAAAAAGCTCTCGTTTGAGGATCCACAAGAGCGCATTTTCCGCATCGGGGTATTTTTTGATGGCACCGGGCAAAACCTCTACAACGACACTTATAAAGAGACTCATGGTAATAAGTCGCGCTCCAACATCGGTCGCTTATACCAAGCTTACCCAACCTCAAGAGGCGAAATCGGGCGTATTTATGTCTCTGGCGTCGGCACCTTCGACCTCGATCCGACCATAATGAGTCCAGAAGAAATTCATGCTCGAATTGACGCAGGTACCGATGAGGTAGGAACAGGAGAAGCGTTCGCTATCGCGCCCGAAGATCTGGTGACTGAACACATTGTTCCCAATAAATATCTTGATGAGAAAACAGGGGGCTTTTATAAATGGCAAAGCTTACTTGATCATCTGCATAGCCTACTTACCGACCCAAAAACTCAATATAACCAAGTAACACGTGTGGAGTTCGATATATTTGGTTTCAGTCGTGGGGCAGCTTTGGCCCGCCACTTTGTCAACGCCGCTTTAGCTGGACTTCCTGATTACACTCGATCAAGGACTGGCTCCGATGGACTATCCATATCACCGAGTTTATTGTCTGGATTTGAAGACCATAGAGTCAACATAGATACTGGGTATGAGATAGACAGCACCCGAGAGGTCAGTATTCGTTTTGTCGGCCTATTTGATACAGTCGGTTCATTTTACTGGCCTGGCAACGAAGACAATGGCAATTTCCAGTTGGGTTTAAAACCAGAGTGCGCCAAAACTGTTGTTCAGCTTTGCGCTTACCACGAATATCGAAAAAACTTCCCGTTAACCTCTCTTAAAACCAATGGTCAGCTACCGGATAATTTTCACCAAGAAGTGTTCCCTGGAGCGCACTCTGATGTCGGTGGAGGGTATGTACACTTGAGACAATATTACAACTTGAACCTACCACAACGCTATCAACATCCCGTGCTCGACACTTACAATCACGACCTAATAAAAACCGAGACACTGCAAGATGAATACAATGCAGAAAGAAGAACAGCGCCCAATCCAAGTATGGGGAAAGACAGAGCAAATCGCATGATGGAGCATGTTCGACAAGAAAAAGAGCTTGAGTTGAATAACAACCTACAACAAAACGATATATCTGGCAGAGTCAAATGCGTCAATTGGAATTTATATTCTTATCGCCTACAACCCATCAGTAATGCACTAGCTGGCTTGTCTCAAGAAAGAATGAAACAGCTCGCAGAATTAACAGGAGTGCAGTGGAACACTAGCCAATACGAGTTACCAGCAGACTACGACGATTCATTGGTTAAATCTTTATGGCAGCAGTTGAATTCCAAACCAATAGGAACCATCCAATACACAGACTGGTGCAACACCATCTCTCCGAACGAACATCAATATGTCCATAGGCCTCACGATTATTTAATTAATCCCGGTTGGAGTAATGCTAAAGAGTATTTAGTTAATCGACCTACGTACAATAGCCAAGGTGAACTGCACAGGCAGGTATTTGACAATGTATACTAATCTTCGCACCCTGCTTATCCTCATCTTGGGAATATTGCTCACAGCCTGTTCATTAGCTAATAGGCAGCCTGGTGCTGACCAAAAATTCATCGCCAGAACTGGAGCTGCAGGAAGTTTACATGGACCACACTATATCGCCCGCATGCTTGTCACTGATACAAATGGCTGGGTTACAGGGCTCGGTTACGGAGCGGTTAATGGTGAAGCTCTGGCCTTAGCCGATATAGCTATCGGTGTCCCTAAAGCCATTCAAGGGTATTGGAAAAAAGAAAGTGGCCGCGGAGATTATTACAAGATAAACGGTAAAGTGAATAGCAAATTGGCCTCAGAGAAGGTCAAGGCTCTTCAACAGTATTATAAGAATTATCACCAAGGCGGCATGCTAGCGGTCACTGTGGATGGGCCACACGTTTCCCTGTACTACACACTCAGTTGCTCTCCCCTGTATGATGATTGCACCCCTCGGGAAAATGCAGACCCAAATCACTATATCGTTCACTCAAAAAAATACGGTACCAATCGAGTGGTTCTATTCAGTGGTGTGGGATTCGCTTCCAAAACCGCCTTTCCCAACACTCCATTCGATAAACGAATGGTCGATATTGATATGGAACATAGTCATTCTCTCGATTACATGAGTATGTCCGACAATCAGGGACATATAGCACAAATCGCGGAATACATTGCTACTCCAACCCATATCACCGCTTTCTGGAGAACTTATGGCAAAAATAACAACGGGCGACGCGATAGCAGCAAAGACATTTATCATCGACTATCTGCAAACCTAGACCCGAAACTAATGGAAGCAAAAATTCAAACCATGCGCGGATATTACCAAAACTACCACCGACACCTAGGCAGAATATTGGTTAAGGTGAACAACAATAAACTTTCTGTTAGCTATACTATTTTCTGCGGAAAAGGTATTGATGATTGTCGCCCTATACCCAATGCCGACCCAAACCATTGGGTGACTGATGCCCCAAACCGAAATACCGATCTGGTCCTGCTGTTTCAAGGGAAAGGCGAATCATCTAACACACCTTACCCTGATGGGCCGGACTACAACAAAGGGCGACCTTACGTGCTTAAATCCCCAAAAAACATAAAGTAAGCCTCAAGTCGAAAACAGACAGATAACCGAAGACCATACAGGTTACCTGTCTTTAACCGCATACCTAATCAATATTAGGCGCTAGCCATTTCTCCGCTTCTTCTAAGCTCCACCCCTTGCGATCCGCGTAGCTTTGCACTTGATCTGGTTGAATTTGTGCGACAGCGAAATAACGTGACTCGGGGTGAGAGAAATACCAACCAGACACCGAAGCACCCGGCCACATCGCATAACTGGAGGTCAGTGACATACCAATGTGTGATTCAACGTCTAACAAATCCCATATCGCCCCTTTCTCTGTGTGTTCTGGGCAAGCAGGGTAACCCGGTGCTGGTCGAATACCTTGGTAACGCTCTCGAATTAACTCTTCGCACGACAGCGATTCATCAGGGGAATACCCCCAGATGTCTTGACGTACTTTTTGATGCAGATACTCTGCAAAAGCCTCGGCTAAGCGATCTGCCACGGCTTGAATCATGATGGCATTATAGTCATCGCCTTGGGCTTTATACTCGTCGGCCAGCGCTCGTTCACCAATTCCCCCGGTCACGGCAAATGCGCCAATCCAGTCTGACTGACCACTGTCTTTTGGCGCTAAATAGTCGGCTAAGCAATAGTTATACCCCTTCGGCTTATCGGTTTGCTGGCGTAAATGATGAAGCACATGGCGCACTTGCTGACGAGAGTCATCTACGTAGACTTCAATATCATCGTCAACACTATTGGCGGGAAATAACGCACAGATACCTTGCGCCTTAAGAAGCTGCTGCTTCTCAACCTTATCCAACATCTCATTTGCATCGATGAACAAACGCTGTGCTTCTTCCCCGACTTCCTCGTGATCCAAGATTGCTGGGTATTTCCCCATTAAAGACCACGTCATAAAGAAAGGCGTCCAGTCGATGAACAGCCGCAATTGCGCGACATCTACATCCGTGAAAACATGCACACCCGGCTGTTTCGGTACCGGTGGAATATAGCTCTGCCAGTCGATGGCAACTTTATTATCTCGCGCTCGTGGCAAGGGTATGGGCTTAGTCCGGGGCGTCTTACGATTGTGTTGATCTCTTACCCTATCGTAATCCAAGGCTAATTTTTCAACAAAGTCAGGACGTCGTTCATCAGATAACAAAGACGAGCACACTCCGACTGCCCGGGACGCATTATTGACGTACACAACAGGCTGGGAATAGTTTTGTTCAATTTTAACCGCAGTATGGGCTTTAGAGGTTGTGGCACCGCCAATCAGCAATGGTAGATCAAAACCTTGCCGTTCCATTTCTTTGGCAACATGCACCATTTCATCAAGAGATGGGGTAATCAAACCAGACAAACCAATAATATCGACCTGCTCTTGCCTGGCCACTTGCAAGATTTTCTCACACGGCACCATCACACCCAAATCAATAATTTCGTAGTTATTACACTGCAATACTACGCCAACGATATTCTTGCCGATGTCATGCACATCGCCTTTCACCGTCGCAAGCAAAATTTTGCCATTTGAAGTTCCAGCTTGTTTCGCAGCATTGATATAGGGTTCAAGATGCGCCACTGCTTGCTTCATCACCCGAGCAGATTTCACCACTTGCGGCAGAAACATTTTCCCTTCACCAAATAAATCCCCGACTACGTTCATGCCATCCATGAGCGGACCTTCGATGACTTCAAGGGGTTTACTGGCCTGTAGCCTCGCTTGTTCCGTGTCTTCAACAATAAATTCGGTGATCCCTTTAACTAGCGCATGTTCCAGCCTTTTTTCGACAGGTAAACTCCGCCACTCTTCGTTCGCTGAGTCCTCCGCTTGGCTCCCACCATGCTGCGAGTAATTCGCAGCAATATCGAGCAAGCGTTCAGTACCGTCCTCGCGCCGGTTAAGTACAACGTCTTCAACAGCTTCTCGTAGCTCATCTGGAATGTTGTCATACACTTCCAATTGTCCGGCGTTAACGATACCCATGTCCATTCCGTTTTTAAAACAGTGATATAGAAACACAGCATGAATCGCCTCTCGGACATAGTTGTTGCCACGAAATGAGAATGACACATTGGAGACACCGCCAGAGATCATCGCATGAGGTAAGTCGCGCTTTATATCCGCCACTGCACCAATAAAATCAACCGCGTAATTATTGTGATCGTCGATACCCGTCGCAATTGCAAAAATATTCGGATCGAAAATAATATCTTCCGCTGGAAAGCCAACCTCATCCACTAAGACTCGATACGCTTTACTGCAAATTTCTAGCTTACGCTCACGGGTGTCCGCTTGTCCTTTTTCATCAAACGCCATCACAATCACGGCCGCACCGTAGCGGCGAATCAGCTTAGCTTGCTGAATGAACTTTTCCTTGCCTTCTTTAAGAGAAATTGAGTTAACGATCCCCTTACCTTGAATGCATTTTAGACCCGCCTCTATCACTTCCCATTTCGATGAGTCGACCATGATTGGGACTCTAGCAATGTCTGGCTCTGAAGCGCACAATTTTAGAAAACGCACCATGCAAGCCTCTGAATCCAACATGCCTTCATCCATATTGATATCGATGATCTGCGCGCCATTTTCTACTTGTTGACGAGCAACATCTAACGCTTCATCGTAGCTTTCTTCTTTGATCAAACGTTTAAAGCGCGCCGAACCAGTGACGTTGGTGCGCTCACCGACATTAACGAATAACGTTTCTTTTTCGATGGTGACCGGTTCAAGTCCAGATAAACGACAGGCAACAGGGATTTCGGGTACGGTTCTCGGGGCGATATTTTTCACCGCTTGGGCCATAGCGCGAATATGGTCAGGTGTGGTGCCGCAGCACCCACCAATAATATTTAAAAAACCACTTTCAGCCCACTCTTTCACATGGGTCGCCATGTCTTGCGGCGACAAGTCATATTCGCCAAACGCATTCGGCAACCCTGCATTAGGGTGAGCTGAGACATGGCATTCAGCCAAACGTGACAATTCTTCAATATATGGCCTCAGCTCACTGGGGCCAAGCGCGCAGTTTAAGCCAAACGAGATTGGGTTCACGTGGCGCAGCGCATTATAAAATGCCTCTGTAGTCTGCCCTGATAGCGTACGCCCCGAAGCATCGGTGATCGTACCCGAGATCATTACCGGTAAGCTAAATCCTAATTCCTCGAACACCGTATCGACAGCAAACGCACATGCCTTGGCATTTAAGGTGTCAAAAATAGTTTCAATCAAAATGAGATCAACGCCACCTTTAATGAGGGCGTGGGTAGATTCTGAGTAAGCTTGCACCAACTGGTCGAAACTGACATTGCGAAAACCCGGGTCGTTAACATCGGGGGAAATAGAACAGGTACGGTTAGTTGGTCCTAACACACCCGCGACGTAGCGAGGTCTGTCTGGTGTTTTTTCACTCCATTCATCCGCAACTTGGCGGGCAAGCTGCGCGGCCACAAGGTTGATTTCGCAACTCAGGCTTTCCATTTCATAGTCAGCCATTGCGATTGTTGTGGAATTGAAGGTATTGGTTTCGAGAATATCGGCGCCTGACTGTAAATACTCAGCGTGAATAGCTTTAATTATCTCGGGCTGAGTCAGCACCAATAAATCATTGTTACCTTTTAAATCACAATGCCAATCAGCAAACCTCGTTCCTCTATATCCTTGTTCATCTAACTTGTAGTCCTGAATCATAGTGCCCATGCCGCCATCTAGCAGCATAATACGTTGTTGTAACTGAGCTTCGAGTTGTCTACTTCTTGTTCCCACAATATCACCTCATCCATCTGTGCTGATCTCATCCTATCACAGTAACAATAGAAATCTAGACGTCTAAAAATATTGAGAACAAGCATACTCAGGGCTGATTCATTTACCCACTATCAGAACAAACGCATTTGCTATTTCTGCCACCTACGACAAGAATTTGAATACCCTTTCTACTGATTAGAGCCTGCCCATGTCGGTGTATTATACCCTTTGCTTTCTCTCCGCTGCTGCCATGTTAATTGCTTTTATCAACAGTAAAATTGGCCAAATGCAAACCACGATAGCCATCACTGCAGGTTCCATGCTGCTATCGCTACTCATTGTCATAGCAGGACAAAATGATTGGTTCCATTTAACACAAATTGCCACCGAAACGGTCTCTCGAATCAACTTTGAAGCCTTCTTACTCAATGGAATTTTGGGGTTCTTGCTCTTTGCAGGCGGGCTGGGTATTAAGCTGCCCCACCTAAAAGCCCAACAGTGGGAGATTACGATTTTGGCTCTCGGGGCGACGCTCTTTTCAACCTTTTTTATTGGCTTTTGTTTATATGGCCTATGCCAAGCTGTAGGGATCCAGTTTGATCTGATTTATTGCTTATTATTCGGCGCACTCATCTCGCCAACCGATCCTATTGCCGTATTAGCCATTGTGAAAAAACTTCGTGCACCCGAACGTATTTCTACCCAAATTGAGGGGGAATCTTTGTTCAACGATGGCTTTGGACTAGTATTATTTGTCACACTGTTTACCGTTGCTTTTGGTAACGAACCACCGACAGTTCTAAGCGTGAGCGGTTTATTTCTGCAAGAAGCCGTCGGGGGCATTGCCTATGGCCTACTGCTTGGTATGGTGTTCCACTACTTGATTTCCTCCACCGATGACCCGTCGATGGAACTACTCTTCACGATTGGCGTCCCGACCGCAGGGTATGCGTTTGCCGATATATTGCATGTATCAGGGCCACTTGCGATGGTCGTTTCGGGGATAATGCTAGGAAATTGGACGCGTTTTATCGGTTTCTCCAAACAAAGTGAACAACAATTGGATCATTTTTGGGAATTGGTCGATGAGTTTCTCAACGGCGTGCTGTTCCTGCTTATTGGCATGTCTATGTTGCTGTTTGAATTTCATCAAGAGGATTGGGTATTGATGGCCATCGCGGTACCTCTCGTACTGGCTGCGCGTTATCTTAGCGTGTGGATATCTTATCTCGGGTTCAAGCGTTATCGACGTTACAACACTTGGTCGGTGAAGATCTTAACTTGGGGAGGATTGAGGGGAGGCCTAGCACTGGCAATGGCGCTATCGATTCCATCCGGAATTTGGGTGATTCCAGATAAACTTATCGATGTTAAAGAGGTCATTTTGGTGATGACCTATGCTGTGGTCGTGTTTTCTATCTTGATTCAAGGCTCAACGATTACGCCGATGATCAATAAAGCCAATCAGGAAGAAGAAGATCGCGAAGCCGAGGCGGACCGTACCAAAAACGAACGAACCACAAGCGAAGAGACCCAAAACGAAAAGACCAAAAGTAATAGTGCCAGCGATGCTGACACTATTGATTGATAGTTGGGATGGCGCTATTCGCCAGCCACCTTCATCGATTCAAGTAAAATTGAGCCGGTTTGAATTTGAGAGCGCGTTTCAATATCGCTACCTACCGCAACGATTTGGCTCAGCATATCCTTCAAATTACCCGCGACCGTTATGCCGGAAACTGGGTATTGAAGTTCGCCATTCTCAACCCAAAAACCCGCCGCACCACGTGAGTAATCGCCGGTGACGATATTAACGCCCTGACCCATCACCTCAGTAACTAACAAGCCCGTGCCAAGTTCTTTCAGCATTTGCTCAAAGTTTTGCCCAGTTGATTGAACGAACCAGTTGTGAATACCGCCAGCATGACCTGTGGGCGTCATATCCATTTTACGCGCAGCGTAGCTGGTCAATAAATAGGTTGATAGCACACCATCCGTGATAATCTGCATATCTTGCGTAATCACACCTTCATTATCAAATGGTGTTGAAGCAAGGCCGCGGCGTAAGTGAGGCTGCTCGTTGATATTGAACCATTCAGGCAGAATTCGTTTGCCTAAGTGATCCAACAAAAAAGATGACTTCCGGTATAGATTACCACCACTGATCCCCATAACTAGATGGCCCATCAAGCCTGTCGCCACATCAGCGGCAAACATCACAGGGTATTGACCCGTCGCAACAGATTTAGCATCAAGACGGCTCACTGTTTTTTCTGCGGCCTGTAAACCAATCGTTTCCGGTGACCAAAGATCATCACGATGGCGAGCAACGGTATAGCTATAATCACGTTCCATTTCACCATTGTTGCCTTGGCCAATCACACAACAACTGGTGCTGTGACGACTAGAGGCATAACTGGCCAACAAGCCATGACTATTACCATACACCCGTACGCCATAATGGCTGTCATACGACGCGCCATCACTTTGCTTAATTTTATCGCTGTAGGCTAATGCTTTTTGCTCCGAAGCAATGGCAATCTGTGCAGCATAATCGGGATCTGGCGTGTCTGGATGGAATAAGTCCAGATCGAGTACTTCTTGCGCCATCAATTCTTTCGGCGCAGGGCCTGCACACGGGTCTTCACTGGTGTACTGAGCGATATCGATCGCCGCAGCGACAGTTTGTTGAATAGCAGCTTCACTCAGATCCGAAGTGGACGCACTGCCTTTACGCTGGCCACGGTAAACAGTGATCCCTAGTGCGCCGTCACTATTAAACTCTACGTTCTCTACTTCACACATACGGGTCGATACACTTAGCCCGGTCGATTTAGTAATTGCGACTTCTGCGCCATCACATTTAGCCGATGCCATGTCCAATGCTTTGGCAACAGCGGCTTCTAAATCAACCTGTTGCTGAGCGACTTGTTGTTTTACATCCATTTTGAATCTGACTAGTTTGCTATGAATACCAGTTAGGATAACAAGAATTTCGCATTCTCCCCATGATTCTTGTTAAAATAGCCATAATAATAGTTTGAGATAGTGATATAGGCAGAAAAGATGGCTCGTAAAAACCAGAAAGCGCCTTGGGAACCAGAAGAAGAAATCATCTGGGTAAGCAAAACCGAGATGAAAAACGATATGGAAGAACTGCAAAAGTTAGGCGAAGAACTCGTTGAGCTTAAAGCTTCAATATTGGAAAAGTTTCCACTGAGCGAAGAACTCGCCCGCGCAATCAAAGATGCACAGCGTTTCAAGAATGAAGCGAAACGCCGTCAGCTACAGTACATTGGTAAGTTAATGCGTACCGAAGAGATCGAGCCGCTGCAAGCTGCACTCGATAAAGTACGCAACAAGCACTCACAAGTCACAGCTGCACTGCACAAGCTAGAGCAACTACGTGATCGCATTGTGCAAGAAGGTGATGGTGCAATAGAGGACGTGTTGGCACTTTACCCTGATGCTGACCGCCAACGTCTTCGCCAGCTTGCTCGCCAAGCCAGCAAAGAAAAAAAATTAGCAAAGCCGCCTAAAGCCTCCCGTGAAATCTTCCAAACGCTCAAAGCGCTGCTCGAAGAAAAATAATCACCTCTTAGATAGGTGAGAAGCACGGCATTTGTGAATACGATTCAGCCTCGGCATAGTCGAGGCTGAATCGTATTCACTACTCACCATTACTGACCAAGCGAAAGCTTACCCTTGCTCCCCCGCTCGAACAAAATCACTCAATTGCTTATTACTATGCGCTTGGGTTAACTGAGAAATCCCTTCTGCTACCTCAACGCGATTATTGGCAACAAACGCAAAATTACTGGCAATGGCTCTAGCATCACTCAGATGATGAGTCACCATTATCACGGTAATGTTTCTTTGTCCGGCCAACTGTTTCACCAACGAGAGCATCTCTTCACGTAATATGGGATCCAAGGCAGAAAACGGCTCATCGAGCAGCCAAATAGGGTGTGGCTGAACAAAACAGCGCGCCAACGCCACTCGTTGCCGTTGTCCACCAGAAAGCTGTTCAGGCAATCTATCGAGTAAAGCCGCGACGCCCACTTGTTCCGCCGCTTGTTCTACTTGGCTCTTTTGAGACTCGTTCAATTTCAAGCCAGGGTGCAAACCTAAGCCGATATTTTCGCGTACCGTCAGATGAGCAAATAAATTGTGTTCCTGAAAGAGCATTGCAAATGGGCGCTTATACGGCTCTTTCCCCACAACCGACATACCATTGGCCACGATGCCGCCCTGACTTGGCTCAATAAAACCAGCCACCAAACTCAGCAAGGTAGACTTACCTGCTCCGCTCGGCCCCATCAGAGCCACAATCGCCCCTTTATCCACCTCTAGTTCAAAGGCAAATAATTCTTTGTGGTAGTAATAGTGAACACCATTAAGACTTAGCATGACGCTCCTTTTTATGCGCGTTAAACGCACTGTCTATCAAGGTAAAACAGCCAACACTGAGTACCAATAAGGTTAGTGATACCACAGCGGCTTCTTTCATGTGGTAGCTGCCTAGCAGTTGAAATAAATACAGAGGTAAGGTTCGAAACTCTTGGCTGCCAAATAAGGCGATGGCGCTGAGATCGCCAATCGAAAACATAAAGCTTATCGCAAAAGCGTGCGCCAGTGGCTTACGCAGCGCCCGCCATTCAACCAATTTAAAACGTTGCCACCCTTTCATTCCTAAACTGGCACACAAGAACTGATATTGCTGCGCGACATGCAGCATCGGCTGTGACAAGTTTTTAATCACATAAGGCAAAGCCATCAAAGCGTTCACCAGCACCACAACAATAAACGCGTAGTTAAAGGCGTTGGCAACGCTGCGAATTAACAAAAACAGCCCAGTACTGATCACCAACCCCGGCGTCACGAGAATAATGGTGCCAATCAACTCTATTTGATCCGCTTTGATGCTTTGAAAATTAACTCGCCAAGCACGGCTGGTCGTCAAAATGGAAAAGCCAAAGAATAAAGCGATGATCGCGGCCAATCCTGCCACCTTCACCGATGACCAAGCCGCCAGCCAAAACGCACTGTTTGACAGTACTTCCAGCAGATCTGAGTTAAGACCGCTGATGATCACCATTAAGAGTGGCGGCAATACTAGCAAGCAGACCAAGCCTATCCAAAAGCTATCCCAACATTTCGCTTTCAGGCTATCCGTCAGCAATGGTGACGCTTTACTCTGGCTGCCCGATACCACAGGCAAAGGTTTCGCCAGTCGTTGTATCGCAAACGCCAAGGTGCCACACAGCAGTATTTGCCACACGGAAAGTAATGCGCCCGACTGCAAATCGAAATCAAACTTAATCGCTTGATATATCGCCAGCTCAATAGTCGTGGCTTTAGGGCCACCGCCCAATGCCATAACCGTCGCAAAACTGGTAAAGCACAGCATAAACACTAACCCCACCACGTGCGGTAATTGCTGCCGAACTCTCGGCCACTCGACCCATTTGAACTTATGCCAATGGCTCATCCCTAAATGGGCGCACAGCTTATGTTGTTCAGCCGGTACCGTTTCTAATGCTTGTAGCAGCAATCGGCTCGCGTAGGGCAAATTGAAAAATACATGTGCCAGCAAAATACCCTGCAGACCATAAATGGAAAAGGGTAACGACAAATCCACCTTATGCATCCATATCGCCAAAACGCCACTATTGCCGTAAATAGACACTATGCCAAATACGCCCACTAATACGGGGAGCACCAAAGTAGTGGCAAACAATTTCAGTAGCCACGAGCGACCTTTAAAGCGGCGGCGATACAAAGCGTGCGACACCGGGATCGCCAAGCCGACACTTAAACTGGTCGAGAGTAGCGCCTGATAAAAGCTGAATAAGGTAACATGGCGAAAATAAGGGTCTTGCCAAACGGCCCCAAGGTGCAACGATGGCGCATGTACCACCAAAGCCGCTAAGGCGGCGATAACAAAGGTCACGATAATGATCGCGACCCATAAGCCAATTTTAGGAATGCGGTTCAAACTATTACCTTACACTTCTCTTTAATTGGCCAGCGCATTTTGCCACTCACGAATCCAAGTCTTACGCATCTTAGATACTTCTTGAGCAGGGAAACTGAGTGTGTGCGTCGGGCGAGTCAAAGTGTCAAAGCCTTTTGGCAGGGGAATATTCGTCACCGGATACATCCAGTTACCTGTTGGAATAGTAGATTGGAAAGACTTACTCAAAATAAAGTGCATAAACTCATCAGCCAATTTCGGGTGTTGACTGTTTTTTATTTTCGCCGCCACTTCAACTTGGATATAGTCACCCTCAGAGAAATTCGCTGCCGCGTATTTGTTGTCATGCTCTTCAATCAAGTGATAAGCGGGGGATGTCGTGTAAGACAGCACCATGTCTGACTCGCCTTTTAAGAACATAGAATACGCCTCCGACCACCCTTTCGTGACCGTAACCGTTTTCTTCGCCAGCTGCTGCCAAGCTGCACCCGCTTTATCGCCGTATACTGCTTTCATCCATAGCAACAAGCCTTGCCCCGGAGTCGAAGTACGAGGATCTTGATAGATGATTTTAATGTCGTTACGTTTTTCTACCAGCTCTTTCAGGCTCTTAGGTGGGTTCTTTAGTTTGTCTTTATTGTAAACAAAAGCAAAGTAACCGTAGTCGTAAGGAACGAATGTTTTGTCATGCCAACCGCCCGGAATGGTGACCCCTGACGTATCCACTCCACTTGGCGCTAGCAAACCCGTTTTCTCTGCCGCAGTCGTTAAGCTATTGTCGAGCCCTAAAACCACATCCGCTTTGGTGTTATCACCTTCCAAGCGCAGACGATTCAAAATGGAGACACCATCATCTAACGTGACGTATTTCAACGTGCAGTTATATTTCTTCTCGAAAGCTTTTTTGATCGCAGGACCTGGGCCCCAATCGGCGGCAAATGAATCGTAGGTATAAACGGTTAAGGTTTTTCCGGCGTCGGCTTGGGCAAAACTAGAAAATGATAAGGTCATCAATGGGGTGAGAATGGCGATTGCCATTCGCTGTAAACGTTTCTTCACTGCTCGCTCTCCGTATTATGAGCGGCGCATGAATGGAGATAGGAATGGGATAGTGCCAGCCCCGTCTCCTAACTCAATCCCTACGCCAGCATTATCTGGTTCAGGTGACATGCGGGTCCCAAGCCTTGCTTGATCTCAGCCGGCGCCAACATTTCACCCTAATAGGTGAATTGGCCCTAGCTCCCCGATGAGTTGCAACGGATTGTAATGGGTATTAGCGAGTTTCGCCACTGACAGACCAGTATTTAACACTGACAGACAGGCATTTGACGCTGTCAGATAAATATTTAACGCTGATCATAGCCCCAGCGAGCCACCAGCTGCTGTTCAATGCCTAAATGGTCAAGCACACGAGCAACCATAAAGTCGACTAAGTCTTCAATAGATTTTGGGTGATGATAAAAACCCGGTGAAGCAGGCATGATGGTCACGCCCATTTGCGACAGCTTGTGCATATTTTCAAGGTGTAGGGTAGAAAAGGGGGATTCGCGGACGACTAATAATAGCTGTCCGCGCTCTTTGAGGACAACGTCAGCTGCGCGCTCAATTAAATTGTCCGAAATACCATGAGCAATAGATGCCACACTGCCCGCCGAGCATGGGCAAATCACCATTTGCTTCGGCGCGGCTGAACCAGAAGCAACAGGAGAAAACCAATCGTCCTTTCCACAAACCACTAATTTCTCTGGCTGACAGCCTAAATGTTCCACCAAAACTTTGTGCGCCGCTTCTGGCCCACTCGGTAATTTCAAATTTTGCTCAGTGGCAAACACGACTCTCGCCGCAGAAGATATCAGTAAATACACTCGATATTCGGCGGCCAATAACGACTGCAATAAACGCAAGCCATATGGGGCACCAGAGGCACCAGTAAATGCTAGGGTAATGTTTTTTTCAGTCGTTTGAATCATGATCGTTCTATTCGTTCGTCAGGGCAGTGATCAGCTTTTGGTGTATCCCTTCAAAGCCGCCGTTGCTCATCACCACGATGTGATCACCGGGTTGAGCTTCTGCAGTAATTTTAGCAACAATTTGCTCGACGCTATTACTCACCTGCGCCGGCTGCGCGCATTGTGCCGCAATTTCTTCCACTGACCAAGCTATCGTTTCTGGTTGATACAGGTAAACCGAGTCAGCATGATGCAACGATGCCGCGAGTGTCTCTTTATGCACGCCACGTTTCATGGTGGCTGAACGAGGCTCTAGAACAGCGATGACCTTATTGCGGCCAACCTTATCGCGCATTGCCTGCATAGTCGTCGCGACCGCCGTTGGATGGTGAGCGAAATCGTCGTAGACACAAATATCCTTGATTTGACCAATGAGCTCCAAACGGCGCTTAGTATTGATAAACGATTGTAAAGCCTCACAAGCTAAATCAGGCGTTACCCCAACATGCCTTGCTGCGCCTATCGCCATCAACGCATTGGCAATATTATGATCGCCAATCAGATCCCACGTCACTTGGCCAACAAGCTCGCCATCAAGGCGCACGTTGAATTGAGAGCCATCAGCCTGCAGCTTATCTGCGCTCCATCCAGCATCCTTTCCAGCGGTCACCCGCTCACTCCAACACCCTCGGCTCAACACATCATCGATCGCCGCATCGTGAGCAGGGGAAAGAATCTGGCCGTTACTGGGTACTGTACGCACTAGATGATGGAACTGACGCTTGACCGCTTCAAGATCGTCAAAAATATCGGCGTGATCAAATTCGAGATTGTTGATCACTAACGTTCGCGGATGATAATGAATAAATTTAGATCGCTTATCGAAAAAGGCACTGTCGTACTCATCCGCTTCAACGACGAAAAACATGCTATCACCTAGTCTGGCCGAAACGCCAAAGTTACCTAACACGCCGCCAACCAAAAAGCCCGGCTGGTAATGACAATCCTCTAAAATCCACGCTAGCATACTCGCCGTGGTGGTTTTTCCGTGGGTACCCGATACCGCAAGAACCCATCGGTCTTTAAGCAAGAACTCATGCAGCCATTGCGGCCCTGAGGTATAACGCAAATTCGAATTCAGCACGTGCTCTACGCAAGGGTTACCTCGGCTCAGCGCATTGCCTATCACCACTAAATCGGGTTCTGGGCTCAGTTGAGACACATCAAAGCCTTCAATGATCTCGATGCCCTGTGACTCCAATAAAGTGCTCATGGGTGGATAAACGTTCGCATCGCTGCCCGTTACTTTATGCCCCATTTGGCGTGCCAAAACCGCTGCACCGCCCATGAAAGTGCCACAAATGCCCAAAATGTGAATATGCATAACCACCACCAAAGGATAAAAAATTCCTTCTATTATCTCTATTTAGGTCTCAATTGCGAGAGAGTTGAACATTTCATGCAACACGAGTGACAAAGTGAGATCTCGGTCAGTTAGTTTATTACCAATAAAAAGTTTCCCCACATACACTATGCAAACGTTGGCGTCGGCGTAGATCGTGGTATCTGCGCCGAACTTCAACTTCCATGCCGATAAAAAATTAAGGAAACAAAATGTCAGAACTACGCACTCTTGGTGAGTTTATTGTTGAAAAGCAAGCAGACTTCCCACATGCGAGCGGCGATCTTTCTTCTCTGCTCTCCTCCATTCGTCTTGCCGCCAAGATTGTTAACCGAGAAATCAATAAAGCGGGTTTAGTCGACATTACGGGTGCAATGGGCACCGACAACGTTCAAGGCGAACAACAACAAAAACTCGACGTTTACGCCAATGATAAATTTAAAGCGGCCTTAGAAGCTCGAGACCAAGTTTGCGGCGTTGCGAGTGAAGAAGAGGACGAAGCGGTTGCGTTTAATAAAGAACTCAACCAAAACGCTAAATATGTGGTGTTGATGGACCCTCTCGATGGCTCATCCAACATTGATGTGAATGTGTCGGTCGGTACCATCTTCTCCATCTATCGTCGCGTATCACCAGTCGGAACGCCTGCAGTCGAAGAAGACTTTCTGCAACCTGGAAACAAGCAAGTCGCAGCGGGTTACGTGATATATGGCTCTTCAACCATGTTGGTTTACACCACCGGGAACGGCGTCAACGGCTTTACCTATGACCCATCACTCGGCACTTTCTGCCTGTCACACGAAAATATGATGGTTCCAGATGATGGTCTTATTTATTCCATCAACGAAGGGAACTACATTCGCTTCCCGACTGGTGTAAAGAAATACATCAAATATTGCCAAGAAAACAAACCGGAAGAGAACCGTCCCTATACGTCTCGCTACATCGGCTCATTGGTTTCCGATTTTCACCGCAACTTACTCAAAGGTGGTATTTACCTGTATCCAAGCACGCAAAGCTACCCAAATGGCAAACTCCGATTATTGTATGAGTGCAACCCTATGGCCTTCTTGATTGAACAAGCAGGCGGCACCGCATCCGATGGTATCAATCGCATTTTAGATCTCACCCCAACTGAGTTGCACCAGCGAGTGCCATTTTTTGTTGGCTCAAAAAACATGGTCAGTAAAGTCGAAGAATTTCTAGAAAAGTTTAGAGACGAATAAGCCCACGATGATGTCGGCCATACTGCTAGTCTCTATACACAGCGGTGAAAAACCATTACTTTAATGGCCGACTATCAAATAACAATCATGTTAAAAGGAACCTCATATGAGCTTAAATGATGTCCCAGCTGGTAAATCTCTTCCAGATGATCTGTACGTTGTGATCGAAATCCCAGCCAATGCTGACCCAATCAAATATGAAGTCGATAAAGATTCTGGCGCCGTATTTGTCGACCGTTTTATGTCAGCGCCGATGTTCTATCCATGTAACTATGGTTATGTGAACAACACCCTCTCGCTAGACGGCGATCCTGTCGACGTATTGGTACCTACGCCCTACCCACTCATGCCTGGTTCTGTCATTCGCTGCCGCCCTGTCGGCGTACTAAAAATGACGGATGAATCTGGCGAAGATGCGAAAGTGTTTGCGGTTCCACATACCAAGCTTTCCAAAGAATACGATCACATTCAAAACGTTGACGACATTCCCGATCTCATGAAAGCGCAAATTACCCAGTTCTTCGAGCGCTATAAAGAGCTAGAAGTAGGTAAATGGGTAAAAGTTGACGGCTGGGCAGACATTGACGCCGCTCGCCAAGAAATCCTGACCTCTTACGAGCGTGCACAGAAGTAACCCTGACTGCATCTCACCGATTAAAAAAGAGCCCTTGGTGGCTCTTTTTTTTTGTCAGCTGTTTTCTAGAACTCATTCCCTGAAGATGCATACCCACTAAGAAAAGCCTTGGTATATACTTTACCTGTAAAGCTCGAATCAAGAGGTGCAACGCGATGAAATCAAAAAATGTGCATGGCTTATGGACATTAACCTTTGAAAACCGTGTGCTGTATTCAAAAGTCGACGGCGCGACCAATAGTGAAGCCTGTGAAATTTGGTTCAAGGAAATGAATGAGCTGGTTAATTCCTCTCAGGGAGGGTTCGATAAGCCGTGGGTTGCCCTCATCGACTGCCGTGATTGGGAGTTAGCTCCTCCAGATTTTTGGGAAGCCACCAACTTTTTAATCAACTGGATGTCGGAGCACAACTGCCTTCTTTACTCGCTAGTTTTCACCAACAAAATGCAACGTTTTGCCGTCGAACAAGGTTTCAATAATCAACCAATATTACGTTACTTTTTTTCTTATGATGAAGCATTAACATATTGTTTAGATAAGCTTAAAGAAACGGAAGGGCCGTCAATGGGCTAATGCTCTTCTATCTCTTTTTACGGCAGCACCAATTTCCCGAACTCACTTCACGGAGTAACCTATCTTTTTTACCCTGAGAACTCTGTTGGTTTTGTTGATATAGGTAAACCCATACTTTTCCGTATATCGTCTCTATCGTTTCACGTCGAAACTCAATCGGCACTTCTTCCAATTCATCCAGCTTGCCGAGTGTCTTTTCGTTAACTGCGTAGACTTCCCCAATCACGGAAGTCTCCCCATCTGGCACAAGTGCTGGGTATTCGCCAAGATCATATAAGGTATAGCAGGCGGGCGTACTGTAAGTCCCTAAGTACTTAGCATCTTCTAGGTAGTGATGATTGAGTTCACCTCTTCGTAAGCTCCCATAAACCCACACCTGATGTAACATAATTGCCTCCAATTTGGCTCAATCAAATTCAAATTGATATAGCACATCCACAGCACTGTCTAACCCAGAGACCGCCTCCAAATAGAGGTTGGAGATCAATTGATAACGCACCGTAAACTCTCCTACCTGATCGAAAATTCCGACGCCATATTTCACTTGTAAGTGCGGCAGAACATAACCACTGACCATGACTTGCGAACTATCGCCAGAGCCGGTGGTGTTCAGCTGCAAGTCTTGTACGCCGACCGCTTGGCCTAATTGGCCTACAAGGTGGCCGCTTTTGGCCAAGCTCATCCCGATCAATGTCGTCGCCATTGCGCTATCGCCCGTTTGCGTATCTAGATTTTGGCCACGTAGTAAGTAAGAGAGCGCATTGGCTTGTGGCATACTGGGATCGGAGAATACCGTGACTACAGGTTCATCACTTGGTCCTGTGACTTTAATGCCCGCAGTTACGCTATCTTGCGTGTTATCAGGGTTACGTATCGCCGTTATCTCTACATACGGCTTATCTACTGGCCCGCTAAATAGAACTTTACCTTTAGTGATCGTCAAATCTTGACCAAATGAGCGGTAGGAACCATTCAGTAAATTCACCGTGCCAACGATGAATGGACCTTTATCATTTTGCGTCACATCGAGCTCGCCAGACAAATCACTGTTCAAACCAAATGCCGACAGTGCCACCTTGTCACCAATCGAAATTTTCACCTTGGATTCAATTTTCATCGCTGACGATTTTCGTGCTGATTGAACACCACGACTATCAGACAAAATCACTTGATCTTTTGATATTTTCACCGCGTTTGGTGGCAATTTATCAACCGTGATCGCCCCCGAGGGAATGGCAATATTGCCTGTTATTTTCGCCAATGTTGGCGTGACGCTCATGGTCAGATCTGGGACCACTTTCAATTTGGCCATAGGAGGAACATCGACCTGCAAACCTGTCGAATTAACCTTGGCTTGCGCCGACCAAGATGACAAGCTCTGCCACTTAGCACCACCAGCTAGATTGAGCTTGCCATCGTCGGTGGTAATTTCCCCGTGAACTCGTGACTGCCTACCGAGAAAGTCGATACGTACGTTGCCAGACTGCACATCCACGGGAGAAATATCTCCCGTCACTGCAATCTTGTCTGCCGTAAACTGGCCAAACAATTTAGGGTTTTGTAAATCACCTTGCAAGCGGACATCGGCATTGATCTCGGCTTTAACGTCACTGTATGCGCCAAGTAAGGGTTTCAGTGGGGTAAGATTCAAGTTTTTCGCCTGCACCACCCCGTTTAGCACTTTATTTTTACTATCAAGATCACCAATGACAATATTGCCTTTCAGATCTCCATTACTGGCCAGATCCGCTGCCCAATTTGCGGTTAGTGTGTTGTTGTCCACTTTGGCATCGAACTCAATTTTGTTCCAACCCATCACCAGCGGCGGCTTATTCGGTTGTGAGTTCCCTAATTGAGACTGGATGATTTCTCCCTTAGGCATGGCGACATACAAAGCCAAACTAGGTGATGATTTTTCCCCCCAAGCTAGGTCAAGGGAGGCCTCAGCTAAACCAGAAAAATCAACGTCGGGTGGCGTCAAAACAGCGAGCTGATGTAAATCAAGCTTGTGGGCCGATAGATGAACTTGGCCTTTCGGTCCAATATTGGCTTTTTTGTCTAAACAAAGTGAAGACTGCCCATTGCGCCAACAATGCGCCGAGACGGTCACTTGTTTTAATTTGGGTGATACATCAATCTTAGGTTGGCTATCGAGTCGCCAAGTTCCTAGGGCCGATTTAAGTGACATTTTCATCAGCTGACCATGCCAAATAGGCGCCGGTGTCGCTTGGTAACCTCCTGTCAGCTTTAATGCCCCTGAAAGCTTATCGGCCTTCACCGACATTGTGAGTTGCTGCTCGGTCAAAGTTCCAGATAGTTTCGCATCCAGCTGGCGAATCACTCGCTGTTGATAATGAATTTGTTGCGCGCGTAAAGTCAGATTGGTGCTATCGTCAGACATAGGCGAGACCACACCCTGCAGCTGCAATTGTTTTATCGCGATTTGCTGATTCCATGCCAGTGACTTCGCTAGTAAATTCACACTCACTTTTGGTGTCGCCAACGGCTCTGTCACTCTCACTGTTCCTACTAAGCTACCTTGCGCATCTGGCAAAGAAATCGCCAAGTCTTGCGCGTTAAACCTGAAGAGCATATTCCAGTGACGACCTAATTCTCCCATCAATGACAGCGAATTTTTCCCTTGTTCCAATCTCAGCTGCGGCGTCGTCACTAGGTAGTGGCCCCCTCCCGTTTTATCGGATGCCTTAACGCCACCGAACAACGCAAAGGCTTGATGGCGCAGCGTGCCATTTAAGGCCAGTTTCGGCACCTCTAGCTGCCACCCCCCTTGGGATGTCAAAGAGCCACTGGTCTGAATTTGGCCACTAATATCACTCGCCCACTCAGGCCATTGCTCAGAAAAGTTTAGATGCTGGAGTTGCAGCTGACTTTGCCAACGCAGCAACGACTGCCAGTTGATGCTAGCCTTACCCGTTACTTCTCCCCCCAATGATGAGAGTTGAATCTTACCAAGAGACAGCTGGCTACGGCTTCCCGTGCCTTGCAGTGAGAATTGACTCGGGGGCACTTGTTTACCCGATACTTTCCCAGCCATATTAAGCCGATACGCTGTTAAATCACCACGAGCCGTTAACCTGTGTATCGCCAGCTGGTATTCGTGCAGCCCTTGTAAGGGCCACTGACTAAGCACATCGGAAAGATGGATATCGAAGGGTATGTTCGGTTGAAGGGTATTCACCGAAGCTGTTAAGTTAGCGGTTAGTGGGCCTTGCCAGTGACTTTTTAACTGTAGCTTCGCCAAGTTACCCGACAACGACAGCTGCGACTTTTGCCCAGAAAATGGGTTCTGTTGCCAGTTTATATCGGCGCTTATTGCTAGCGGGTAATCATTGGTCAGCAACACATGACCGTGAAGGTCGCCAGTAAACTGCGGCATCACTACCGACAGTTGCTGAACATTAATTTTATGTCCAGCGGCTCGCCCGACTAACACCAGCTTTTCTACCTGCCAATGGGTATTGGCTTGGTGAACAGCCAATTGATCCATCTCTAGCCGCTTAAGATTGATTGCTACTGGTAATTCGATCTCTGGTAGCACGAGGGGTTGTTGGTGTGTTTCAGACGATGGCGGCTGTGTGCTAGCCGCCTCTTGGCTGCTGTGAGGCAGAGTAATCGACAACCCTTGCACCTTAGTCGGCGCGAGATCAATTTGCCGCCCTTGCAACAAGCCCGCGCTGTGTAAGTTTTTTAAATCAATCTGATTGCCAAAAACCGACAAGCTTATGTTCGCCAAGCTCAGTTCATCAATCCGTACCGGAACCGGAAAAGTCACCGGACTAGATGCAGAACTAGCAGTATCAGGTGTAGAGCGCGTCACTTTCACTATGTGCAATTGCACGCCCTCTAGCGCCACACTGTGGATACACACTTCACCGCGCAGTAAACAACTCGCTTGAATCGCCAATGAAAATTGGTGCGCGTGCAGATCAACGCCTTGCTGAGAGTCGTACCAACGTACTCCTTGCAGCGTTGCTTTTGTTAACAAAGCCCCTTCCACTTGGTCAATATGAAGTTGTGGCAGCCATTTATTGGCGCTCCAACGCACAAGCTGCAAGCCGCTTGGGGTATAGCCGATGACAAAGACCACTAGAGCCAGTAATAGAAGTAAAGACAGGCCCATAAATGCCAGATAGCGACAACCCCGCGAACCCCATTTTACTATGCTCATACTGTGCTCATAACTCGGGGCCTAGGGAGAAGTGCAATCGGAATGCAGTGCCAAACG
This sequence comes from Vibrio profundum, assembly GCF_050337555.1. Taxonomy (NCBI): domain Bacteria; kingdom Pseudomonadati; phylum Pseudomonadota; class Gammaproteobacteria; order Vibrionales; family Vibrionaceae; genus Vibrio; species Vibrio profundum. Next base: position 108,721 of record NZ_JAKJTA010000006.1, read on the forward strand.
GAGCGTCCAGCCCCCATGCGAAATCCAATCGGACTGGGCCTACCGGAGATGCCCAGCGCAAACCGAACCCTGTGCCGCGTTTAAAATCTGGCGAGTCGGTAAACGCATCACCATAATCATAAAAGAGCGCCCCCCACCAATTGCCGACAATTCTGTGTTGATATTCCAATGAGGTGGTCAGCAAGTATTTACCCCCTGTCAGAGCACCGCTGTCATCTGTTGGCGAAATAGAATCGTAACTGTAACCGCGGATGCTGTTGTCACCACCAGCAAAAAAGCGGAGAGAGGGAGAAAGCTTATCAAATTGTTCAGTGATATTAGCCCCCGCATCCAGCCTAAACAAACCACGCTGATTTTGCCCTAAGCTACGAATCCAAGATGATCCTCCTTGAACCCTCAATACTCGTGTTTCTGATGCCAACGCCGAATCGCCATATTCCAGCGACAGCGATTGAGAATCTGCCCAAGTGGGCATCGCCCCGCCTCGACTGCGCGTGCGTGAAAACGCGATCCCCGGCATCACGAACTGGCCAACATCGTCTTGTAAGCCTTGTTGGTAGTTTTCCACTAAATAACGAATCCGCAACGTACGGTGCCAACCATTATCTAATGTCCAGTGACGGCCGAACGATAGGTTTGATTCCAAACTGTCGGTATCAAGATTATCGACTTTTTTCATACCGTATTGCAGTAAGTAATAATCTCGCCACACATTAGCCAACGGCATACGATAGCCGAATGTCACCTCCTGCTCTGGTTTAGATAACGAAAAGCCGCTGGTAAAACTGTCGCCTTTATCATTCACCCAAGGTTTATTCCATTTCAACGTTCCTCGAACGCCAACGTCGGTAGAATACCCCAACCCTGTTTCCAACTTGTTTTTGGTTTCTGGAGCCAATACCACTTTGATTGGTATTTCATTGTCGGCCTGACTCTGAGATAAATCGGGGGTAACCACAACAGACGAAAACCAATCCGTCGCCGCCAAATTTCGATAAAGCTTGGTGATATCGGAGGCCAAATAGGGATCGCCTTTCTGATAAGGCTGTAGTGATTTGACTCGTGAAAACTGAATTTGGCTGCCAGTTATCGTGGTCGCGCCAAACTGGCTGCGCTGGCCGCTAGCATAATGAAGGTGGATAGACGCTTGGTTATTGCCAGGGGAGACTTCTAGTTGAGCTTGGTTAAATTTGCCGTCGAAATATCCCTTTTGCAAAGCGAGATTACGAATAGCGCTCTTTAGCGCATCATACTGACCTTGATTGAGCACCTCACCCACTTTTAAACCGCTGCTTTCTAGCAAGCGTTTAAAATCGGTATCGTGTTGCGCCTCTCCACTGATCTGAATGTCTAATTGCTTGATGCGAGTTGGAGGTCCTGGGGTAATCTGAATCACCAACCGCTGGCCGGAATCTTCGATCTGAAAGTGGAATTTGGCGTGATAATAACCCAAGGCATTTAGCGACTGATTTAAGCTTTTTTGCAACCGACCCTGAAAACGCAACGAAACGCTGTGTTCATTACTTGGAATGGCGGCAAGGTAGGCCTCGGCATTTTTTTTCAGCGCGCCTTCTAGCCCTTGTACCGACAGCGTAATATCCTGCGCAAATACCGTAGCAGGCGTCATCAATACCGTCATCACAGCTGGAAACAAGGTTTTTTTCATGTCCTAATGAAAGCGAACTCTGGCAGTATAGGTCTATCTATTCATCATAACCTGAACTTGCCATTCTAGCGTCAAGGAAATGCTCGATTCATTGTTTTTCTTCAACCCGTAAGGTGTTCCATGCCCAATAAACATACTTTGATCCATGCACAACAAGCGCTGCCAGGACGTACAGATGCCATATCTGTATCTGGTCGTCATTTCGTTAACCAAACGTCTTATACTGCAATGCCTGCGGCTCACCATCAGCAGATTCTCGTTGGAATGGGCTGTTTTTGGGGGGCAGAGCGACTCTTTTGGAAACTTGACGGCGTCCATACCACGTCTGTGGGTTATGCGGGCGGTTACACCGAAAATCCAACATACCAAGAAGTCTGTTCAGGTCAAACAGGTCATGCGGAAGTGGTGCAGATCACCTTTGATCCGGCTAAGATCGCACTTTCCGAGATCCTCAAACAATTTTGGCAAAGCCACAACCCCACACAAGGAATGCAACAAGGTAACGACATTGGCAGCCAATACCGCTCAATGGTATTAACTTATAGTGACGAACAAGCTCGCCTTGCAAAAGAGTCTAAAGCGCAATATCAAGAGCTTTTACTAGCTGAAGGCCGCCCAAGAATCTCAACGGAGATTGTACCGGTAAGCCAATATTACTTTGCCGAAGAATACCACCAGCAGTATTTAGCTAAGAACCCGCAAGGCTACTGCGGAATTGGCGGGACTGGTGTGTGTTTTCCACCGGAATAGAGGCCCACGAAGGTTCTCACCGAGTAAGAGCGAAGATCTGAAACCCGCAAACAACAATATAGAGTAATCACTCAATTACATTTTCAGTTCATTTCTTGCTCGGTTCATATTTTTACGCTTATATCGCCTAGCTGGCGTACATTGGACTTATACTCGGTGTTCCTTTTTGTTGGAGAGCACCTTATGAAAAAAACACTACTGGCAGCCGTCGTCTCCTTAGCCGCTTTGTCGCCGTTTATGGCACAAGCATCCTCACTAACCACTGGCGAGAGCCTACCAACAATTTCCGTTAAGGAATATGGCCAAATCGTCTTGCGCGATGGCGATGAATCCTACAAAAATTGGAACAGCGAAGATATGCTTGGCAAAGTACGAGTCGTGCAAGCCATCGCCGGCCGCTCCAGTGCCAAAGAGCTCAATCAGCCACTCATGAAAGCGATTACCGCCAGCCAATTCCCAACCGAAAAATATCAAACCACGACCATCATCAACCAAGACGATGCAATATGGGGAACGGGATCTTTCGTCAAATCCAAAACTGAGGACAGCAAAAAAGAGTACCCTTGGTCTTCGATTGTACTTGATGAACATGGTGTCGTTGCCAAAGCTTGGCACCTAAAAGAAGAGTCCTCGGCAATTATAGTGCTGAACAAGAAAGGAAAAATCTTGTTTGTAAAACAAGGGGCCCTCGACAAACAGCAAGTGAATGAAGTGCTGCAACTAGTCAAAGCCAACCTATAAGAGATACCCATCAGGCTAGCCAACTCTCATCTTTTAATGCCAATCACCTATTACGGGTTGGCATTCACTTGCCAATTACTACCAATTAGCTATTCTTTTTATAATCATCCATTTATATCCTGATTCATCAGTAGCTAAACTTATCAATGACAGCTCGTTGAACACATACAGGGAAAATGTCACCTCGAAAGATAAGCAGGCCTGAGCCATGGTAGAAAAGAACAAATCCGTTACTCTTGAACACGATGCTCAAGCCAGTGGTCAGCAAGAAAAGAAATCCAATTACATCAAAGACAGTGCCAGCCGTATTCTTAATATTGCCGCGGACAACGGCTTAGATGCCTTACTGCAAAAAGAGGCACTGACCAACACCACACTCGACCGAGCGATAGAAAGAGAAAAGCAGCAAAAAGAACAAAGGCAGCGTAATCTAGAGCAAATATTGAAATACTCACATGCATGCTGCAAAGACGAAACGGCAGGAGATCCTGATCACGACTGGTTACTGCGTTTTTTTGATATGGCGCAGCACATCCACAATCCTGCTATGCAGCGCTTATGGGCACAGGTATTAAAAAGAGAAGTTACCAACCCGGGATCCACTTCCATGAAAGCGTTGCAAGTGCTACAAGACATGACGTCGAAAGAGGCGCAAATTCTGCAACGCGCCGCGTCTCTCGCTTGCAGCTTTGGCGGAGACGGTAGCCAAAAGCTCCTTGTCGGCTACAAAGCACAAGGCAGTATTTTCAGCTTCGGGAAGCGCTTGTCTACTGTGAACATTAATATTGGTAATTTTAAATTGCCCTACTCGAGCTTATTAGTCTTAATTGAGCTAGGTCTACTGCATGGCACTGAGCTTGAATCAGGAGAGATAGAATTTGAGCCACCATTAGTGGTTACTTACCAAGGAAAAAGTCTTTCCCTGCAACCGATGAGTAAAGGCGTAAAACTGCTCTATTATCGATTTAGCCCAATGGGTAATGAGCTGTGTAAGCTACTCGGCAATAAGCCCAGTATGAAATACTATGATCAGATGGTTGCCGTCTTGAGTCAGAAATTTACCCTACAAGCCGATAGCCAAAGTGTCGATCAAATTGTGTGAGTAAAAAGCTCTACAGTTGTCGGTGCACTTACCCAGCGTGAACTTTCTAACCACTGCTGACTTTCTGCCAAAGACACTACCTCTCCGACAATAATTAACGCAGGTGTGCAGGCGCCATCAGCCAAATCAGATAATTGATCTAGCCTCCCCACCCATATTTGCTGACTGGGCTGAGTTGCCTTGGCTATAATTGCCACAGGGGTGTCTGCCGAACGGCCATTTTCAAGCAACTGTTTCTGCATCAAAGATGCCTTAGCCACTCCCATATATATCACCAACGTTTGATTGGGGCGCGACATCGTATGCCAATCCAGTTCGCCACCACTACCTTGCTGGTGACCAGTAACAAAAGTCACCGATTGAGCGTAGTCTCTATGGGTGAGAGGCAGGCCGGCATAGGCTGAGGCCCCGCTTGCTGAGGTAATGCCCGGGACCACCTGAAAACATATGCCCGCTGCAACCAGTTCTGCGACTTCTTCGCCGCCACGACCAAACATAAAGGGGTCGCCGCCTTTCAGGCGCACGACTTTTTTCCCTTGCCGAGCATAATCAATTAGCCATTGGTTAGTTTGTTGCTGCCCCACCTTATGCTTTCCGGCACGCTTGCCAACACAAACAAGATGGGTATTCGTCTTAACCAACGCCAGTATCTCCGCCGCTACAAGGTAATCGTACAACACAACATCTGCACTGAGGAGCAAGTTATAGGCTTTCAGCGTCAGTAATTCAGGATCGCCTGGCCCTGCCCCAACTATCGCAACCTCTCCACTACGTAGCGGGCCAGTCGTGCCTGTCACGTCACGATGACTAGCACTGCGCCCGTCAGTTGACTGTGCCGACCCTAACTCAATTTTGTTTTGTAAGCCCATCCATAACCTCCCCCAACCTGATTAGTAAAAGTATGTCTTGGCTTAGCTTTGAGGGGAAATGCGAATATAGTATTGGTAATAGAAAAAACGAATATCTAACGGATATTCGCTTTCTGGTTGCTGAGTTAATGAGTTACTGGGTCATTAACTTTCTGAGTGGCTAAATTATTGCCGAGCAAATCCGCCATTGGACAAACGGAAAAAGATAATCGAGCCGGTAGGCTTTTCTAGCTGCAACATATCTAATTGGCCATCCGACAACAATTTATAGCGAACTAGTTGTCCTTTTCTAATATGGCTCAACGGACTGCCAGTCCCTTCCACCTTTACTAGCGCATGCAGATCTGACATCGATAATCCGTTCTCACGAAAAACGTTAGCCAAGGTATCACCGCTTTTTACGGTATAGTTCCGCCAAGTCTTCTTCGCTTTAGATTGACTCGTGATCTGCTGGGCGTCGGTGTTGCTGCTTGCTTGATCACTCAAGCTCTGAGGATCAATCGTCAGCGACATGCGTTGATTCGGATCGGGTTGAATTTGTTGCTGCTCATCTTTCATTGTGGGCATAACGGCAAGCAGCACCACGACTGGGATTAATACACTGAGCGAGCGTCGGTGAAGTTTTGGCAGACTCTGCCATGCACCTCGAGGAGAAAAAGTGAATTTTTGCCACTCAATGCTCTGCCACTTTACTTTGAGCAATTCGACGTGGTCTTGCTGTGCAGGTTTTGCCTTTCGACGATTCATCGCTGTTTATCTCCAAACCTCTTTGGTACCAGTATAAAAACAGACACGCTTCGAGTATAGGAAAACTCAATAAGATACGTAAGGTATAGGTCAATTCGCGATGGTCGTGCGGTACGCGCTATGATGTTAATCACACCAACTTCGGATAACGCCAATTCCCTTGGCTTGGCATATCATCTCACTCGAGTAACTGGTATCCTCTTCGCTCCGTTTTGTAAAATGAAGAGAAACAGTCATGTCAGACGTAAAACTTGAGTCAGTCGAACAAAAAGCAAGCTACGGTATCGGCCTTCAAATGGGTCAACAGCTTGCAGGCAGTGGTTTAGAAGGTCTAAACGTAGACGCGATTGCAGCAGGCATCGCAACTGCACTGACTGGTGATATGCCAGCAATCGAAGTTGACGAAATCAACAACGCATTGCAAGAGCTACAAACTCGCGCTGAAGCCGCTCGCAATGAAGCTGCAAAAGTAGCGGCAGCTGACGGTGAAGTATTTTTGAAAGACAACGCTCTTCGCCCTGAAATCTCAGTGCTAGAGTCTGGTCTACAATACGAAGTACTAACTGAAGGTACGGGTGAAATTCCGACTTCAGACAAGCAAGTACGCGTACATTACCACGGTGAACTAACTGACGGCACTGTCTTCGACAGCTCAGTATCACGTGGCCAGCCAGCTGAATTCCCAGTAACGGGCGTAATTAAAGGTTGGGTAGAAGCATTGCAACTAATGCCTGTAGGTTCTAAGTGGAAGCTATACATCCCACAAGACCTTGCGTACGGTGAGCGTGGTGCTGGTGCAGCGATTCCTCCTTTCGCAGCACTTGTATTTGAAGTTGAACTACTAGCTATTCTGTAATTCGACCTCCAGCGCTGCAGAATCTGTGGCGCTGTCTCTCCCTCTCCTCCCTATTTTTCCACCTATCCCCAGCCAGAAGACCAGCTTTTCCCGGCCCATTTATTACAGCTTACCCACTTCCCTATATTCTACCTATCCTCTCCCTTTCCTAGTTCAGCTGATAAGAAGCCGATACTGAGATAGCTATACCGATATAGCATTCCGATATAGATAGATATGTACTCGCTACGATCCAAAAATACCGACAAAAAGAACGACTGACTTTGGAATTAGCCACATCCGAAACTTGCACTTGATGCCACTGTGGGTGACTTACGCGGGAAGATTATGGAGCTGACAGTTGAAATCACATTGAGATGCAAAGAAAAATAGTGATGCTAGAAAAGCAAAAAGCCGAGCATTACGCTCGGCTTTTAGTTCTATTACGAACTCTGATTACTCAGCAGCAGCTTCTTCAGCTACTTCTGGGCGATCAACTAGCTCAATGTATGCCATTGGAGCTTTATCGCCAGTACGGAAACCAGCTTTTAGGATACGTGTGTAACCGCCTTGACGGGCAGCAAAACGTGGACCTAGTTCGTTAAATAGTTTTGCAACAACTTCGTTATCACGAGTGCGTGCAAATGCAAGACGACGGTTAGCAACACTGTCTGTCTTAGCTAGGGTAATCAACGGCTCAATTACGCGGCGTAGTTCTTTTGCTTTTGGCACGGTAGTTTTGATAACTTCGTGACGAACAAGAGAGCTAGCCATGTTGCTGAACATCGCTTTGCGATGACTGCTGTTGCGGTTGAGTTGACGACCACTTTTACGATGGCGCATGACCTAATCCTTCTAACTTTTCGATTAATCTTCAGCGATTGACGCTGGTGGCCAGTTTTCTAGACGCATGCCTAGAGAAAGACCACGTGAAGCTAGCACATCTTTAATCTCTGTAAGAGATTTCTTACCAAGGTTAGGCGTTTTAAGTAGCTCAACCTCAGTGCGCTGTACAAGATCACCGATGTAGTGAATCGCTTCTGCCTTCAAACAGTTAGCAGAGCGAACTGTTAGTTCAAGATCGTCTACAGGACGCAGTAGGATAGGATCGAATTCAGGCTTCTCTTCCTTCTCCTCAGGAACTCGTACATCACGAAGATCTACAAACGCATCCAATTGCTCAGCAAGAATAGTTGCTGCGCGACGGATAGCTTCCTCAGGTTCTAGAGTACCGTTCGTTTCCATATCGATAACAAGCTTGTCTAGATCTGTACGTTGCTCAACACGAGCCGCTTCAACCGCGTAGGCAATTTTGTCTACTGGGCTGTAAGTTGCGTCGACAAGCAAACGACCGATTGGACGCTCATCTTCTTCGGTATGGATTCGAGCTGAAGCCGGAACATAACCGCGACCACGTTCTACTTTGATACGCATAGCGATCTCAGCGTTGTCATCCGTTAGGTGACAAATAACGTGTTCTGGGTTAGCGATCTCCACATCACCATCATGGGTGATGTCACCTGCAACAACAGGGCCCGAGCCTGATTTGTTTAGCGTAATAAACACTTCATCTTTGCCTTCGGCAACGCGTACAGCCAAACCTTTAAGGTTTAGAAGAATTTCAAGAACATCTTCTTGAACGCCTTCTTTAGTGCTGTATTCGTGTAATACGCCATCAATTTCTACTTCTGTTACGGCACAACCCGGCATAGAAGATAGAAGAATACGGCGAAGTGCATTACCAAGAGTATGGCCGAAACCACGCTCTAACGGCTCAAGAGTTACTTTTGCGTGTGTCGTATTGATCTGTTCGATATCAACAAGACGTGGCTTAAGAAATTCTGTTACAGAACCCTGCATTGTGTCCTCTCTTTAGTTTAAACCTTACTTAGAGTAAAGCTCGACGATCAATTGTTCGTTGATGTCAGCTGATAGGTCAGAACGCTCAGGCATACGCTTGAATGTACCTTCCATTTGGCCAGCATCTACTTCAATCCAAGTTGGTTTTTCACGTTGTTCAGCAACTTCTAGAGCCGCTTTAACACGAGATTGCTTCTTAGCTTTCTCGCGAATTGAAACAACGTCGTTAGCCGCAACTTTGAAAGAAGGAACGTTTACAACTTTACCGTTTACTAGGATAGCTTTATGGCTAACTAGCTGACGAGATTCTGCGCGAGTTGCGCCAAAGCCCATGCGGTAAACTACGTTATCAAGACGACCTTCAAGAAGCTGAAGCAGGTTTTCACCTGTGTTGCCTTTAAGGCGCGCAGCATCTTTGTAGTAGTTACGGAATTGTTTTTCTAGAACGCCGTACATACGACGAACTTTTTGCTTCTCACGAAGCTGAACACCATACTCAGATAGACGACCGCGACGAGCGCCGTGTACACCTGGTGGGTTATCAATTTTACACTTGGTATCGATCGCACGTACACCAGACTTAAGAAATAAGTCAGTGCCTTCGCGACGGCTAAGCTTAAGCTTAGGGCCCAAATATCTTGCCATGATTCTTCTCCAATATTCCTAAAAACGAAACTTAAACGCGACGTTTCTTAGGTGGACGACAACCGTTATGAGGGATTGGTGTAGCATCAACAATGTTTGTGATGCGGTAACCAGCAGCGTTCAGTGCGCGAACAGTAGATTCACGACCTGGACCTGGACCCTTAACCATAACTTCCAAGTTCTTAAGACCGTATTCTTTAGCCATTTCAGCACAACGTTCAGCAGCAACCTGTGCAGCGAACGGAGTAGATTTACGAGAACCACGGAAACCAGAACCACCAGCAGTAGCCCAAGCAAGAGCATTGCCTTGGCGGTCTGTGATAGTTACGATTGTATTATTAAAAGAAGCATGGATGTGCGCTACGCCATCAGCTACTTGCTTGCGTACGCGCTTACGCGCGCGAGTTGGTTGTTTTGCCATTGTACTCTACCTTATCCGACTATTTCTTGATCGGCTTGCGCGGACCCTTACGGGTGCGAGCGTTGGTTTTAGTACGCTGTCCACGTAGTGGTAGACTGCGACGATGACGAAGACCACGGAAACAGCCAAGGTCCATAAGACGCTTGATGTTCATGGATACTTCACGACGTAGATCACCTTCTACAGTGTACTTAGCTACACCATCACGCAGTTGATCGATCTGCTCTTCGTTTAGTTCACTGATCTTAACATTTTCAGCGATACCCACGTCAGCTAAAATAGCTTGAGCGCGAGTTTTGCCAATACCGTAGATTGCAGTTAATGCAATTACAGAATGCTTTTGATCAGGAATGTTAATGCCAGCTATACGGGCCATTATTCACTCCTAGTACTTTAATAAGAAATCATCCGTAGCAAAGCCCGTGAGGATACACTACGGTATACTACTTCTTTTGCACGCAAAAGGTAGGTCGTGGAATATACGCGACGCTACCTTATTTTTCAAGTAAAAACTTCTGCTTATTAGCCTTGGCGCTGTTTGTGCTTTGGCTCACTGCTACAGATCACGCGAACGACACCGTTACGCTTGATCACTTTGCAGTTACGGCAGATTGTTTTAACGGAAGCACGAACTTTCATTGCTAAACTCCGTAAATAGAAATCCGAATTAGCGGCCGTAGCCTTTCAGATTTGCTTTCTTCAACACAGAATCATACTGTTGGGACATCAGATGAGTCTGTACCTGTGCCATAAAGTCCATGATAACTACCACTACGATTAGTAGTGATGTACCGCCAAAATAGAAACGTACGTTCCAAGCGATCATCATGAACTGTGGAATCAGACAGATAAAGGTAATATATAGAGCACCCGCAAGGGTAAGTCTAGTCATAACTTTATCAATATATCTCGCTGTCTGCTCACCTGGGCGGATACCGGGTACGAATGCACCAGACTTCTTCAAATTATCTGCTGTTTCACGAGGGTTAAACACCAACGCTGTATAAAAGAAACAGAAGAAAATTATCGCTGCTGCATAAAGCATTACATACAACGGCTGACCTGGACTCAGTGCTAGTGACACGTCGGTTAACCAACCTAGTGTCTTACTTTGTCCGTTCTGACCAAACCACTGCGCTAATGTTCCTGGGAACAAAATAATACTTGATGCAAAAATCGCTGGTATTACACCGGCCATATTAATTTTTAATGGCAAGTGTGTACTTTGTGCAGCAAATACTTTACGACCTTGTTGACGTTTCGCGTAGTTGACGACTATTCGTCGCTGACCACGTTCCATGAAAACAACGAAGTAAATTACTGCAAAAGCCAATACCGCAATCAACAACATTGGAAGTACGTTCAGTTCACCTTGACGCGCTTGCTCAATTGTTTGTCCGATAGCTTTCGGCAAACCAGCAACAATACCTGCAAATATCAGAACCGAAATTCCGTTACCGATTCCGCGCTCAGTAATTTGTTCACCTAACCACATTAAGAACATGGTACCAGTTACTAAACTTACGGTAGCAATTAGCGTAAACATGGTTTGGTTGATAACAACCAAATTATGAACCATGCTTGGTAAGCCAGTTGCGATACCTATAGCTTGGAATATAGCAAGTACAAGCGTGCCATAACGCGTATATTGGGTAATCTTACGACGCCCTGCTTCACCCTCTTTTTTGAGTTCCGCCAACGCTGGATGAACTACGGTTAGCAACTGGACAACAATCGATGCCGAAATATACGGCATAATGCCCAGTGCTAATATAGATGCACGCTCTAAAGCACCACCGGAGAACATGTTGAACATTTCAACAATGGTGCCTTTTTGCTGTTCGAACAAATTGGCAAGTACAGCCGCATCAATACCAGGGATCGGTACAAAAGAGCCCGCTCGGAACACTATCAGCGCACCTATTACGAATAATAAGCGCGACTTAAGTTCACTCAAGCTGCCCTGAGCACTACGAAAATCTTTTCCTGGTTTCTTAGCCATCTGTACCTCGTTCCTCGAGATTATTCCTCGATTTTACCGCCTGCAGTTTCGATTGCAGCTTTAGCGCCTTTAGTCACGCGTAGACCTTTAACAGTCACAGCTTTAGTGATATCACCAGAAAGAACGATCTTAACGAACTCGATATTCTTAGTGATAACATTTGCTGCTTTAAGACTGTTTAGGTCTACAACGTCACCAGTTACCTTCGCTAGCTCAGCTAGACGAACTTCAGCAGTCACTAGGCTCTTACGAGAAGTGAAACCGAATTTTGGTAGACGTTGTTTTAGAGGCATCTGACCGCCTTCAAAACCTGGACGAACGCTGCCGCCAGAACGTGACTTTTGACCTTTGTGGCCACGGCCACCTGTTTTACCAAGGCCAGAACCGATACCACGGCCTACGCGCTTCTTAGAAGGCTTAGAACCCGCAGCCGGTGATAGAGTATTCAAACGCATTCTGATTACTCCTCAACTTTAACCATGTAGCTAACCTTGTTGATCATTCCACGTACACATGGAGTATCTTCAAGTTCAACTGTATGGTTGATTTTACGAAGGCCAAGACCTTTTAAGCATAAAACGTGCTTAGGTAGACGACCTATTGAGCTTTTAGTTTGAGTTACTTTAATAGTTGCCATCGTGCTCTTACTCCGAAATAGATTCAACAGTTAGACCACGTTTAGCAGCAACCATTTCTGGCGACTTCATGCTACCTAATGCATCGATCGTTGCACGAACGACGTTGATAGGGTTCGTAGAACCATATGCTTTAGATAGTACGTTATGTACACCAGCAACTTCTAGTACTGCACGCATCGCACCACCTGCGATAACACCAGTACCTTCAGAAGCAGGCTGCATGTAAACTTTAGAGCCCGAGTGACGACCTTTCACCGGATGGTGAAGAGTGCCTTCGTTAAGCGCGATAGTAGTCATGTTACGACGCGCTTTTTCCATTGCTTTTTGAATCGCAGCAGGTACTTCACGAGCTTTGCCGTAACCGAAACCTACGCGACCGTTACCGTCACCAACTACTGTTAGTGCAGTGAAGCTCATGATTCGACCACCTTTAACCGTCTTAGATACACGGTTAACAGCGATCAGCTTTTCTTGCAAATCATTCGCTTGTTGTTGTTCTTTAGCCATCTTCCAACCCTACCTTAGAATTTCAGACCAGCTTCGCGAGCAGATTCTGCTAGCGACGCTACTCGACCGTGGTATTGGAAACCAGAACGATCGAAAGCAACATTTGCAATGCCTTTTTCGATAGCGCGCTCAGCAATAGCTTTACCTACAGCTTTAGCAGCGTCAACGTTACCAGTATTCTTAACTTGCTCACGGATCGCTTTTTCTACAGTAGAAGCTGATGCGATAACCTCAGAGCCGTTTGATGCGATTACCTGTGCGTACACATGACGAGGAGTGCGGTGTACGACTAGGCGAGTTGCACCAAGTTCTGCAATCTTACGACGTGCGCGTGTAGCACGACGGATGCGAGATGCTTTCTTATCCATAGTGTTACCTTACTTCTTCTTAGCTTCTTTAGTACGCACGATTTCATCGGCGTAACGAACACCTTTGCCTTTATAAGGCTCAGGTTCACGGTAAGAACGAATGTCAGCCGCAACTTGACCTACTAATTGCTTATCGCAACCAGTAATAACGATCTCAGTTTGGCTTGGACATTCAGCTTTAATCCCCTCAGGTAGAGCGTGCTCTACAGGGTGAGAGAAGCCAAGGGTTAGGCCTACTGCGTTGCCTTTAATAGCAGCACGGTAACCAACACCTTTCAAAGTTAGCTTCTTAGTAAAGCCTTGAGTAACTCCAACAACCATGTTGTTTACTAGTGCACGAGCAGTACCTGCTTGTGCCCAAGCGTTAGCAACACCTTCTTTCGGACCGAAAGTTAGGTTGTTTTCTTCCTGTGCAACAACTACAGCGTTGTTTAGAACGCGAGTCAGCTCACCTTTAGTACCTTTTACAGTAACTTCTTGGCCGTTTACTTTCACCTCTACGCCAGCTGGAATAGAGACAGGTGCTTTAGCAACACGAGACATATTCTACTCCTATTAAGCTACGTAGCAGACGATTTCACCACCAAGACCTGCTTTGCGAGCAGCACGGTCAGACATCAGACCCTTGGAAGTGGACACTACAGCAATACCAAGACCACCCATCACAGTTGGTAGCGAGTCTTTGTTCTTGTAGACGCGCAGACCAGGACGTGATACACGTTTGATTTGCTCAATTACTGGTTTAGCTTGGAAGTACTTAAGTGTAACTTCTAGCTCAGGTTTTACTTCGCCTTCAACAGCGAAGTCAGTTACGTAACCTTCGGCTTTCAGTAGTGCAGCAATTGCAACTTTAAGCTTTGAAGAAGGCATTTTTACAGCAACTTTATTTGCTGCCTGACCGTTACGAACGCGGGTCAGCATATCCGAAATCGGATCTTGCATGCTCATAATATTTACTCCAAATGATTAAGCGGCAATTACCAGCTAGCCTTACGAAGACCCGGAATCTCGCCTTTCATGCAAGCTTCACGAACCTTAATACGGCTTAAACCGAATTTACGTACGTAACCGTGTGGGCGACCAGTTTGGTTGCAACGGTTGCGCTGACGAGATGCACTTGAATCACGTGGAAGAGCTTGCAGTTTAAGCACTGCGTTCCAACGGTCTTCTTCAGATGCGTTTGCATCGCTAATAATAACTTTTAGCGCCGCACGCTTTTCAGCGAACTTAGCTACTAGTTTTGCACGCTTTACTTCACGTGCTTTCATTGATTGTTTAGCCATAACAGTAACCCTACCCTTACTTACGGAATGGGAAGTTAAAGGCAGCCAGCAGAGCACGGCCTTCCACATCAGTACCAGCAGACGTCGTGATAGTAATATCAAGACCGCGCACTCGATCAACTTTATCGTAGTCGATCTCCGGGAAGATTATTTGCTCGCGAACGCCCATGCTGTAGTTACCGCGTCCGTCAAAAGACTTAGCGCTAACACCACGGAAATCACGCACACGTGGAAGAGCGATTGAGATTAAACGCTCAAGGAACTCCCACATACGCTCGCCACGTAAGGTTACTTTACAACCAATTGGGTAGCCTTCGCGGATTTTGAAACCTGCAACAGATTTACGCGCTTTCGTGATAAGTGGCTTTTGACCAGAGATCTGTGCCATATCAGAAGCTGCGTTTTCTAGCAGTTTCTTATCGTTGATTGCTTCGCCAACGCCCATGTTTAGGGTGATTTTCTCAATCCTAGGGACTTGCATGACGCTTGTGTAGCTGAACTCTTTGGCAAGTTCAGCGACTACAGACGACTTGTAGTAATCATGCAGTTTCGCCATAGTAGAACTCCAAATTGCTTCTATTAGTTAGAAACGGTTTCACCGTTAGACTTGAAGAAACGAACTTTCTTGCCGTCTTCAATACGGAAACCGATACGGTCTGCTTTACCAGTAGCTGCGTTGAAAAGTGCTACGTTAGAAGCATCAATCGCTGCTTCTAGCTCAACAATACCACCTTGTTGGTTCAAAGCCGGAACCGGCTTCTGGTGTTTCTTAACAAGGTTAATACCTTCAACAATAACTTTACCGGTTGCGAGAACCTTAGTTACTTTACCTTTCTTGCCTTTATCTTTACCGGCAAGAACGATAACTTCGTCATTACGACGGATCTTAGCTGCCATTTCTTGTGCCTCTTACAGAACTTCTGGAGCCAGTGAAACAATCTTCATGAATTTCGCATTGCGAAGTTCACGTGTCACTGGACCAAAGATACGTGTACCGACTGGTTGCTCAGTATTGTCGTTCAACAATACGCAAGCATTACGGTCGAAGCGAATGACTGAACCGTCTGGACGACGTACGCCTTTACGGGTGCGCACTACAACCGCCTTAAGAACATCACCTTTCTTAACTTTACCGCGAGGAATTGCTTCCTTAACAGTAACTTTAATGATGTCTCCGATATGTGCATAACGGCGGTGAGAGCCACCCAGAACCTTAATACACATTACTCTACGAGCGCCGGAATTATCCGCAGCGTCGAGTGTACTTTGCATCTGGATCATGTTAGTGCTCCGCTAAATATTAAAAACTAGACCCTCTCGGGTCGGGCTGCCTCTTTAAAGGGACGCGAATTGTACCACCCTTTCCTAGGATTGGGTAGACAAAAAACAAACGGCTCCAAAAAATAATTAGAGCCGTTTATTTATAAGTTAAAGTAAACCGAAATTATGCTTTCGCTTTTACTAAAACTTTAACCAATGCCCAAGACTTAGTCTTAGACAAAGGACGACACTCTGCGATTTCAACTTTGTCGCCTAGGCCACATTCGTTGTTCTCGTCATGTGCGTGTACTTTGGTCGTACGCTTTACGAATTTACCGTAAAATGGGTGTTTCACCATGCGTTCGATAGCAACAACGATAGACTTGTCCATCTTGTCGCTTACAACACGACCTTGTTGAGTACGTTTTTGTTCGCTCATTATGCGCCTGCCTTCTCAGTCAAAACAGTTTTCACACGTGCGATGTCACGGCGTACAGCTCTCAAAGTGTGAGATTGCTGTAGTTGACCAGTTGCAGCTTGCATACGCAAGTTGAACTGTTCACGCAGCAACTCTAGCAACTCAGAGTTAAGCTCTTCAACGCTTTTTTCGCGTAGATCTTGTGCTTTCATCACATTACCTGCTTAGTTACAAATGTAGTTTTGAAAGGCAGTTTGCGCGCCGCAAGACGGAACGCTTCACGTGCCAATTCTTCAGGTACACCGTTCATTTCGTACATAACCTTTCCAGGTTGGATTTGGGCTACCCAGTACTCAACGTTACCTTTACCCTTACCCTGACGAACTTCAAGCGGTTTTTCAGTGATTGGCTTATCTGGGAACACACGGATCCAGATTTGACCTTGACGCTTAACGTGACGTGTCATAGCACGACGTGCCGCTTCGATTTGACGAGCAGTTAGACGACCACGGCCAACAGCTTTAAGACCGAATTCGCCGAAGCTTACATCAGTACCTTTAGCTAGACCACGGTTACGACCAGTCTGAACCTTACGGAACTTAGTACGTTTAGGTTGTAGCATCTGTCGACTCCTTACTTACGGCCTTTACGCTGCTTCTTAGGCTTATCGCCTTTTGGCTCTACTGCGTTAGCAGCTGGCATTCCGTCTAGAATCTCACCTTTGAAGATCCAAACTTTAATGCCGATCACACCGTATTGAGTGTGAGCCGAAGAAGTTGCGTAATCAATGTCAGCACGTAGAGTGTGTAGAGGCACACGGCCTTCACGATACCACTCAGAACGTGCGATTTCAGCGCCGCCTAAACGACCACCTACTTGCACTTTGATACCTTTAGCGCCTAGACGCATAGCATTCTGTACTGCGCGCTTCATAGCACGACGGAACATAACGCGACGCTCTAGTTGAGACGCGATGCTATCACCGACAAGCTTGGCATCAAGCTCAGGTTTACGTACTTCAGCGATGTTAATTTGCGCTGGTACACCTGCGATTTTAGCTACAGCTGTGCGTAGTTTTTCTACGTCTTCACCTTTCTTACCGATAACAACGCCTGGGCGAGCAGTGTGAATAGTCACACGGATGCTCTTAGCAGGACGCTCGATAACGATACGTGAAAGAGATGCTTTCGTTAGTTCCTTAGTTAGGAACTGACGTACCTTGAAGTCGCCGTCTAGGTTGTCAGCGAATTCGTTGGTGTTAGCAAACCATGTAGCATTCCAAGGCTTAACGATGCCAAGACGAATACCATTTGGATGTACTTTCTGACCCATTGCTTACTCTCCTAGTCTTTAACGATCTGCTACAACAACAGTGATGTGGCTTGAACGCTTCAAGATACGATCCGCACGACCTTTAGCACGAGGCATAATACGCTTCATGATAGGGCCTTCATCTACGAAGATTTTAGCGACATTAAGATCGTCGATATCTGCACCTTCGTTGTGCTCCGCGTTCGCGATTGCTGACTCAAGAATTTTCTTAACTAGTTCAGCAGCTTTTTTGTTGCTGAAAGTTAGAATTTCTAGAGCTTGATCAACAGATTTACCGCGAATTTGGTCTGCAACTAAGCGAGCTTTCTGAGGCGAAATACGAGCATGGTTATGTTTAGCTAATGCTTCCATCATCTACTCCTTAACGCTTCTTCGCTTTCTTATCAGCAGCATGGCCGCGATAAGTACGAGTTGGTGCAAATTCACCCAGTTTGTGACCGATCATTTCTTCGGTAACGAAAACTGGTACGTGCTGACGACCATTATGGACAGCGATGGTCAAACCGATCATTGTAGGAATGATCATTGAGCGACGGGACCAAGTCTTAATAGGCTTTTTGTCTCCGCTTTCCACCGCTTTCTCTACCTTCTTCAGCAAGTGTAGGTCAATAAAAGGACCTTTCTTGAGAGAACGTGGCATGGCGATTCCTCTTTATAGATTATTTATTACGACGACGTACGATGTACTTGTCAGTGCGTTTGTTCTTACGAGTCTTAAAGCCTTTAGTTGGCATACCCCAAGGTGATACTGGGTGACGACCACCAGAAGTGCGGCCTTCACCACCACCGTGTGGGTGGTCTACTGGGTTCATCACTACACCACGAACGGTAGGACGAACACCGCGCCAACGGTTAGCACCAGCTTTACCAAGTTCACGTAGCATGTGTTCTGCGTTACCAACTTCACCGATTGTTGCACGGCCTTCAGAAAGTACTTTACGCATCTCACCTGAACGTAAGCGGATAGTTACATATGCACCGTCGCGAGCGACGATTTGAGCGTATGCACCCGCTGAACGAGCTAGCTGAGCGCCTTTACCAGGCTTAAGCTCAACACAGTGAACAGTAGAACCAACTGGAACGTTGCGCATCGGCAGAGTGTTACCTGCTTTGATTGGCGCATCTGGACCAGATTGAAGCTGATCACCAGCTTTAACACCCTTAGGTGCAATAATGTAACGACGCTCGCCGTCTGCGTACAGAACTAGAGCGATGTTAGCACTACGGTTTGGATCGTATTCTAGACGCTCAACTTTCGCTGGAATCCCGTCTTTAGTACGTTTGAAGTCAATTACACGGTAGTGGTGCTTATGACCACCGCCGATATGACGTACTGTGATACGACCGTTGTTGTTACGACCACCATTCTTAGAGTTTTTCTCTAAAAGTGGAGCGTATGGCTTACCCTTGTGTAGGTCAGCGTTAACAACTTTAACAACGTGACGACGACCAGGGGAAGTCGGCTTACATTTAACAATAGCCATTTCTAACTACTCCTGTTACTCAGCACCGCCAACGAAGTCAAGATCTTGACCTTCTTTCAAGATAACGTAGGCTTTCTTAACGTCTGAACGACGGCCTTGACGCATACCTTGACGCTTGGTCTTACCCTTAGTGATAAGAGTATTTACAGACTTAACTTCAACTTCAAATAGCTTTTCTACAGCTGCTTTGATCTCTTTTTTAGTTGCATCGATTGCAACTTTAAAAACTACAGTGTTTGCTTTTTCAGCAGCCATTGTTGCTTTCTCAGAGATCAGTGGAGCACGTAGAACTTTTAGTAGACGCTCTTCATTTAGCATGCCAGCATCTCCTCTACTTGCTTAACTGCATCTGCAGTCATAAGAACTTTGTCAAACGCGATTAGACTTACTGGGTCAATACCAGCAACGTCACGTACGTCGACTTTGTACAAGTTACGAGCAGCTAGGAATAGATTCTCATCTACTTCGCCAGTAACGATTAGTACGTCGTTAAGCTGAAATTCTTCAAGCTTAGCGATAAGTTCTTTAGTTTTTGGTGCTTCTACTGAGAAGTTATCAACAACGATTAAACGCTCTTGACGAACTAGCTCAGAAAAAATGCTTTTCATAGCACCGCGGTACATTTTTTTGTTTACTTTTTGGCTGTGATCTTGTGGTTTCGCAGCAAAAGTAACACCACCTGTACGCCAGATTGGGCTACGAATAGTACCAGCACGCGCGCGGCCAGTACCTTTTTGGCGCCATGGCTTAGCGCCACCGCCAGAAACTTCTGAACGTGTCTTTTGAGCACGAGTACCTTGACGAGCACCTGCTGCATAAGCAACAACTACTTGATGTACAAGAGCTTCGTTAAACTCACGTCCGAAAGTAGTTTCGGAAACAGTTAGTGCATCAGCACCTTTAACCATTAGTTCCATTACATACTCCTGAGACGTTATGCTTTAACAGCTGGTTTAACGATCACGTTGCCGCCAGTTGAGCCTGGAACTGCACCTTTAATAAGGAGCAAGTTGCGTTCAGCGTCAACTCGTACGATCTCTAGGTTTTGAGTCGTTACACGCTCAGCACCCATGTGACCTGCCATTTTCTTGCCTTTAAACACGCGACCTGGAGTTTGACATTGGCCAATTGAACCCGGTGCACGGTGAGACAATGAGTTACCGTGAGTCATATCTTGAGTACTGAAGTTCCAGCGCTTAATAGCACCTTGGAATCCTTTACCTTTCGATGTACCAGTAACGTCTACTTTCTTAGTTTCGTTGAATAGTTCAACAGTTAGCTCTGAACCTACTGCAAACTCTTCGCCGTTTTCTAAACGAAATTCCCAAAGACCGCGACCTGCTTCTACACCTGCTTTCGCAAAGTGGCCAGCTTCTGGCTTAGAAACACGGCTTGCTTTCTTCTCACCAGCAGTGATTTGGATTGCTGCATAACCGTCAGTCTCAAGTGATTTAACTTGAGTTACACGGTTCGCTTCAACCTCAACAACTGTTACTGGGATAGAAACGCCTTCTTCGGTAAATACGCGGGTCATACCCACTTTACGTCCGACTAGACCAATCATTATTCTAATCTCCCTTAACCTAGGCTAATTTGTACGTCAACGCCGGCAGCTAGGTCTAGACGCATCAGTGCGTCAACAGTTTTATCTGTTGGCTCAACGATGTCGATTAGACGTTTGTGAGTACGGATTTCGTACTGATCACGAGCATCTTTGTTAACGTGTGGAGAGGTAAGAACAGTGAAACGCTCTTTACGTGTTGGCAGTGGGATTGGACCACGAACCTGTGCGCCTGTGCGCTTAGCTGTTTCAACGATCTCCGCTGTAGAAGCATCGATTAGTTTATAATCGAAAGCTTTTAGGCGGATACGAATACGTTGGTTCTGCATGAGACAGAGCTCCAATTAAATTAAATTACACAAACAATATCGCCACTCAAACTCGTAAAGACGAGTGAATGCCGATTGATTTATGTGAAACCGTAGCACCCTAATTGGGTACATTGTCAGCTAATTTTCGATCATTCAGCCAGAGGATGAATGATTGTATTAACCGCGAACATAAGCTGAGTCTACATTACCAAGAAAATCAAGTAGATAAACTTGCTCCTCGCCGCTCATTGGTTCACAAACTGGCTAGGCCAGTGCGCGGTATTATACACACTACCAACGCACATGCAAGAGCTTGATTGAAAAACATACGAACCTAATTCAACCAAGCTCCTAGCCAGTATAAAAAAGCCATTCGCCTTAGGCGTGCTGCCTTTGTCGAACTGCTTCAAACAAACAAATACCTGATGCCACTGAAACATTCAAGCTAGACACACTGCCTGCCATCGGGATTTTGATTAAATCGTCACACGTTTCTCGGGTTAGACGACGCATTCCATCCCCTTCAGCCCCCATTACGATGGCCAATGGGCCAGTCAGTTTCGACTGATAGATATCGTGTGTCGCTTCTCCTGCTGTACCGACAAACCACACACCTTGCTCTTGTAAAGCTCGCATGGTACGGGCCAAGTTCGTCACTCTGACCAAAGGCACCACTTCCGCCGCACCGCACGCTACTTTACTAACCGTTGCATTCAGCGGTGCGGATTTGTCTTTCGGTACGATAATCGCAGCAACACCCGCCGCATCGGCATTTCTCAGACAAGCACCCAAGTTATGTGGGTCTGTCACTCCGTCTAATACTAGAAGCAGCGGTGCGTCATGTTTAGCTAAGATATTATCTAAATCGTGTTCGTTTAGCTGCTTTGCAGGCTTCACTTTCGCGATCACGCCCTGATGGCTAGCGCCATCGGCTTTGTCATCTAGAGCTTTACGCCCCATAGGCTGAACCGTTACGCCCAGCTTCTGCAGTTCATTAATGATCGGCATCAAACGGTCATCTTCACGGCCTTTCAAAATATAGGCCTCGATAAAACGTTCTGGCTCTCTCGCCAATAAAGACTTCACAGCATGAATGCCGTAAACAAATTCGTTACTCATGATTCTTTCCAATTACTTTTTCTGACTTCGGCCTTTATTGGCTTTATGACGTGACTTTTTCTTACGTGCTTTTTCCGCATTGGTTTTACTGCGGGCAGGCTTAGCCTCAGTTACTTCTGAAGCGTTCTCACCGCCATTCACTTTCTTGGTCGGTTCGATAAGAGGTTTTGCTTTTCCTCGGGAACGCTGGCGCACCGATTCTGCTCTCATTTTCGCTTTGCTTCGAACTTCCGACGCCCTTTTCTTCGCCGTTTTTCCTTTGCCGCGGGGCGCTCGCTCCGTGCCGACAATCTGAAAATCTATCTGGCGTTCATCGAGGTTAACGGCCACCACTTTTACTTTCACTGAATCGCCTAAGCGATAAGCTTGCCCAGAACTTTCTCCCAGTAAACGCTGACCGACAGGATCAAACTGATAGTAGTCATTCGCCAGAGATGAAATATGCACTAGACCATCGATATGTAATTCACTCAAACGAACGAAGAAACCAAAACCAGTCACATTCGCAATAACACCGTCGAGTTCCGCGCCAACGTGGTCACGCATATATTCGCACTTGAGCCAATCCGACACTTCACGGGTCGCATCATCTGCACGTCGCTCTGTGGTAGAGCACTGTTCACCGTACACATCCATATCGTCAAACGAGTAGTGGTAACCACCTGTTGGAGTCCAACGGTCTAAGTTGCGCCCTTCTTGCTTAGCAATTAAATACTTAATCGCTCGATGCAACAGCAAATCTGGATAACGGCGAATAGGCGAAGTAAAGTGCGCATATCGCTTCAGCGCCAAACCAAAGTGACCCGCATTGTCAGCGTTATACACCGCTTGCTTAAGCGAACGTAGCAACATGGTTTGGATCAGTTCTTTGTCTGGTCGCTCACCAATTTTCTGCATCAAGTGAGTATAATCGGTTGGCGATGGCGTCAAGCCGCCCTCTAAAGCGAGGCCAAGTTCACTCAAAAAGTCTTTAAACCCTTGCAAGCGCATTTCACCAGGAGACTCATGCACTCGGTATAGAGCGGGTTCTTTCATCTTCTCAACCAAAGAGGCCGAGGCGATGTTCGCCAAAATCATACATTCTTCAATGATTTTGTGTGCGTCATTACGAGTCACAGGCTCTATACGATCAATTTTTCGCTCAGCATTGAAGATGAACTTAGTTTCTACCGTTTCAAATTCAATCGCACCACGCTGATCACGACAGCCTTTTAATACCTTGTACATTTTGTGCAGCTGCTCAAGATCCGGAACCAATGCTTGGTATCTTTCACGCAGCTCTTCGTCGCCGTCCAATATCGCGCCGACTTTGTTATAAGTTAAACGAGCATGTGAATTCATCACCGCTTCGTAATGCTTATAGCCAGATAGCTTGCCCGCCGCTGAGATAGTCATCTCACACACCATGCACAAACGGTCCACTTGTGGGTTCAATGAGCACAGTCCGTTCGACAGCACTTCCGGCAACATAGGGACAACCTGCGATGGGAAATACACAGAGTTACCACGATTAATAGCTTCTTTGTCTAGTGCAGTATTGGGTCTAACGTAATAACTGACGTCCGCAATGGCAACCCATAAACGCCAACCGCCACTTGGTTTAGCCTGGCAATACACCGCATCATCGAAATCACGCGCATCTTCGCCATCGATGGTGACCAAAGGTAAATCACGTAGATCGACACGGCCAACTTTGGCTTTTTCCGGCACGCTTTCCGTCAAGTGCTCGGTTTGCTTCAACACTTCTTCCGGCCATTCGTTGGGGATTTGGTGGGTGCGAATCGCGATTTCGATTTCCATCCCCGGTGCCATATTTTCACCAAGCACTTCCACAACCTTAGCCGTCATGCCGCGATTGCGTGTGGCGCGCTCTAGAATCTCAATCACCACCACATTTCCCATCCGAGCCGTTGATTTATGCTCTTGAGGGATCAAAATATCTTGGCTAATACGTGAGTCATCTGACACCACATACGCATAACCGCCTTCAAGGAAGAAGCGGCCAACAAGCTGCCCTTCACGCGCTTCCAAGATGCGCACTAAACGGCCTTCTTTTCTACCACGCTTATCAGTGCCTGCTGGTTGAACCAACACGTAATCACCGTGAATGATGGTACGCATCTGGTGGTGCGGCAACAGTATGTCGTCGTCTTTCGATGTTTTGCCTTCTGGGCGCACCCAACCGTGGCCATCTTTATGACCAATGACATGACCTTTGATCATCTCGAGCTTATCTGGAAGCGCGTAACATTGACGACGAGTAAAGACCAATTGGCCATCTCGCTCCATCGCTCTTAAACGGCGGCGTAAACCTTCATACTGTTCTTCGCCTTTCAGTTCTAGTGCCTCAAACAAATCATTACGATTGAGCGGGGCTCCAGCGTTGGCCAAAAATTCCAAAATGAACTCTCGACTTGGGATGGGATTTTGATAATTTTTCGATTCTCTATCCGCGAAGGGATCATTTTGGGAAGCGTTAGACATTTGCGCAAACCTAGGGTCTATTGACCTAGCTATAATTAAATTAAGCTTAGTATATCTGACTCGCTAACATAGCTACAGGAAAGCCTTTCATTTCACCTTATTTATATATTCTGATTCGGCTATATCTGTGCTGAAAGAATGGATTTACAATCAAATCAAAATCTCCGCTTTGCATAAAGTGTGAAAGGGTTACTTACCAGTAGGTATCACGACTTTTAGCGCGAGCTATGATGTTTTGTGGCATGCGGTTTTCTAAGCCTTGTCGCAGTAAAGAGATCCGTCGGTGTGTCCGTTTATCGGCCGTCACCGAGTTGTACAGCCAGCGATAAGCATCCTCATAATCTAACGGGCTGCCGTAATCCCTAAGCAACAATTCGGCTAAATGAATACGTGCATTGAGGTTACCGAGTGCCGCCGCTTCTCGCAAATACGGAATCGCGCGTTCTTTGTCTTGTTGAACTAAGGTGCCTGTGGAATAAAAGCGACCCAGCTGATCCAGTGCGGCCGGAAGCCCTTGCTGAGCGGCGCTTTCGATATAATACAGCCCCAGTTCAACATCCTGATCCACACAGACTCCCCAAGCCAACATATCTCCATACAATAATTCGTATGACGGCAAATTGATCCGGGTGGCACGCGCAACGATATCCTCAACTAATTGACAATGATCGGCTTCGACACGTTCCAAGTGTTTATTTTGATTGATCAGTTTGATCAATTCAGCTTCACTGTAGATAGGGATCGGCTCTCCGACTCCTTCTGCTGTGGCGTAGGAACAAAAACAAAATACGGCCATGATTGAAGCTGCTACTCTTCGTAGCTTCATATTTGCACTCTTCAATTAACTCACGCCCCTCTACACTCTAATCTGAGTATAGTCTCTTTACCTAAAGAGTTCGGCTCTGACTAATCTATCGGCTTCACTTCCAAGGTCTTTAGTCGTTCATTAATTAAACATGCCACTGATGTGTATTTTGTGATCATAACGGATACAAAAAAGCCGGCTTCAATGAGCCGGCTTTCTAAATTCTCAATTTGAACGATTAAGATTCAAATGGGTGAACTTTAACGATCGTTTCGTTACGATCTGGGCCTGTTGATACGATATCAACTGGCACACCTGTTAACTCTTCAATGCGTTTGATGTAGTTCAACGCAGCTTGAGGCAATGCATCCATTGACTTAGCACCGAAGGTGTTTTCGCTCCAACCAGGCATTGTTTCGTAGATTGGCGTTGCTTCTTCAAAAGACTCTGCAGCCATTGGAGAAACTTCTAGGATAGAACCGTCTTTCATCTTGTAACCAGTACAGATTTTCAGTTCTTCTAGGCCATCTAGAACGTCTAGCTTCGTTAGACACATACCAGACAGAGAGTTGATTTGAATAGCGCGACGCATTGCAACTGCATCAAACCAACCTGTGCGACGTAAACGTCCAGTGGTTGCGCCAAATTCATGACCAACATCACCTAAGTGTTTGCCAATTGGATCTTGTTTTTCTAGACCATCATATAGTTCGGTTGGGAAAGGACCAGAACCTACGCGAGTACAGTAAGCTTTGGTAATACCTAGAATATAACCGATATGACGAGGACCGAAACCAGAACCGGCAGCAACACCACCAGCAGTCGTGTTAGAAGACGTTACATATGGGTAGGTACCGTGGTCGATATCTAGAAGTGTACCTTGTGCACCTTCGAACATGACTTTATCGCCGCGCTTACGTGCTGCGTCTAGTTCGTCAGTAACATCCATCACCATTGCAGTTAGCATATCGGCATAGCCCATGCACTGCTCTAGAACTTCTTTGTAGCTTACGGTGTCAACTTTGTAGAAGTGCTCTAATTGGAAGTTATGGAATTCCATTACTTCTTTTAGCTTTTCAGCGAATACTTCTTTGTCGAACAAGTCACCAACGCGAAGACCGCGACGTGCAACTTTATCTTCGTAAGCCGGACCGATACCACGACCCGTTGTACCGATAGCTTTCTTACCGCGAGCGACTTCACGCGCTTGGTCGATAGCAATGTGGTACGGAAGAATTAGGGGACAAGCCTCAGAAATGAAAAGGCGATCACGAACTGGAATGCCGCGCTCTTCTAAAGGTTTCATTTCTTTCAGTAAAGCTTCTGGTGAAAGTACAACACCATTACCAATAACGCATTTAACGTTATCGCGAAGAATACCGGATGGAATTAAGTGAAGAACGGTTTTTTCACCGTCAATGACAAGAGTGTGACCTGCATTATGACCGCCTTGATAGCGCACCACATATTTTGCATCTTCAGTTAAAAGGTCAACAATTTTACCTTTACCTTCGTCACCCCATTGGGTGCCTAGAACGACTACGTTATTTCCCATCTTTCCAAGTCTGATTGCTAGTTAAAAATGGATTCTAGCACCGAATGAGATTTTGTACAGTCGTTTTTTTAGACATATCTAACGAATAACCAGTTAAAGCGTTGATAAACGACTATAAATAGTCTAGTGATAGGCGTTATCTTTCGGCCGTTTTTTGCGCGAAAATATATGCGTATTATTCGTCCGAATAGACTTTTACCGTTAGCGCTCCCAGAGTATCAATCGACGCACGATACATTCCCGAACTATTCATAGAAAAATGGACCTTGCCACGCGCATCAATCGCAATCAACCCGCCTTCTCCACCCATGGATTTCACTTCACCCTGAATCACACTCTCACAGGCCGTTGCGACATCTTCATTTAAATACTGCATTCTTGCGGCTACGTCGCTGGCTACCCGCTTGCGGATGAATACCTCTCCCATTCCAGTTGTCGATACCGCCACATTGCCATTCTCTGCCACTGTTCCTGCGCCAATCAATGCAGTGTCCCCCACTCGGCCATAGCGTTTGTTGGTCAAACCGCCGGTACTGGTGGCCGCTGCTAGGTTCCCACACTTATCAAGGGCAACAGCGCCAACCGTACCAAACTTCTTGTCATCAGGGTATTTAGACTCAGATAAAGCGCATGCACCTTTCTCTCTCATCGCTTGCAGTTGCTCATAGCGGCGTTCGGTAACAAAGTAATCCTGCTCTGTGTAACCGTGCCCATGTTGAAATGCGAACTCTTCTGCACCTTCACCAATAAGCAGCACGTGATCGCTCTTGGTCATGACATCTTGCGCCAAAACGATGGGGTTTTTTATATGGCGAACACCCGCAATCGCCCCCGCTTGTAGGCTTTCTCCGTGCATCACAGAAGCGTCCATTTCTACTATTTCTTTATGGTTCAACACCGAGCCTTTCCCTGCATTAAAATAAGGGCAGTCCTCCAATACCTTCACTGCCGCCACCGCCGCATCTAAGGCATCACCACCGTTTACCAATATTTGATGACCGGAGTGAACCGCCTTCGACAACGCGGATTTTACCTCATCAAGTAAGTCCTGCGACATTTTAGATTTGTCGATAGTGCCAGCACCACCGTGAATAGCAATTGAATATGGTGTGACCACTGAGTCCCCTTTTTACTGGTTAATTAGTTAATTAGTTAATTAGTTAATTAGTTAATTAGTTAATTAGTTAATTAGTTAATTACAGATATTAAAAAAGCGCCGCATGCATCAACAAGCGGCGCTTTCACAATTTAGTCTACTGACGAAATTAGTGAGATGGGCAGCTCTCGTCGCCACAGCAATCATCTGCACTTTCTTCGCTGCTACAACCACCAGCCGCATGGATGTGGCCGTGGTCAATTTCTTCTTGAGTTGCTGCGCGAACCGCGACAACTTCTACGTCAAACTGCAGTGTCTGGCCTGCTAGCATATGGTTGCCATCAACAACAACTTCGTCACCGTCAACTTCAGTCACTTCCACTGGGATTTGACCTTGGTCGGTATCCGCTAAAAAGCGCATGCCCACTTCAATTTGCTCTACGCCTTGAAATACGTTAGCAGGAACGCGCTGCACTAGGCCTTCGTTATGCTCGCCGTAAGCTTCTTCAGGAGCAATAGTCGCTGTAAACTTGTCGCCCGCTACTCGCCCTTCAAGCTGCTTTTCCAACCCAGTAATAAGGTTGTTGTGACCATGTAGGTAATCTAATGGCGCTTCAGCCGTAGATTTGTCGGCAACGACACCGTCTTCAAGGGTAAGTTGGTAAGCAAGGCTTACAACAGAGTTGTTTTCAATTTTCATATTTGCTCCAGAGCGGTGTAGGCATGAGGGCTTGTCCCCATGCAAATCAGAATTACCGATATTATGGGGATCAATTAGAGAAACTCAATTTATTCCGGCTTAAAAATACCGATCATATCTTGGTCAGAGTGCGAATTTTCCTTTACTGAACTTGGTTTACGTTGTTCAAAAAAATCACACTCAACACATTCAACATGCTCAATGTTATTCTCAATCCACCAGCGCAGAGTATCCTGTGCATGGCAATGGTCACACTTGGCCGCTGCAATAAAGCGTTTTTTTATCTTCACTTTACACTCGTCTGTTTTATTATTGATACCCTATTCACTGTGTAATGACTCACTTTACAGTGACTAGTTGTTTTCCCAATAGTCCCTTGATTGACGGTCGTTGTCCATTTCTCGATTAAAGATTTCTTCCAGCTCTAGCCTCGCCTCTTTAGAGCGATGCAGCAACTGCTTGTCACCGCTGTGCTGTGGCAACAGCTCATGCAACATAGAATTATCAAGTTTCCGGAAATGTGCCTCGGCACGCTTAGCCTTGTACGGATGCATCCCCAACTCAATTAAAGCTTGTCGCCCTAAATCTAATGCGCCTAAAAACGTTTCGCGTGAATAAATGGTCACATCATGACTAAGCAATTGATAGGCTTCAACCCGGCTGCGAGCCCGCGCTAATATTTTTAGGCTAGGGAAATGTTGTTTACAGATTGCGACAATTCGCAATATTTCATCGGGTGAATCCGTACAGACCACAATCGCCTCTGCTTGCTCTGCGCCAGCAGAGCGTAGCAGCTCAACCTGAGTCGCATCTCCGTAGTAAACTTTGTAACCAAACTTACGCAACAAATGAATTTGACTGGCATCACTTTCCAATACCGTAACTTTCACTTTGTTGGCTGACATTAAACGACCGACAATTTGGCCAAACCGACCAAAGCCCGCGATGATAACCTTAGGTTCATCGTTATGGATTTCATCACTCATGGGCTCATCATCTTGGTTTAATCGTTTCGCAAACCAACGATTTTGCGCCATCAGTAGTAACGGCGTGGTCACCATAGACATGCTCACCACCACCAACAAAAAAGAAGACTGTGAATGACTCAGCAAGCCTTCACTATTGGCTGCTGTGAAAATAACGAACGCAAATTCACCGCCCTGACTCAAAATAGCGGCCACGCGACTGCGCGTTTTGGCTCTCACTCCTGAAACACGGCCAATCAAGTAAATGATGATGGCCTTGACCATGATAAGCCCCACCACCGCCGCCAACACTTTAAACGGCGCAAGCAAAAACAGCCCTAGATTCACCGCCATGCCAATCGAAATAAAAAACAGTCCCAACAGCAGGCCTTTAAACGGCTCGATTGCTATTTCCAGCTCATGCCGATATTCACTGTCGGCCAGCAGTACACCCGCCAAAAAGGTGCCCAGCGCCATCGAAATACCTAGGTGCTTCATGATGACAGCAATACCGACTACTAACATCAGTGCTGTGACCGTAAATAATTCACGTACGCCAGTCATAATCACATAGCGAAACAATGGACGAAGTAAAAAGTGACCAAAAATAAACAGGCCAATAACCGCACCTAAGATCCAAGCGGCATCCAACCAGTTTCCGGCCGTGTTTCCTGCAAGGACTGGCATCAAAGCCAGCATAGGAATCACCGCAATATCTTGAAATAAGAGCACTGAAAAGCCTGAATGGCCAGCCTCCGTTCCCTCGAGCTCTTGCTCTTCAATCACTTTCAACGCAATGGCAGTCGATGAAAGTGCTAGCCCCATGCCAATAACTAAACTGACTTGCCAAGACATGCCCGCCAAATTCGCAATGCTGGCCAATACCGCGGTCGTGATCACGACCTGAGCCCCACCAAAGCCAAGAATCGGCCCTCGTAACTGCCATAACTTCTGAGGATTCAGCTCTAACCCTATCAAGAAAAGCAGCAACACCACGCCAAATTCTGCAAAATGCAAAATGGCTTCAACATCATCGATCAGGCCAAGCCCCCAGGGGCCGATAGCCACCCCTGCTAGCAAATATCCTAATACGGAGCCCAGGCCTAACCGCTGCGCGATCGGTACCGTGACCACCGCTGCCGCAAGAAAAATCGCACAGCTTTCTAGTACATCATGTGCAATCTCCATTATCGCCTCCTGATAACGAGCAAGGAGAGATCAACCACTCTCGATATTGCTGAGCATGCCGCTCGCGCTGTACGTCCGTCACGTGATGCGACCAATACAGAACCAATGGCTCGAACCACTCCATTTTGCATAGCGCGGCGGTCAACTCAAAAGGTTGCAGAATTTGTTCCAACGGGTATTTATTATAGCCCTTCTCATCAAAGGCCAAAAATTTACCACCCGTGGTGATAACATTCCTCCAGCTCTTCCCCTGCAGCGCACAATGCTCGCCAAATGCAAACCCTTTGGCAAGAACCCGATCAAACCACTCTTTAAGCAGCGAAGGACAAGAATACATATACAGGGGATGCTGAAAAACAATCACATCATGTTGCAATAATAATTGCTGCTCATGATGCACATCGATAAAGAAGTCAGGGTATTGAGCGTAGATGTCATGCACTAACACATGCTCTAAGTCGCTTATATTATTAATTAACGTTTGATTTGCGATCGAGCTATCTGGGTCTGGATGAGCATAAATCACCAGTACCTTCGGAGGGGAGATAGTCGTTGCCGTTGGGTTTACCATTCGTCGTGCCACAGTCCTTGTCGAATTTTTCCTACCTATTGTGAATCATACCTCAAATTGCATAATGATCGACATTTATCCTCATTCACCCTACTATTCCCGAAGATCGCTTAACTAATTACCCTAGAAATTTATGATTACCTTCTCTGATATTCAATTGCTGCGCGGCGGCAAACCACTTCTCGAACACGCCTCAGCAACCATCCACCCCGGAGATAAGATTGGCCTAGTCGGTAAAAACGGCTGTGGTAAATCGACTCTCTTTGCACTCATGAAAGATGAGCTAAGTATTGATGCGGGCAACTTCAGCCAGCCGAGTCATTGGCAGCTAGCTTGGGTTGCACAAGAAACTCCAGCAATTGAGCGCAGCGCAATCGAATATGTTATTGATGGCGATCGTGAATACCGTCAATTGGAAAAAGCGCTACTGCAAGCCGAGGCCGATGACAATGGCACTCTCGCGGCTGAACTGCATGGACAAATTGAAACGATTGGCGGCTATACCATTCAATCCAGAGCGGCAGAATTGTTAGACGGGCTAGGATTTAGCCAAACGCAGATGGGCTGGCACTTAACCCAGTTTTCTGGTGGCTGGCGGATGCGCCTGAACCTCGCTCAAGCGCTACTGTGTCGCTCAGATTTGTTATTACTGGACGAACCAACCAACCACTTGGATTTAGACGCTGTCATGTGGCTAGAGCAATGGCTGCAGACTTATCCGGGCACTTTAATTCTCATTTCCCATGACCGAGATTTTCTCGACCCTATCGTAAGCCGAGTGATCCATGTTGAAAACCAATCACTCAATGAGTACACCGGCAACTATTCGTCGTTCGAAAGCCAGCGCGCGCAGAAACTTCTACTACAGCAAGCTTCGTATCAAAAGCAACAAAAGCAAATGTCGCACATGCAAAGCTATATCGACCGATTTCGCTACAAAGCCTCTAAGGCCCGCCAAGCGCAAAGTCGTATCAAAGCGCTGGAAAAAATGGAAAAGGTTCTTCC
Source organism: Vibrio profundum (assembly GCF_050337555.1). Taxonomy (NCBI): domain Bacteria; kingdom Pseudomonadati; phylum Pseudomonadota; class Gammaproteobacteria; order Vibrionales; family Vibrionaceae; genus Vibrio; species Vibrio profundum. The sequence goes on from NZ_JAKJTA010000006.1 coordinate 141,009, forward strand.
CGCTCAGTTTGATAACCCATTTAGCTTTGAATTCAAGCAACCTGACGCGCTTCCAAATCCAATATTGAGGATGGATCACGTATCCGCAGGCTACGAAGACAACCTAATTCTAGAGAAAATTCGTTTAAACCTCGTCCCCGGCAGCCGTATTGGATTGCTCGGCAGAAATGGCGCAGGTAAATCGACGTTAATCAAATTATTATCGGGGGAGTTGATACCGCAAAGCGGCGAGTTTATTTACTCACAAGGGGTCAAAATTGGTTATTTTGCTCAGCATCAGCTTGAAACCCTGCACCCTGAAGAATCGCCTTTGCAACATATGATGCAAATCGCACCCAAGCATACCGAACAGCAACTGCGTGATTACTTAGGCAGCTTCGGCTTTCAAGGCGAGAAATCGCTTGAGAAAGTAGCTCCATTTTCTGGGGGCGAAAAAGCCCGCCTCGTGCTAGCGCTGATTGTCTGGGGTAAACCCAACTTATTGCTGCTCGATGAACCGACCAACCACCTTGATTTGGATATGCGTCAAGCGCTGACATTAGCTCTGCAGTCATTTGAAGGCGCCATGGTCATTGTCAGCCACGACCGTTATTTGCTGCGTGCGACCACAGACGAGCTATATTTGGTTGATAACCGCCAAGTTGCACCGTTTAACGATGACCTCACTGGCTATTATAAATGGCTCACGGAACAACAAAAGCTGACGCGAAAGGCTAATCAAGCCCCAAGCTTGGAAAAAGATACCAGCCACAGCGCCGCCTCCAAAAAAGAGCAAAAGCGTAAGGAAGCAGAGTTTCGTAAGCTTACTGCACCAATTCGCAAAACTCTGACCAAATTGGAAAAAGAAATGGATAGACTGCAGCAACAGTTAAGCGAGGCCGAAGAGCAATTAGTAGAGGCTTCCTTATATGAAGCAGAAAATAAGACTAAACTTAACCAAGTACTCAGCGCACAAGCCAGTAGTAAGTCTAAACTTGAGGAAGTCGAGCTAGAATGGATGTCGCTGCAAGAAGAACTCGAAAATATGGAACAGGAACTCAACGCGTAATGACGGTGAAGTCTGCTAGCATGCCATTAACCTTAGAAAGGTTGTGGCAGTTTAGCTTGCAATACTACGGAATAAGGCAAGTTAAAAACGCTTGTTTAGAATTACAGAACCACTTTCGGGGCAATGTGAATTTACTGCTATTGCTCAAGTGGCTTGATGAGCAGCAAATAGCATTTCAAGAGCAAGACTGGCACCAAGTGGAGACCTGCGTAGGGCGTACGGAGGCTCTGCTGCACAATTTTCGTCAGCTAAGGCGACAATATAAACAGCATCTCCCTGACTCTCTCTACCGAGAGTCACTCCAGTTTGAGCTGCAACTTGAAAAGCAGCAGCAATCCGACTTGGTTGCCTGTGTGAATAGCTTAGGCCTCATCAGCCCCACAACCACACCGTTAACCTTGAGCTATTGTCGGCAGCTTGGTGCAGAGCGCCTCTATCCCATCTTTAGCAATGCCAAAGTAAGCAGTTAGCCTCATATGTACACTCTCAGCAGGGTAGGTTTTTTGCTATCGGCTCAGGTATACTGCTGCCCTCGCTCAACTTACCCCTTAAAAGCTTGATATGATCATACCTTGGCAACAGCTCGAAACTGAGACACTAGACAACCTCATTCATGAGTTTGTACTACGTGAAGGCACCGACTACGGAACAGAAGAATTCTCGCTACAAAATAAAGTCGACCAAGTAAAAATACAGCTAAAAAATAATGAAGCGGTCATCGTGTATTCAGAGCTGCATGAATCGGTAAACATTCAGCTTCGTCATACATTTCAAGGCAATATTTCATAGCCAAGCCAGTTCCTGCTATAGTCATTCGCCAAAGGCAATTATCGAATAGACAGGGCTCGTCATGTCAGCAAAGCACCCCATTATCGCCGTCACCGGTTCATCAGGAGCTGGAACGACCACCACATCGGAAGCGTTTAGAAAGATGTTCAATATGATGAACATCAAGCCTGCATGGGTAGAAGGTGACAGTTTCCATCAATTCACTCGCCCCGAGATGGACGTGGAGATCCGTAAAGCCCGCGAACAAGGGCGGCACATCAGCTACTTCGGACCACAAGCCAATAATTTCACCACGCTGGAGCAATTTTTCAAAACCTTTGGTAAGGAAGGAGTCGGCCAAGTACGCCGCTACTTACACACCTTTGATGAGGCCGTACCCTACAATCAAATGCCCGGCACGTTTACTCCTTGGCAAGACTTACCCACCAATACCGATGTATTGTTCTACGAAGGCTTGCACGGGGGGGTCGTAGATGGTGACGTCAATGTCGCCCAACATGTCGATCTACTAATTGGCATGGTGCCCATTGTTAACCTTGAGTGGATACAGAAATTTGTCCGTGACACCCGTGACCGCGGCCACTCACGAGAAGCCGTGATGGACTCCATCGTGCGTTCTATGGACGACTACCTAAACTACATCACCCCACAATTCTCTCGTACTCATATCAATTTCCAGCGTGTTCCAACCGTTGATACTTCCAATCCACTCAATGCCAAAGGCATCCCCAGCCTCGATGAAAGCTTTGTGGTCATCCGGTTACGCGGAATGAAAAACGTCGATTTTCCATACCTGCTCGCTATGATTGATGGCTCATTCATGTCGCGTCATAACACGCTTGTCGTTCCTGGGGGCAAAATGAGCTTTGCCATGGAGCTGATCGTACGACCAATTTTGCAACAGTTGATCGAGACGGGTAAAATAGGCTAGAGTGCTCAAGATTTAGCCACGAATGACACTGAGTTCTCATAGCGTGATCTTAGGCACGTTTTTGCCTATAAAATGCGCGCCTCCGAGCCATTTAAATCAAGAAATTCTGTGGCAAAAAGGATACTATCAGAAAGGAAACACAAGATAGCTTGCGGCATAAGGAAACTATTTTGTCCTGATAGACCAGGTTTCTGGTCTGGCTAAATTATGGAACACGGCAAGCATCACCTGCAGAGGAAGTGAGATATTATGGTTCTAGGTAAACCTCAAACCGACCCAACATTAGAGTGGTTTCTTTCACATTGTCATATTCATAAGTACCCTTCAAAGAGCACGTTGATCCATGCGGGCGAGAAGGCGGAAACGTTGTATTACATTGTTAAAGGATCTGTTGCGGTTCTGATAAAAGACGAAGAAGGCAAGGAGATGATCCTGTCTTACCTCAACCAAGGTGATTTCATCGGCGAACTTGGTCTATTTGAAGAAGATCAAGAACGTACAGCCTGGGTAAGAGCTAAATCTCCATGCGAAGTTGCTGAAATTTCTTTTAAGAAATTCCGTCAGCTTATCCAAGTTAACCCTGACATCCTGATGCGTCTGTCTTCACAGATTGCGAGCAGATTGAAAGTGACTAGCCAAAAAGTTGGCGATTTAGCTTTCCTAGATGTGACGGGCCGTATTGCCCAAACACTGCTTAATCTGGCGAAACAACCGGATGCAATGACCCACCCTGATGGCATGCAAATCAAAATCACTCGCCAAGAAATTGGCCAGATTGTTGGTTGCTCCCGCGAAACTGTTGGTCGTATCCTTAAAATGCTAGAAGAGCAGAATCTGATTTCTGCGCACGGTAAAACGATCGTCGTATACGGCACTCGTTAATCACCTAGCAATTAAAGATGCAGACAATAAAGCCACCTCATTGAGGTGGCTTTATGTTTTAGCAAAGAGCGAGTTTTCACACTCACCCTTCCTTCATCTTTTTATAAATCAATATTATCAAAGATTAGTGCTTTCAAAGATCTTATCTGCAGACGCTGCAACAAAGCCTGGGTATAGCTCGCCATTGGCCATAGCGTAACGCTTAGCAAATTCGTAGAACCCACCCGGCACTTCATGCTGACCATCGCTAAATGTCACCACGACTTTATCAGCCATCGTCGATGATTGTTCTAACAAAACTTCAGGCGACCCTTTTACTTCTCCACCCGATTGATTAATTGCAAAACCAGATTGTGTCAGGTAATCGTTCACTTGTTTGACTTGCTCGAAGCGATTGAGCTGGTTAACGCTCACCGTAAAGTGATTAGCACCATAACCATGAACCGACAACCAAGCGGCGTATTCGCTACTCTTAGCAAGGCACTGATAGTCATCGAAGCTGATGTCCCATAAACGCCCAGCCGATAGAAACTCATGTGAGTGTAAACGCTGTGAATCGACTTGTTGTACCAAGCGCTCAACAATAGCTTGCGCTTGGCTCGGTAATTTCTCTACCAACAATTCACTGATGAACACCTTAGGCTGATTAGCATCAGGGTGTTCATAATGCTTTGCTACCAAATGCTTGCTTTCAAAAACATAATCACCACATTCTTGATAGCCCAATGCTAAGAAAGGCGCAGCCAACACCTCAAGGCCAACAGGCGCGAGATTAAAGGTGCGCAATGCAATATGGTCGTTAATCAGGGTCGTCTCTTCTTGCAGCAGCTTGTGAACACGCTCAGCCGATGGGCATAGGCGCTCAATATAGTCATTCCAGAGAGATTGAAATAATATCGACGGTGTCATTACCGACTCCTCTTCTCATCACACTAAAGTTTGATACCTGGACTCAAAGTGTCTGGCAGCATCGTTGATGCTCCCTCCATTGAAGCCATTGGATAGGCACAGTAATCCGCCGCATAGTAAGCGCTTGGTCGTAAGTTACCAGATGCCCCAGGACCACCAAATGGTGCATCACCACTCGCGCCTGTCAATTGACGGTTACGATTCACGATACCCGCGCGAATATGATCAACGAAGTAATCCCACTCAGAATCATCGGTAGACACTAAGCCCGCTGACAGGCCAAAACGCGTGTCATTAGCAAGCGTGACCGCTTGTTCTAAGGTGCGATAGCGAACAACCTGTAGTAAAGGCCCAAAGTACTCTTCATCAGGCAACTCAGCGATATCGGTGACATCAATAATACCCGGCGAAACAAAGGCGGCCTCACCTGCTCTGGCAGGCAAAATTGATTTACCGCCTAGTGACACAAGATTGGCCTGTGCGTCGAGAATAACTTGCGCGGCTTGCTGAGAAATTTGCGGTCCCATGAAAGGCGCTGGCTCGGCAAATGGCTGATCAACAATGATTTCCTTCGCTGCAGTGAGTAATTTACTTAGTAGCTGGTCCCCTTTGTTTCCTTCTGGAACATATAAGCGGCGTGCGCACGTACAGCGCTGACCAGCACTAATAAATGCCGATTGTACTATGGTGTATACCGTGGCATCCAAATCTCCATATTGCTCAGAAATCACCATTGGGTTATTGCCACCCATTTCCAATGCGAGCATTTTATCTGGCTGGCCTGCGAATTGGCGGTGCAATATATGCCCGGTATTCGCACTGCCGGTAAAGAGTACGCCATCAATACCTTTGGCATTGGCTAGCGCGATACCGGTTTCTTTTGCGCCTTGTACTAAGTTGACAACGCCAGCAGGTAAGCCCGCTTCTTGCCATAGTTTCATGACAAATTCGCCCGTCCACGGTGTCAATTCTGAAGGCTTAAACACCACGGTGTTACCAGCTAAGAGTGCTGGCACAATATGCCCATTAGGCAAATGTCCGGGGAAGTTATAAGGACCAAAAACGGCCATCACACCTAGTGGTCGGTGGCGCAGCACTACTTGATTGCCAGCAACTTCACGAGTCGCAGCTCCAGTTCTGTCATGATAAGCACGAATAGATATCGCGATTTTACCCGCCATTGCCGCCGCTTCAGTGCGAGTTTCCCAAATAGGCTTACCCGTCTCTTTAGCAATGATTTCCGCTATCGTTTCACTGTTCGCTTTTACTTTGTCAGCAAAAGCCTGCACCAGTTGCTCACGTTCTGCCAAACTGGTTTTCTTCCAGCGTACAAAAGCGGCACGCGCCGCTTCAACCGCCGCATCGACTTGCACTGGCGTTGCACTCTTACCGTGCCAAATTTGTTGATTATCGTAAGGGCTGAGAGAGGCAATCACTTCACCCGCCCCTTCCTGCCATTGCCCACCAATCCACTGAGTCATCACTTTATCCTCAAAATAAACTTAAACTGCCAACATTCTGACTTTATCGCCTTCGGCTATCTCTAATGCCGACGCAACTTTACTATCCAAAATGACACTATCTGTCGCCTGATCGTAGGCCGCCTTTGCTACCGTCGCTCGGAAGTTTTCAAACGAGGTGTTAGCAATCAAATAGTCTTGCGAGCTAGAATGCTCGGAGATTTGTACGCTTGCTCTGAACGAATGGCGAACCGATTCAATATTCGATAAGTCACATTCGACTGACGGGCCCCCATCAAAAATGTCGACATAATTACGGCAGCTAAAACCTTCTTTTTCTAATAGACGTAAAGCAGGTTTAGTGTTCTCGTGAACTTGGCCGATAACCGCTTGCGCTTCTTCGCTCAATAAATTGATATAGATAGGCAGCTTAGGCATCAAATCGGCGATGAAGCCTTTTTTCCCGATACCAGTCAGATAATCAGCAAGAGTAAAATCAATCGAGAAAAAGTGCTCTTGCAACCATTGCCAGAATGGTGAATTACCATCGTCATCCGACACTCCACGCATTTCAGCAAAAATGGTTTCAGAAAAGCGATGAGGGTGCTCTGCCATCATCAAAAAACGGCATTTAGACATTAAACGGCCGTTGAGCCCGTGACGAAAATCTTCTCGTAAGAACAGGGTGCAAATTTCACTGCAACCTGTGTAGTTGTTGCCAAACGTCAAGAGTTTCACAACATTGTTCACGCCAAGCTTTGGCGATGAATGCACAACTTTACTAATGTGGTATGAGTAGAATGGCACATCCCAGCCAATCGATGCTTCAATACCTGTGGTTCCGGCAACTTCTCCCGTCTCGCTATCGAAACCCACCATCAAGTAACCTTCGTCTCCCGGTTCCGTGACTTCTGGCTTGTTAAAGCTGTATTCGGAATGAGTAATACGGTTAGTCAATAATTCTTCGTTAACCGGAAGAGAAGTGAACCCATAGCCAGACTCTTCTGCGCATGTATGCAGCGCGTCATAATCTGCCATAGAAATAGGACGTACAACCAGCATCGTTATTCCCTCCTGATGCAAGTTTGGCTCGCCGCTGTCACAGCAAGCCAAATAGAGATTAAACTAACGACGCGATCGCTTTATCTAATTTAGCCAGACCTTCTTCGATGTCTTTTTTATCAATCACCAATGATGGGGTGAAGCGAACGACATTCGCTCCAGCAACCAACACCATTAGGCCATGCTGGCCAGCGGCGACTAACACTTCACGCGCTCGTCCTTGCCAATTTTCATTCAGTGCCGCGCCAATCAATAGACCTTTACCACGCACTTCACTAAAAATTTGGTACTTATCATTAATTTTAGCCAAACCTTGGCGTAGAAGCTCTTCTCGCTCTTTGACGCCTTGTAAAGTCTCTGGTTGGCTGACAACATCAACCACAGCTTCCGCAACCGCACACGCTAATGGGTTACCACCATAAGTGGAACCGTGAGTACCAATCTTCATATGCGTTGCAAGTTCACTCGTCGTTAACATCGCACCGATAGGAAAACCGCCACCGAGCGATTTCGCTGTGCTTAGAATATCCGGTGTTACACCCAATCCTTGATAGGCATAGAAATCACCAGTACGGCCATTCCCCGTTTGAACTTCATCGAAAATTAGCAGCGCATTGTGCTTATCACACAATTCACGTACCGTTTGCACAAACTCGTCCGTCGGCGACACAATACCGCCTTCACCTTGCAATGGCTCCATCATCACCGCACACGTGCGATCAGACATATGCGCCTTGAGTTCTTCCACGTCGTTATAAGTCAGGTGTGTCACGTCACCAGGTTTAGGACCGAAACCATCTGAATAGGCTTCTTGACCACCAACGGTCACGGTAAAGAAAGTACGACCATGAAAACCCTGTTTAAAGGCAATGATTTCCGATTTGTGCTCACCGTGTACGTCAGCAGCCCAGCGGCGTGCAAGCTTGAGTGCTGCTTCATTGGCCTCTGCGCCTGAGTTGGCGAAGAAAACTTTTTCAGCAAAACTAACTTGAGTTAATTTCTGTGCTAAGCGCAATGCAGGCTCATTCGTCATAACGTTGCTTAAATGCCACAGCTTGTTAGATTGCTCTTGTAAGGCATTCACCATAGCCGGGTGGCAATGTCCTAAGCAACTCACCGCGATACCACCAGCAAAGTCGATAAACTCGTTTCCTTGCTGATCCCAAACACGAGCGCCTTCGCCTTTTACTGGAATCATTTGCATTGGGTTATAACAAGGCACCATAACCTCATCAAACAATTCGCGTTCCACTTTATTTCCAACCGTCATAGATTTTTCCTCATCGATGCAACTTGTCAATCAACATGCCAAAGACCTGCACCGTAAAATTTTGTATTACATTAATGACAATGTGGCATTTTATTTACATTTAATTAACCATTTCAATAGTAACTTGTTCTTTTTTTCACCGACAAGTTAATATTTGCGAAGCCAAGATTGAGTAAATATGCCAACAAAGTGACGCTAACACGTTATTTTATAGGAAGGAAAAAGAGGCGCAGCTAGAAAACCCAGTGCTGCTCGCACTATAGAGAGGTGAGACAACGCATAGTTTTTCACTATCCGCCGTAGCAATATTTTGCGTTAAAATGTTAAAAAAGGTGATCTAGGTCCAAGAGGAATTTAAATTATAGCGCTAAAAAATTCGCCAGCAATTCGTGGCCTTGCTCAGTTTTAATTGATTCTGGGTGAAATTGCACCGCATGGATCGGCAAAGAACGGTGTTGAAAACCCATAATTTCATCTACCGTGCCATCGTCTAACTCTGTCCATGCCGTTAAAACGAAACACTCAGGTAAGGTCTGTTTATCTACAATCAATGAGTGATAACGAGTGACCGTTAATGGATTATTGAGCCCATGAAACACTCCGCGTCCGGTATGAGCAATCGGAGAAGTTTTGCCATGCATCACTTGTCGCGCTTTAGTGACTGTCGCACCATACACTTGAGCAATCGCCTGATGCCCGAGGCACACGCCTAAAATAGGAAGTTTTCCCGCAAAATGTTCAATCGCCGACAGTGAAATTCCCGCATCATCTGGGGTACAAGGCCCCGGAGATATCACCAAATGACTCAAGCTCATCGCCTCAATGTCGGCCAAGCTAATTTCATCGTTACGCGCTACTTTTACTTCAATACCCAGTTCACAAAAGTACTGATACAAGTTATAGGTAAACGAATCGTAATTATCGATGATAAGCAGCATGGTATTAATCAGGGCTATGGACAGTAATGGTTTGCTATTGTGCCGCCCAGCGATAGAAACGCAAGGAGAAATCACACTTCTAAGGCTCCCCTCGACTCGGATTAGAACGGTCTGCTCTGCCAAATAAGATTGCCAGAGTAAAGCCCAAGCAGATCAGTTATACTAGCCGGCCTTTACGCTCAGCCCAGTGAATACAATACAATGTCGACAGTAGGGAGCACACTTGATACATATTCATGACTTGATCCAATCCATGAAGCCACTGTTGGAACACTATGGCTATTTTGCACTGATCGTATCAGTGTTTTTTGAAGGAATGGGGATCCCTCTTCCAGGGCAATCGGTGCTGATCACTGCCTCCATCATGTCATCAGAGAATGTCATGAACCTGCCGATGGTGATGACTATTGGCTGGATAGCTTGCTTTTGCGGCAACACTGCAGGCTATTTCATTGGTTACTACTTTGAAAGTTGGCTGGCCAAAAAGGGCTACATTTCAGAGAAGAAATGGCAGAAAATACACAGTATTATCCAAAAATATGGACCTATTTGCTTGGTGATCAGTCGTTTTGTCGAAGGAATGAAACAGTTTATGCCAATGGCCTGTGGCATGGCGAAAATGTCAAAAAGAACCTTTTTCATAGGCAATGCGATGGCCTCAACATTATGGGTACTCGTGTTTAGCCTATTAGTACACTACGTCTTTGCTCATTTATCCGGTGTGATGCGTTTTTACCATCATCACCAGCTGACTCTGTGGGTTGCCTGCGGGGTATTACTTCTGGCCATTGTCTTGCTGTTTATCAAACGTAAAAAGACATCGAAAGCATCTAGCTAGCTAACCAACTAAACAGGGCATAGCACGTCTCGCTATGCCTTTTGTCCTGCGACTATATTTAACTTCTGGAAATGCTACTTCATATGAACAAACTTAAACTTACTATGCTAGCCGTTACGGCTGCATTAGCGCTTTCTGGCTGTCAGACTCTTGATGCCAGCAAACTTCACACCGACGCTTCGCCACAAACCATCGCAGAAGCAAAAAAAGATTTATCTGGTATTGAAGATCTCAAAGTACTCGATAATGGTGTGATTTATTACACATTGAAAAAGCCTAGCGACCTACAATGGGATACGGTCGGAGTGAACGCCGTCAGTTACCGCCTAGCCTGTAAGAACTTGAAATATTTCATCGATAAGGGAATGCTGATGCGGTTACATTTCCAAGGCGGGGCCACGCAAGACTATAATGCTGAACGTTGCCAAACCGAAGTGCCGACGAACTATTTAGCTAACGTTAAATAAAACAAAAGCCCCTACCAATTCAGGTTAGGGGCTTTCTTATAGAGTCTCTTGCATCCGATTATGGACGAGCAACAAAACCTATCGCTTCATAGGCTTTTTTCAAGGTCACGGCAGCGCGGGCCGACGCTTTCTCTGCGCCTTCCTTCATGACCGTATCTAGGTAAGCTCGGTCTTGACGAATACGGTGATATTCACTCTGAACGGGTTCCAGCATCGCCACAACGGCTTCACCCACACGCTTCTTAAACGGGCCGTACATTTCAACACCGGTAAACTCAGCTTCAATTTCAGCAAAGCTCATTCCTGTGGCAGCAGAATACAGCCCCATTAGGTTAGAGATACCTGCTTTATTGGCAATATCGTGAGCAATGCGAGGCGGAGTTTCAGTATCCGTTTGCGCTTTGTTGATTTTCTTGATGATAGATTTTGGCTCTTCTAGCAAGGTAATTACGTTCTTGCGATTATCATCCGACTTAGACATCTTCTTCGTCGCATCTTGCAAGCTCATTACACGTGCGTTCACCTGTGGAATATACGGTTCTGGCACCGTAAATATAGGCTGTTCCGGGCCATAAACATTGTTAAAACGGGTCGCAATATCACGAGCAAGCTCTAGGTGCTGCTTCTGGTCATTACCTACTGGTACTTGATGTGCACCATAAAGCAGGATATCAGCCGCCATCAGCACTGGATAACTAAATAAGCCCGCATTGACATCGTTCGAGTAACGGCTGGATTTATCTTTAAACTGAGTCATGCGACTCAGCTCACCCATCTGAGTGTAACAATTAAGAAGCCAACCTAGCTGGGCATGTTCAGGCACGTGCGACTGCACAAACAATGGACTCTTCTTCGGGTCCACACCAACAGCTAAACAAATCGCCAACGCATCAAGCGTCGCTTCATGTAAGGCCTTAGGGTCTTGGCGCACCGTGATGGCATGCAAATCGACGATGCAGTACTGACAATCATAATCATCTTGCATCTGTTGCCATTGACGTAGAGCACCCAAGTAGTTACCGATACTTAATTCACCGGAAGGTTGGACACCACTCAATACAATGGGTTTGCTCATAGGGTTAATTCCTTAGACTTCTTAATTAATTCAACATGGTGTGCGTTAACTGCCAATGGCAGTAAGACAGACACACAAGTGTACTCGCTAGTAAGTATATTGCTAGTCATATATGCCATATGCTGACAGTTAAGCTGGAACAGCAACGAGCTCTAACAACTCAGAGAGACAATCGGAGACATAATCTGGGCCGGACTTGGTAATTGGCTCGCCGTGGTTATAACCATAAGTCAAACCAAACGACAGACAACCCACATTTTTCGCCGTCAGGATGTCATTTTTGGAATCACCGACCATCAACAATTGCTTTGCATCAAGCTGGTATTTATCCAGTAGGTGCTGAAGCGCCATAGGATGCGGTTTTTTCTCTGCAAAAGTATCGCCGCCGATCACCTCAACAAACAACTCATCAAGGCCGTGCTTCGCCAATAACTCAGGCACAAAACGATATGGCTTATTGGTCACAATCGCCATTGGGATGCCCGCTTCTTTAAGCTGCAGCAAGGTCGTCATCACTTTAGGGTAAAGGTGACTTTGGCTATGTCCGGTCTGCTGATAATTTTCATCAAACAGAATACGCGCTTTCGCAAGTAACTCTGTATCTAAATCTGGGGAGACATTCTGACTTTGGCTCAGAGCACGGCCAATCAATATATCCGCGCCATTCCCGACATAGTCACGAACTTGTGCTTGAGTTACCGACGCAAAGCCCAGTGCTTGCACCGTTTGATCTGCAGCGATCGCCAAATCTGGCACACTGTCGAGCAAAGTGCCGTCTAAATCAAAAGCAATAAAGGCGATATTTTCAAATGGCATTACTTACCTCATTCTCAAAACTGAAACTCTGTCATTCATCAGTGGATGATTAACTAACCTTGGCTAACTCAGCACGCATCTCAGCAATCACACTTTGATAGTCTGGTTGACTAAAAATAGCGGAACCTGCAACGAACATATCGGCGCCGGCCTGCGCGATCTCACGAATATTATCGACTTTCACACCACCATCAATTTCCAAACGAATATCTCGACCAGAGCGATCAATCAACTGACGTACGGCGTGCAGCTTGTCTAACGTATGAGGAATAAATGACTGGCCGCCAAAACCTGGATTCACCGACATCAACAAAATCATATCTACTTTATCCATCAGATAATCTAAGCAGCTGAGCGGCGTCGCAGGATTCAGCACCACGCCAGCCTGGCAGCCATGCTGTTTGATAAGTTGCAATGTTCGATCGACGTGATCAGATGCTTCCACATGAAAAGTAATCATAGAAGCACCAGCCTGCGCAAACACAGGAACAAGGCTATCGACAGGCTTAACCATTAAATGAACATCGATAGGTGCCGTGATGCCATAATTACGCAAAGCGTGGCAAATCGGCGCGCCAAACGTCAGATTAGGTACATAATGATTGTCCATTACATCGAAGTGGACAACATCCGCGCCCGCTTTTAAAACTCGGGCTACGTCGTCGCCCAAACAAGCAAAATCGGCAGATAAAATGGAAGGAGCGATAAGGAAATCTTTCATACCTAACCTCATAGTTTGTGCGGCGCCGTAGGATCTATCACAGCGCGCGTAAAATATAATGGGTTCGATTCTACCTAAGCCAGTAGCGAGATGATAGGACTGCGTGGACTTTTGCGGTTAATTTTCGTTCGAGTCAGACGGCTTATTGTCTTGAAACAAAGCCAACAGCTCATCGACTTTGTTGCGACCAGCGCCATTGCGGCTAATGGTGCGCTTTACCTTCACCACACTTAACGAGGCACCGTGGTACAAGCGGCGCGTGAGTGTGGTGTCGTGATTTGAAATAAGGACAGGAATGCCGCGTTGCCAAGCGGTTTTCTCTGCAATATCGGCCAGCGCGGCCTGATCATCCAAAGAAAAGCCATTCCCCGCATAAGAAGTAAAGTTTGCGGTCGTGGAAAGAGGAGCATACGGCGGATCGCAATACACAACGCTACCCTTGCGAGCGCGTTTAAAGGTATCACTGTAGCCCTGACAGACAAACGTGGCTTTTTTCGCTTTTTCAGCAAAAAACTCAAGTTCGGCTTCAGGAAAATAAGGTTTTTTATAAGAACCGAAAGGAACGTTAAAGCCGCCTTTCTTGTTGTAACGACACAGACCATTAAAGCCGAATCGATTCATGTACAGAAAAGCTAGCGAACGGTACATCACGTCATCGGTTTGATTAAACTGGGCACGTATATCCAGATAGGCTTCTTTGCGATTATTATCCGCAACAAACCAACGTTTCGCTTCCCTGATGTATAGCTCAGGATCGTTCTTGACCAAATTGTACAAGTTGATCAAGTCGGGGTTGATATCAGACAGCAAGTAGCGGTCGTAATCCGTATTGAGGAAGATAGAACCTGCCCCGACAAAGGGCTCTATGAGCTTACGGGCAGGAGGCAAGTGACGCTGGATATCTTCGACTAGACCGTATTTGCCACCAGCCCATTTAAGAAAAGCACGTTTTTTCATTTCCCGCTCAATTTAACCCTGACAACAAAGCAGCGGAATGTAACACATTTTCACGCGAAGCTCAGCGTTAATTGACACTATTCATTTCTCGTTGCACCTGACTAAGAGATTTAGCCCATGGGCCCACTTTCTGCAGTGCCTTAGGTAAGGTCACAACGGCATCACGAGCTAACTGAATAGTCGGATAATTATGATAGGTAATAATGAACCACTGCTTGCCGCTGCGTGTAGTTTTGTACACAAAAACTTTATGGGCAATTTTATATTCATCAATAAACTGATTCACTTCCGGCGCGGTATTCATCGCAGCAAGCTGCAAAGTATAACTGCGCGGAGAGAACGCGCTCAACTGGGAGTTAGAAAGCGCAAAGGCTAACTTTTCAGGACTGGTCGCCTTGTCGGCATCCGATTGCGCGTTATCACTCGGTGTCGTACTGGCATTTTTCTCTGTTGGCGAGACTTTCGCAGGTATCGCTTTAGGTTTAGAGCTAGAAGCCGGAGCGCTTAGATCTTGAGCTGTAGCCGCCTCATTTTGAAGGTTAGGCTTAACCGAGCTTGGCTTAACCTCATCTTTCATGAGCTTGTCGACCACCGCAGAGGAGATCACCACACGGTTTTTGTCTTTGCTCACGCCACCAACACTTGTCGTCGTGGTGACAACAGGCGGCGGCAAAGCCGCAGAGTCATCAACTAGCTTGGTCGCGCCGCCTTGACCAGTTTGTCCTGTACTATCGCTTGGGTTGCTAGGGTCAGAGTGGGTCGCAGATCCTGACAAAGTCGGAATGGCGGTTTGTTCAGTTTTCACAGTAGCCGGCGATGAGTCTGGCGAAGTTCCAGATTGGCCTAGAAGCCACCAATAGCCAACACCCAATAAAACTAATAACGTTACAGCCAATAATGCGATGTTCTTTGGCGAGCCGACAATAGAACGAATGATGATCTTCTTTGACACTTTTTGTTCCCCTAATCGCATGATTTCACCCGGCAGCAACGAGTTCAGCTTTCGGTAAGCATTGCGTACCCGCCGCTCCATATTATCTTCCACAAAACGTATCACTAATTGCTCAAAGAATCGATCCGCTTCAGACTGATTTAACGGTTCTATTTCAATATCTACCGGTTTATGGTCAATGCCGTGACTTAATCGCGCCAATAGCCGCTCGATACTCTTTGCGCCTGAAAACAAAACCGCATTGATGGTCCACTTGGGCATCAATTGCGCTTCTTGAATTAACGCCCACAATTCAGAGATGAAAGGCTCCGACAGAAAGTGTGCATCGTCAATCACTATCACTAAATTACAATGTTCATTTTCCAGTAGACGGGTAAAACTATCGACTAAAGTATCTTGAGGGTTAAACAAAGGAGAAGGAATAAGTTGAGTAATCAGCATCGAACGACGCTGCTCATCATTTTGACTCGGGTGGCAAATTAAAAGTGATTGATTTGTATCTTCAGACCAAGCTTCTAGGTAACGGTGAGCTACCCATGATTTGCCCGCTCCCGATTCACCTGTGATCGTCACAAGGTTGGATCCAAAATTAGTCAGGAGCTGGACACGTTCAAGTAACTCCACTTGCGAATCCAGCTCTAAAACACGCCTATCATGCGCTAAACTCATTCAGCTTCCGTCCCTTTAGCCAACGATTGTTATGACGCCCGATTAAATATCTCGGCAGTCCTTGATAGCAGCTTCAATCACCGCTTCCGGAACCCCTTTTACTACGTCGGCATGGCCGATAGTAGTCGGTAATACCAGCCTTAACTCACCCGCTAGCACTTTTTTATCACGCATCATATGGCGCATGAAATCTGTGTAAGACATTTTTTCAGGTGGATGGATAGGTAAACGAGCTTTTTTCAGTATAGAAACAATTCTCTCGACTTGCTGAGCTGAGATTAATCCTTGATATTGCGCCGTTTTAGCTGCTAATACAGTGCCTGCTGCGACCGCTTCTCCGTGCAACCAATTGCCATACCCCATCTCCGCTTCAATGGCATGACCAAAAGTGTGACCCAAGTTAAGCAAAGCTCGCACTCCCGCCTCTTTTTCATCTTGGGCAACCATCTCAGCCTTAATATGACAACAACGAGCAATCGCGTAGGTCAACGCTTGAGTTTGCTTCGCATACAGGGCATCAAGGTTGTCTTCAATCCAAGCAAAAAAATCTGAATCGTGGATAATGCCGTATTTGATGACTTCCGCGATTCCCGCCGCAAATTCGCGTTCAGGTAAGGTCGCTAAGCACTCAATATCTATCACCACCGACTTTGGTTGGTAGAAGGCACCGATCATATTCTTACCAAGCGGGTGATTCACCGCGGTTTTACCCCCAACGGACGAATCCACTTGTGCCAACAAAGTTGTCGGCAGCTGAATGAAATCAACGCCACGTTGATAACATGCTGCGGAAAAGCCAACTAAGTCTCCAATTACGCCGCCACCTAAAGCCACTAGCACGACATCACGACTGTAATTACCTTCCAGCAAATAAGTCATCACTTGTTGAAATGTCTCAAGGGATTTATGTTGCTCGCCATCGGCGAGTTGCAGCAAAGAAACTTGGCAGCCTAACTGCTCAAATTGGGCAACGATACGATTAGCGTAGAGAGGGGAAACCACTGTGTTTGTGATGATCACAACACGTTGTTTCGGGGAAATATAGGAGGAAAAGTGAGCCGGATCGTTAAATAATCCGGCTCCGATAGTTATGGGGTAGCTTCGCTCACCTAAATTGACCGTTATCCGATCCATGGTTTGCACTCCAAATAAAAAGAATGATTAGCGTTCTTCTAACATTTTTATGATTTGGTTGGCTACCACTTTCGCACTTTGGTCGTCAGTGCGCACTGTATAGTCGGCCACTTCTTCGTACAGGCCATTACGTTCGCCTGCCAAAGATTCAAGCACGTTACGTGGATCATCGGTTTGCAGCAGCGGGCGCTTTTTATCGCGATTTGTGCGCGCTAGTTGCTTATCGATTGTGGTTTCTAAATAAACAACCACACCTCTCGCCGACAAACGATTGCGGTTATCTTTGCTCTTAATCGAGCCACCGCCTGTTGCCAGAACAATCCCCTGCTGTTCCGTTAGATCATTAATAACGGATTCCTCGCGTATGCGGAAACCGTCTTCGCCTTCGACATCAAAAACCCACGCAATGTCTGCGCCGGTGCGTTCTTCAATTACAGTATCGGAATCGACGAATTCCATATGCAGTTGTTGAGCAAGATGTCTACCAATTGTGCTTTTGCCGGCCCCCATAGGGCCCACTAGAAAAATATTACGTTTATCAGCCATGTTCAGCAGTAGTTTACAACATTAATTCAATGACATCGCCACAAGAAAGTTAGTTATTAACCAACGTTAAAGACGCTTGTGGCACCTATTCCTCACAGATAATTCGTGATAAGACCCGAAATTATCTAGATATGGCAGCAGTAATGCAAATTTATTTTGTCGTCAAATTCGATTTTCCGTCATTTAACACCGTCGGAGTAACGAATATCAGCAACTCACTTTTTGCACTTTGTTCATAGCTGCGACGAAATAATCGCCCCAATAATGGTAAATCTCCCAGTACTGGTACCTTATCTTCCGTTTGATTCATGGAGTGCTGATATATTCCGCCCAGCACTACCGTGGCACCGTCGTTAACCAACACTTGGGTACCAATTTTTTGGGTATTCACCGCCACCGCCTCTCCTGTTCCTGTTTTTACTACGTCACCAGGATGATCTTGGGTCACGTCGATATCGAGCAGGACTTGATGGTCACGGGTAATATGAGGCGTGACTTTTAAACTCAACACCGCTTTTTTAAACGCAACCGAAGTTGCCCCGCTAGATGAAGATTCAAGGTAAGGAATTTCTGTACCTTGTTCAATATAAGCGGGTGTACGATCCGTTGTCAGTAAACGAGGGCTTGAAATGATTTCAGCCTTAGACTCACGCTGTAAAGCCGAAAGCTCTAAGTCCAACAAATTGTTTGCGCCCAGCATCGCCACTTGAAACGCCGCTGTCGCAGCGCCTGTCCCTGTAGCAGGCAAACTGACATTAAACAGTTGATCAATTGTAGACGAATCAGACCAACTCGACACATTGCTATTATCCAACTGACTTGCCGATGTATCGTTCGTATAATGCCCAGCTTGGTGGGAAGTATAGCCCCATTGGACACCCAATTCATCTACGTTGCCTTCATTAATTGCCACAATACGGGCTTCGATTTGAATCTGTTGCATCGCGACATCCATCATTGCAACTAAATTACGAATCTCATCAAGGTGTTGGCGAGTGTCTTTGAGCAATACCGCATTAAGTTGCGGTTCAGCTCTAACCGAGCCCCTCTCCGATAACAGACTGAATTGGCTGTCACCGCGAATCGACTTAGCCACATCCTCGGCAGAGGAAAACTTAAGTTTAATGAGCTCGGTGTTGAGTGGCGCTAATTTCTTTTTCTGCTCACGACTGGCGAGATCCTTATCTGTCGTCACTAAGATAATATTGCCATCGATACTTTTACTCAGCCCTTTCATTTGCAACACAATATCTAACGCTTTAGACCATGCCACTTGCTCCAAGCGTAATGACAAGCTCCCCGTGACCGTATCAGATACCACAATATTGAAGCCACTATACTCCGCTAATACCTGCAGCACATTGCGCACGGGTATATCCTGAAAGTTCAGACTTATCAGCTTATCGCGGATATTAACATGAACTGAGGTATCCGCCCTTCCCTTTGACTCTGAAGAGCTAGCCGCTCGCCCATTGATGCCGTGCAAAGAGCTGAAAATCACTACACTCATAATGACCAACATACGCAGATTACTCACTCTTTCCCTTCCTACCGCTGGCCACCAGCTTAACTTGACGAGATACATAGCAACCCGAAGATTGCTCTGCTTCTTGTTGTACCAGCAAATATTGAGGTGTGATCTGTGTAATACGTCCTACCTGCTGCCCAAGAGTACTGGCAACACCCAGCATCACGAGTTCACCACTTGGCAGTACAATCAATGCCTTTGTCACGCCGCCGCTGGCCAAATACCCTTGATACTTAAATTGGGACAAAGGCCCCAGCTGAGGTGAGACTTCAAGCTCCAGTTTCTTGTTGGCAAAGCAATGCGATTCATTTAGGGAATCCTTTATGCCAGATCGGAACAGGAGATTTCCTCCCCGATGAATATATGTGATATTGTCTGCGTCATCAGAATCGACCAGCTCATTTTTGACGACAACTTTTGATTGTGGCGGTGAATTAAAAGCAATAAGAGGGCTTTGGTGGGCGCGGCAACCCACAACCTGCACTGCCAACAGTATGCTAACTGCGACTTGTCGATAGCTCACGAGAGTGGTCCGGCTGATGTCGAGGTTGAAATAAATAAACAAATGCCCGCAAGTGAAGACGCAATCGCTGAGCGTGAGTTCGAACAGGACGGAGTTCTGCGCTCTGAACGGCAACACCTAATTGCGGCGCGGCTAAGTTTTGACAAAATATCCCCAATTGATCGTAACTCCCCCGAACATCGATTTCCAACGGCATCACCTCCAGCTCGCCCAGCTTGCGTTTATCGCCCCAACTCAAGCGCTGTACAACTAATTGGGACTGACTCGCTAATGCATGGAGTTCATTCAATAAACCAGCCATACGCACGGGACTCGGCTGCACATCTAACATCGCTTGATAATATGCCCCATCATGTGTTTGACGCCCTAACTCACGCATCTGAGAGAGTTTGGGCGCAATTTTTTGCACGCTTCGTGTTAGTGTGAGTTCAGACGCTTTGGCCACCTCTAACTGACGATAAACGGGCAAGCTAACCCACACGCTCAATAGGCCCTGACACACCGAATACATCACCAAAAAATACCAATACCGGCGGCCCCTCGGAAGCCGTAATAGCTCATCTATCTTTGCCAGAAATTGATGACTTATTGCATCACGAAACCAGGCACCTCCGATACCCTTATCCCCCATGCCTGTTGACCTTCAGCGAAAAAGACAGGGTGAACCTTTCCCCTATCGGCTTGACGCCCTTTTGAGCCGCCAGCCCGCCAATCTTGGCCTGTGAGGCATGCTCATTGACATTTAAACGCTGCAATGCAAGATTTAATTTCTTCGAATCTAGGATGTTTCCTGTCAGGCGCACTTGATCGCCTCGAAGGTCTATTTCATTGATGTATACACCTTGGGGAATGGCTATTGGAAGTAGATTCATTAATACAAGCATGCGTTTCTGCTGCCACGCTACTTTATCCAGCTCAGTCACTAATGCGTGCTGACGCTGCATCTCCCGTTTCGTTTGAGCATAGTGATCCAAACGTGTATTCATTGCTTGCAATGTATGCTTAAGCCCATCCACTCTTCGTTCCTGAATTACCAGCTGACCATTGAGGTAACGACCTCCGACCAAATGCCCGAGTAAGCCTATCGCTAAGCCAATCAAGCAACCCCCGTAAAAACGGCGACGTCGATGCCTCCGAAGGTGATCACGCCAAGGTAGAAAATTGATGCTACTCATCTAGCGCTGCCGTTTTCATCCAATTCACCGCGTGCATGGCAGCGCCTAAGGCCTGCATATTGGGAGGAACGTTAGACGTTGGTGATTGCAATTGAGCTAGCCCTTGCGTTAAATACTGAGAGATATCGACCCAATAACAGTCTAACTCCATCTTTTTCGCCCAATCCGCGACAACGTTTCCTCGCGATCTTTGTCCAGTAACCCACAATCCACGTAGGCTCAATCCATTCTCAATATTTTTCAACACCTGAACCTCTCGCTCCAGTAGAACATCAATATCCTGTTTAGTGCCCTGTTCATCTTGCTCGTACGCCTGAGTGAGGGTATTGCAATAAAACTCGCCAGATGGCATCAGCATCGTTAGGTACAACGCCCGCTCACCGATATCCAACCAAAAGTAATCACGCGTGCGAATGTGTGCAGAAAAAAGATGCCATAATTGAGTCGTACAATCGGAGGACAAACCAAAGAGTAGAGGATGAAAACCCGCTCGCTGAAGGGATAAACGGCGATCGTCCACAACGGATTTCTTAACTGCATACACGTTATAATGCGATGTATTAATATCGGTGTGCGTATTAGGGCGAGTGATTCGCTGATAATCGAGGTAAACCTGCCCTACGCTCAAACTCAATTTCTGACAAAACCTTTGCAAAATTGCATTATGCTTCTCTTGCCCAACCAGTAAGTTATCTATTTGTATTTCCTGACTAATTATCAAATCCTCGGCAATACTCAATGAAACTTTTCTACTAAATATCGGCAAAGACTTTCTTAGTTCTTTGAGTTTATTTACAATTTTCTGATGATTGAGCGTACAGTTGTCAGACAATAGGCCCGATTCTATCGGTATTTCTTGGCAAGTGATTAGCTGTATTGTCTGGCGAACTGGTTTTACGACAACGGCATGAATGCTGTTCGAGCCAATGCTTAATCCAGTAATCAATGAGTTACCCATACTGCTGAGCCCCGCTATCGGCTAAGTTCGGCAAACACTAGTGAACGGCGATATAATCCGTTCCAAAATGAGCAAGATAATTAGCTCAGAATATAAGGGCTTGCGAGTTAGCGGCCTAAACTAATCAGGGATTCTCCGGTGAAGTTCATAAAGCGACTGTTTATTTTTTCATTAATTTGCACGGTTCTTGGAGTCGGTACTATTTTTGGCGTGTATCTTTACGTCAAACCGTCTCTACCCGATGTAGCGACTTTGCGGGACGTTAAACTGCAGACCCCAATGCAGGTGTTCAGCCAGGATGGTAAGCTCATTGCCGAATATGGCGAAAAACGACGCATCCCAGTGACATTCAATGAAATTCCACAAAACCTCATTAATGCACTGATTGCTACGGAAGACAGTCGATTTTATGAGCACCCAGGCTTTGACCCTATCGGCATTATGCGAGCGGCGGTGGTCGTCGCGATTTCAGGCCACGCTAAACAAGGGGCAAGTACCATCACCCAGCAGTTGGCGAGAAACTTTTTCTTATCCGATAAGAAAAGCATCATGCGTAAGGTCAAAGAGATATTTATTGCGGTCCACATTGAACATTTACTGACCAAGAATGAAATCTTGCAACTGTATATCAATAAGATTTTCTTAGGTTATCGTTCTTATGGTTTTGGCGCCGCTGCCCAAGTGTATTTTGGTAAACCTTTGCAACAACTTGATCTCAGCCAAATCGCCGTGCTCGCCGGTCTGCCTAAAGCGCCATCGACGTTCAACCCTATCTACTCTGTGAAACGTGCCACCGATCGCCGAGATACGGTATTACTGCGTATGCTTGAAGAAAATTACATTACTCAAGCGCAATTTGATCAAGCAAAATCAGAGCCTGTCATCGCGAGCTACCACGCAGCGAACATTCAGATTCACGCGCCTTACGTGGCAGAAATGGCCCGCTCTTGGGCTGTCGCTCACTATGGTGACGATGCTTACACGTCTGGCCTCAATATCTACACCACCGTCACCAGCAAGCTGCAACATGCTGCCAATCATGCTGCGATCGATAATCTATTAGGTTACGATGAGCGCCACGGCTACCGAGGCCCTCAGCGCGTGTTATGGCAACCCAATCAGACTCCATTTACTGATGAGCAAATCAAAAGTGAGTTAAAGCAAACACCAACTTACGGCTCGTTATCCCCGGCAATCGTCACAGCAGTCAATGAAAAAAATGCGACGGTTTGGGTGAAACATCAAGGACAGCAAACCATCATTTGGGATGGCATGAATTGGGCACGTAGATATTTAACGGACGATCGCCAAGGCCCTGCACCAAGCGATGCGCACGACATTCTGGCCGTGGGACAAGAAGTGTGGGTACGTCAGGTCGATACACCAAAACAAGACCAAAATAACTTCCCAGATAAAATGTGGGCGCTAAGCCAAGTCCCTACCGCTAACGCCGCATTCGTTGCAATGAACCCAGATAACGGTGCTATCTTGGCTCTAGTGGGTGGTTTTAACTATATCCACAGTAAGTTTAATCGCGCCACTCAATCTATCAGACAAGTGGGTTCGAGTATTAAACCGTTTATTTATTCTTCAGCGCTCAACAGTGGTATGACACTGGCGACACTGATCAATGATGCGCCAATCAATAAATGGGATAAAAGCCAAGGCACGGCGTGGCGTCCACAAAACTCACCGCCAGTGTATCTTGGTCCTACTCGCCTACGAATTGGATTAGCGCAATCGATCAATGTAATGTCAATTCGTGTTCTGCGCGCGGTCGGACTAGAAAACGTGCGCCACTACTTAACCAGATTTGGTTTTAAACTCGACCAGCTCCCAGACTCAGAAACCATTGCACTTGGTGCCGGTAGTCTTACCCCAGTACAAATGGCACAAGGCTACTCAGTGTTTGCCAATGGAGGCTACTTCGTAAAACCTTTCTATATTAGTAAGATCATTGGCCCTTATGGCGACGTTTTATATCAAGCCGACCCAAGCATAGTGTGTCATTCGAAAGACTGTGAAGATGCCGTCCCTGACGGTACTAAGCCACAAGAGCAAAACACAGATACTGGTGCTGACACCTCAGATCAAATAGCAACAACCACTGCAAGTACAGCAGCCAATGATGCTCAAGATAATATTAATGCACCTGTCTCGGCCGCGGCCGATAGTACATCGCTACAAAACCGCGATGAGTTAGCGCAAACCACGCCAACACTTCCTGAAGTCCGTTACGCTAAGCGCGTGATCTCTAAACAAAATGCCTTCCTAGTACGTCAAATGATGTACAGCAACATCTGGGGCGGTGGTAATTGGTCGAAAGGGACGGGTTGGAACGGAACAGGCTGGAGAGCGCAAGTCCTTAAACGTCGAGATATTGGCGGAAAGACTGGCACCACCAACGATTCAAAAGATACTTGGTACAATGGTTTTGGCCCAAATATAGTGGCAACCAGTTGGGTTGGTTTCGATGCTCATAGCCGAGACTTAGGCCATACATCGAGCAACCCTAATTTAACTGGGCGACAAATCACGGGTGCCGAGTCTGGCGCTAAAACCGCTGAGCCGGCTTGGATCAACTTCATGCATGCTGATCTGCAAGATCATCCAGAACACGAGTTGGTGCTACCGCCAAATATTATCCGTGTTCGTATCGACCGTGCAACAGGCCTGCTCACCAATAAAACCGACTATACCTCTCGATTTGAGTACTTTGTCCAAGGCACTCAACCTAAGGAGTACGTCAGTGATAGTGGCGCAGACAATAACTCTGCCACCGAGCAAATCTTCTAGGCAATTAGCCCAAAAGATATCGGCTTAAATGAATGCCGCTCACGTTAAGTGAGCGGCATTTTTCTAACTTTTCTGCAACTTTCTAACTTTTCAACAACTGATGATGAATAAAATCCGCAACCTGCTCAAAGCGGGCTTTCAAGGGGGACCCCGGCCGATAGGCCAGCACTAAACTGCGAGATGGCACCGGATTCACCGCTTTTAAATAACACACCCCATCTTTGACTTTCTCTTTCGGCAATGACAGCTCTGGCAACAAAGTAATCCCCGCGCCTGCTGCCACCATATTGCGCAATGTCTCTAGACTGGTGGCTTTGAAGCGCTCATCGTCTTTTGCTCCAGCGGCAAAGCAGAAACCTAGTGCTTGGTCGCGTAAGCAATGCCCATCTCCCAGCGCCAGTACCGTTTTTCCGTCTAGGGCACTCATTTCCACTTCCGTCTGCTGCGCCCATTCATGCTCGCTCGGCACTGCGACACTCATCGGCTCTTGATACACTTCAATTTCCGTAAACGGCTCCGTTTCCGTCACCGAAGCTAGCACAAGGCAATCTAATTTCCCTTCTGCCAGCTGACGCACCAATTGGTGAGTCTGTGCTTCGTGCAAAAACAACTCAAGATCAGGGAAGCTATCTTTCATCGCGGGCACAATTCTTGGGAGCAAATACGGCCCAACCGTGGGAATAAACCCCATGTGGATGGGGCCCTGCATATTGCCACTTTGCCCGCTGGCCATGTCTTTAAACGTTTTCACCTCACTCAAAATCCGTTTCGCCTGTTCGATCAGTTGCAAACCCGATTCAGTAAACAATACCCGCCGACTACTGCGTTCAAACAGGGTCGTGCCCAATTCCGTTTCAAGTTTGCGTATTTGCCCACTTAAGGTTGGCTGACTAACAAAACACGCCTCGGCGGCTTTACGGTAATGACGATGCTCCGCGAGTGCGACCAAATATTCCAGATCTCGTATGTTCATAGCTCTCTCACATAGGTAATGCCTATCAAAATAATAATATTAAGCGATTAGATCTATCAAGCAATTTAACCAATAATGAATTCAACAACAGGGAGACATCTTAGATATCTTCGACTAAACATTATTATGACCGATTCAATGAGGAACTCGTTATGCAAGATACCAAAACTGGCCAAGCTGTACCCAATGTGACTTTTGCAACTCGACAAGGCGATGCCTGGGTCAGTGTAAACAGCGAAGAGCTATTTAAAGATAAAACTGTCATTGTATTTAGTTTACCGGGTGCGTTTACACCAACATGCTCTTCCAGCCACCTACCTAGATACAACGAATTGCACCCTGTATTCAAGCAACATGGGGTCGATGAAATTGTTTGTGTTTCCGTTAACGATACGTTTGTAATGAACGCTTGGAAAGACGACCAAGAAGCAGAAAACATTACCTTTATCCCTGATGGTAACGGCGACTTTACCCAAGGCATGAACATGCTTGTAGACAAAAGTGAAATTGGATTTGGCAAACGTTCGTGGCGCTACAGCATGTTAGTCAAAAACGGCGTGGTAGAGAAAATGTTCATTGAACCAAACGAGCCAGGCGACCCGTTTAAAGTGTCCGACGCCGATACAATGCTCAACTACATTGCGCCAGATTACAAAACGCAAGAATCTATCACAGTCTTCACTAAACCGGGCTGCCCATTCTGCGCCAAAGCAAAACAGAACTTGACTGAAAACGGATTGCAGTTTGAAGAAGTGGTGCTGGGCAAAGACGCCACCACTGTCAGCCTAAGAGCCATCACGGGCAGAACAACCGTGCCACAGGTCTTTATTGGCGGAAAGCACATTGGCGGTAGCGAAGAGCTAGCAACCTACCTAGGTTAAACATATTTAGGTTAAATGTTGTCACTCTAGATGTGGTTATAACCCTCAGACTCCTCGGCACGCAGATAAGCTGGGGGTCTGCGCCACAAGTCACACAGCCCAATTTATGCCTACAAGCCAAAGTAGTGGCTTGATAATATTAAGCGAGAGTCCATTATGAAGCAGTTGAATGTCGATGTTGCCATTATCGGTGGTGGTACCGCAGGTCTTGGTGCATACCGCGCAGCAAAAGCGCATACAGATAACGTAGTCATGGTTGAAAGTGGCCCATACGGTACCACTTGTGCACGAGTTGGTTGTATGCCGTCCAAGCTGCTAATTGCAGCAGCAGAAAGCGCGCACCAAATCGAGAAAGCCCCCGGCTTTGGTATTCACCCTCAGGGTGAAATAAAAATTGATGGGCGTGAAGTCTTGGGCCGTGTAAAACGTGAACGCGACCGTTTTGTGGACTTTGTGCTTGAAAGCGTGGACGAGATCCCTGCCCAAGACAAAATTTCTGGTAAGGCTTCATTTATTGATAACACGACTTTAATGGTTGATGAGCACACCAAAATCACAGCCAAACGCATTATCATCGCCACAGGCTCACGGCCAGCTTACCCTAGAGCGTGGGACGAATTAGGCGATCGCCTTATTATCAACGATGACGTGTTTGATTGGGACGACTTACCCGAATCTGTGGTGGTGTTTGGTCCTGGTGTTATTGGCTTAGAGCTAGGGCAAGCGCTGCATCGCTTGGGCGTAAAAGTAAAACTATTTGGTCTAGGCGGTAGAATGGGCCCATTGACCGACCCAGACATCATGGCCTACGCAGAAAATGCTTTCAAAGAAGAGTTCTACTTGGATCCAAACGTCAAAATTGAAAGTATGAAACGCATCGACGGGGAGGATAAGGTTCAAGTCCAATTCATCAATCACGAGGGTGAACTCGAAACCTTTACTGCCGACTATGTATTAGCCGCAACAGGCCGCCGTCCCAATGTCGATAAGTTAGCGATTAAAAATACCTCAATAGAATTGGATGAACGTGGGGTTCCGATCGCGGATCACTACACAATGCAGACTTCAGCAGAGAACATTTTCATTGCCGGAGACGCAAGTAACCAAATTCCGCTATTGCACGAAGCAGCCGATCAAGGTCGCATTGCCGGAGACAACGCAGGTCGTTTCCCCGATATTCGCGCAGGTCTGCGCCGTTCAGTCATTTCAGCTGTGTTCTCTGATCCGCAAATAGCTATGGTGGGTGAGACTTATAAGCAACTGACAGTGCGTTTAGGCAACTGCGGTTGTTTTGCAACCGGTGAGGTTTCCTTTGAAAATCAAGGTCGTTCTCGCGTTGTGTTACGTAACAAAGGCATCTTGCATGTTTACGGTGAGCAAGGCACAGGCCGCTTTCTTGGCGCTGAAATGATCGGTCCTAATGCCGAGCACTTAGCACACTTGCTTGCATGGGCACATCAAAACAAAATGACGATTTCAGATATGCTAGACATGCCATTCTACCATCCCGTGATCGAAGAGGGTGTCCGTACCGCGCTGCGAGATCTGAATGCGAAACTGCATCTTGGTCCAGAGATGGTCAAACATTGCTTGGATTGTGGGCCGGGCTGTTAATACCCAAAGTCTGCCACAAAGAAAAAAGCCCCAATACCAATTTCTGGTTTGGGGCTCTCTTAGATATTTCTAAGAAAAAGCAGTGGTATCTAAGTAGACCCGCGGCTTCATCATAAGTTCCGAGAAAAATTAACTTTTTTTTCAAAAATATTCAAAGGCTCATAGTACTTTTCTCGATTGGGAACCTGATCTTCGAATCATCAGGCCACACTGATCCGAGCAATAGATTTTTCGATGAAATTCACCTCCAAGGCCACCTCATCACAGGCATGTTGTCTTGGACACTGATCGCAATCTTTGAGCACTTTTTCCGGTAACAAGTTTTTCGACGTCGGCAAAAAGTCGAGTTTCATGAAAAACTCAGGTGTCCGTGTCAGCACAAACACTTTCTTGATTGCCATTGCGCGAGCCTTATTGACTAAATACTGAACGATCGAGCCACCTTGCCCCTGCCCCTGCCAACCCGCTTCAACCCCTAATGATCGGATTTCCGCTAAACCTGAATCATAGACATACAAAGACGCACAACCTGTCACTTCGCCGTGATGCTCTGCGACTGCAAAGGAGCCGATATCCCGTATCAATTCACTCCGTGAACGAGGCAAGTTTTCGCCTAAGTTGGCCCAATAGGTAACCATGCTTTCTAACGCTTCAATATCTGTTAGCCTCGCCGCCCGCACCCTTGCGGTACGGTTTTCTCGCTGCGCTAATCGTTGCTGTGCCTGCCCGAGCGCAAACGCGACTTGCTGCGGTGCCACTCCGCCTAAGGCATTACGCTGCGCTAAACAGGACTCTATCGTCAATACCGCATAAACATCGTCGTCGATCACATTTGAATACGATCGTAATTGCTCAAGTGATAACTCTTCCAGCGCGCAGCCCTTGCCAATGGCATCGACAACCGTAACCCCAACAATATGGTGCGCCTCACGAAACGGAATCCCCTTCGCAACTAAATAATCGGCGAGTTCCGTCGAATTGGCGTAGCCTTGCTTGGCCGCTTCCAGAGTACGCTCAGCGTTCACTTGAATGCCTTCCAAGCACAATACCGCCATCTCAAGACAATCATTCCAAGTATCGAAGGCGTCAAATAGTCCTTCTTTATCTTCTTGCATGTCTTTGTTGTAAGCCAAAGGAAGCGCTTTGATCGTCATCATTAGGCCGGCGAGAGAACCATAAACCCGGCCAGCTTTCCCCCTGATAAGCTCTAGAGCATCGGGATTTTTTTTCTGTGGCATTAACGAAGAGCCAGAGGTCACCGTATCTGCCAGCTCGATGAAGTTCGATTCTCCCGAATTATAAAAAATAAGGTCTTCGGCAAAGCGCGATAAATGCAGCATCGATAAACTCGCCGACGACATTAATTCCACCACATGATCACGATCCGATACCGAATCCAGCGAATTCCTCGTCGCACGATTGAACCCCAAGCTGTGGGCGAGTCTTTCTCTATCGATAGGATACGCCGTACCTGCCAGAGCTCCGGAACCCAAAGGACACGTATCAAGTCGCGTCAGTGCATCCGTTAAACGGTCATAATCACGCTCAAACATCTCCACATACGCCATACACCAATGGGCAAAAGTGACAGGTTGCGCACGTTGCAAATGAGTATATCCCGGCAACACCGTGGCTTGGTGGCTACTGGCCACTTTCACTAACTGAGTTTGCAATAAATCAAGAGCTTGTAAGAGTTGCTGCCCTTGCTGACGACACCAAAGTTTGAGATCTGTGGCCACTTGATCGTTACGAGAACGGCCAGTGTGCAGTTTTTTACCCAGCTCCCCAACTTTGCTAATCAACTGTTGCTCTACCCAAGAATGAATATCTTCCGCATCAGAGTTGAGGATCTGTCGTGGATCTTCCATCACTTCCAGCTTGAGCTCATTTAAAGCTAATTCGAGAGTTTGCTGCTCAGCGTTGGTTAATACATCCACTGACAGTAGCGCTTTGGACCAAGCGATAGAGCCTACAATGTCTTGTTCAGCCAATCGGTAATCAAAGCGTAGTGAATCATTAAACTCTTTGAACCGAGTGTCTGCTGCTTGGGTAAATCTTCCGCCCCATAGTGCCATTGTTTCTCTCCCGCTGGTAAATCGAAACTCGGCGCACCAGCACCGAGCCTACTCAAACATTGTTGTGTATGACCACTAACTCAAATTATGCGTCGCGTTTTTTTTCATTTAACGCTTTAATTCTGCTGGCTAATGAGTACAAACGGATGAAGCCACCTGCGTGACTATGATCGTAAACGTCATCCTCACCAAATGTCGCGAACTCTTCAGAATAGAGACTATTATCTGAGCGCTTTTGCAATACTGTCGCATGGCCTTTATACAGTTTAATCACCACCTCACCATTCACATCTTGAGCAAGCTCATTCGCCGCAGCGAGTATCGACTTACATAATGGCGTAAACCAACGACCGTCATACACAAGATGTGATGCTTTCAAGGACAGCTCTTCACGAAATTCAAACGCCGTTTTATCTAACACTAATTGTTCAACAGCGCGTAGAGCTTCCATCATGATGGTGCCCCCTGGGGTTTCATAACAGCCACGTGACTTCATGCCAACCAAACGGTTTTCGACAATATCAATTCGCCCCACTCCATGTTTCGCACCCTTGTCATTAAGGTACATCAAGGCGTTATAAGGCGTCATACACTCACCATCCACGGCGACAACCTCACCTTTTTCCACTCGAAGGGTGACCATTTCGGGAGTGTTTGGTGCCAACTCAGGATCCTGCGTCCATACCCAGCAATCATCATTAGGGGCATTCCAAGTGTTTTCTAATACACCACCTTCGGTAGACACATGCCAAGCATTCGCATCACGGGAATAGATTTTCGTCAGCGACGCACTGCAAGGAATATTGCGCTCAGCGAGATAATCCAAACACTGCTCGCGGCTCACCAATTCCCATTCCCGCCAAGGTGCGATCACGGTTAATTCTGGTGCTAATGCGGCAAATGCTCCTTCAAAGCGCACTTGATCGTTGCCCTTGCCCGTACAGCCATGACACAACGCATCCGCCCCAACATTCCGGGCAACTTCCACTTGAGCTTTAGCAATAATTGGTCTCGCCATTGAGGTGCCGAGTAGATACTTTCCTTCATAGCAAGCTCCCGTTTTCAGTGTCGGATAGACATACTCAGCCACCATTTGCTCTTTCAAATCGACCACATAACACTCAGATGCTCCCGATTGTTTGGCTTTAAGCTCCACGCCTTCCAGTTCATCTTGTCCTTGACCAACATCAGCCACAAACGCTATCACTTCACAGTCGTAGTTTTCTTTTAACCACGGAATAATTACCGAAGTATCTAGGCCTCCCGAGTACGCCACAACCACTTTATTAATTTGAACCTTACTCATTTTCTTTCTCCGAATTCCATTCCATTTGCGCCATTCTTGCCGCAAAAAAGTTAATTTAACTATGATGATTGTTTTTCTGATGGGGACAAAAACTGAGTGCCAATATTTTCACCAGCGAATAACTTGGCCAATTTCTCAGGATAACGCCATGTCGCGACTTGGATCGCGCGCCCAAGCACAGAGGCCGCTTCCAACGCTGCTTTTACTTTTACCACCATGCCATCGGTGATCACTTTCCCGTCAATAAGGTGATTGGCCTGACTTTCATCTAAGCTCTTAATTAAGTGACCTTTACCATCTAAAACGCCGCTGACATCTGAGAGCAGCACTAGGTTAGCATTCAGCGCACCCGCCACTGCAACTGCCGCTTGATCGGCGTTTACATTCATTAGTTGACCCTGTGAATTTAGTCCAATAGAACTAATGATTGGCAATACTCCTGTCGCCAATACCGCTCGAAGTAAAGAAGCATTACCCGGTTTTGCGTGCCCTACCGCGCCAAGTTCAGGGTCTAATTCTGTTACCTGACAAAGCCCGCCATCGGCAAGGCTCAGCCCAATACTATCTATACCTGCTCGCACTGCGTGTCCCTGCAAAACCTTATTCGCCGTGCCAGCTAATGCGCCCGCAACCACATTGATGTGTTCGGTTGGAGTCACTCTTAGCCCTGCTTTCTTGACGCTAGTGAGCTGCAATTTTTCCATTAGCTCATCAACTAAGTACCCGCCACCATGTACCACGACGATTTGTCGATTGGCTTGGGCTTGATAGTTCTCGATGGCGTGAAAGAGTTGATTAAGCGTGTCAGCGCAAGACAGTGCTGCGCCGCCAAGTTTGATCACAAGAGGAGTATTGCCATTTTCAGTCATAACTAATCCCATCGGCCTACACTAAGGCCGTCATTTCAGAAAAACCGTAGTGAATATTTAGGCACTGCATTGCTTGGCTAGCAGCTCCTTTTAACAGGTTATCAATCGCCGATACGACAACGATATGCTCATCGCCAACCCGCCAGCCGATATGACAAAACGGCGTATGTTCCACGTCTTGCACGCTAGGTAACTTATCATGGGTTAAGCAAACAGCAGGCTTGTCAGCATAAGCGAGTTGAAAGGCTTCGCTAACTTGCTGGCTTGACGTGCCCGCTGCGAGCTTCATAGTAATCGTCGCTAATAAGCCGCGCTTATATGGCGCGAGGTGGGGAGTAAAAATCACCTCACACCCTATATAATGACTAATCTCAGGCTGATGACGATGCTCAAATACTCCATAAGGCTGCAAGCTCACTTCACAAAAGCTGCTAGCTAAATTGGCTTTTCTTCCCGCCCCTGACACGCCGCTCACCGCATTTATAACTGGCCACTGCTGGGTATCAATCAACTCTGCAGCCAACAAGGGTTTCATCGCAAGCTGGCTAGCGGTTGGATAACAACCCGCTATTGCAACTAACTGAGCTTCTCTGATAGCCGCCTGATTCCACTCAGCTAAACCATAGGCCGCTTTATCTAACCAGTCCTGATAGCGGTGCTCAAATCCATAATATTGCGGATAAAAATCATCCGCTTTAACCCGGAACGCGCCAGATAAATCGAAGACTTGGCAGCCGTGGCGCAAGAACGTAGACGCGAGTTGATGACTGACTTCATGGGCCGTTGCCAAAAACACCACGTCACATTGCTCGGCCGTCATCTCTACATCTGATAAAGGGGAAATAGGCATATCGACACGCCCCTTAAACTTGCGATGTAGCTCAGATAACTTTTTCCCTGCGTCTAAACTATTGGCGGATACATATAAACCTGTTAGCTTGAGTTCCGGGTGGTGATTCACCATAAATGCAAGTTCGGCTCCCGTGTAACCGCTTGCGCCAATAATAATGGTTCTTAACATCTCTAACCTTTCCTTTGATGAGCTCACCCACCCACAGATGAGTACTAATCCATTCAAACAACCATTTTGAATTTTTATTCACAAAAAGCAGCTCATTATGTTTAACGTCTTAATCTATTCCTGTCAACAGAAGAAGCGAAGATAATATGCCATTACCCAATTTCAGAGAGATTTACGCCGATTTAATAGCCACCTCTTCCATTAGCTCAACTGAACCTTCATGGGACCAAGGAAACTTGCAAGTAATTGAAAAACTAGAAACTTGGCTCACTGATATTGGCTTCGACGTACAGGTTATTCAAGTAAAACCTGGAAAATTCAACCTCATAGCTAAAAAAGGCCAAGATGATGGTGGCTTGTTGCTGGCTGGACACAGCGATACTGTGCCGTTTGACGAAGGACGTTGGGATTATTCACCCCATAAACTGACCGAGAGCAACAACCGCTTCTATGGTTTAGGCACGGCAGATATGAAAGGATTTTTCGCTTTTATCATTGATGCCGTAAAAGATATTGATTGGCGAACTCAAACTAAACCTCTGTATATATTGGCAACCTGTGACGAAGAAACTACCATGCTTGGGGCTAGGGATTTCAGCCACAACACCCCGTTTAAACCCGATTACTGCATCATAGGTGAGCCGACAAGTTTAGTGCCTGTTCGAGCCCATAAGGGGCATATTGCCAATGCGATTCGCATAACTGGTAAGTCTGGCCATTCTTCTGATCCCGCGCTCGGGGTTAACGCCATCGACATTATGCACGAAGTTCTATTTGCTCTTAAAACACTACGAGACGAACTGGTTCAGCACTATCATCATCCTGGGTTTGCCATTCCATCACCGACACTTAACTTAGGTCATATCCATGGCGGAGACAGCGCTAACCGAATTTGCGGTTGCTGTGAGCTACACTATGACCTTCGGCCGCTGCCAGGAATAAGTTTAGACGGCCTAAACAACATGTTGCGCGAAGTACTAAAAGGCGTAGAACAACGCTGGCCTGGCCGACTCGAAATCAACGCCCTACATGAACCCATTCCCGGCTATGAATGCCCACCAGATCAACCGTTTATTCCACAAATGGAATCTATCTGCCAAACTCCAGCAGAAACCGTTAATTATTGTACCGAAGCCCCTTTCTTACAGCAGCTGTGCCCGACTCTCGTGTTAGGCCCAGGTTCAATCGAACAAGCGCATCAGCCTAATGAATATTTAGAGCATAAGTTTATCCAACCGACATTGGATATTTTATCCAAAGCGATTAGGCAATATTGTTTCTAGCCGCTTTCTTTCTGTTGCCAAGGTTGCCAAGGTTGCCAAGGTTGCCAAGGTTGCCAACAGGAGACGGTGACACATTGCGGCCAAGCGACTCAATTGTTCTGGCCACAATGTGTAATTAAATTTCATAATATTTTAAAAATGTGCACTTGATCAGTAAAAATAAGGGAAAAACGTTAATTCATCCTCTCCACATTGGTGAAATTTGACTCAACCGGACAATTTTCGCTAGATTGTTGCTCTACAGAAAGGACAATCAATGTAATTAATTTACAAGGTAGGATGATAATGAACGAAAAGTACGCGGCGCTGAAAAGTAACGTCAGCATGCTCGGACGCTTGCTCGGCAACACCATTCAACAAGCGCACGGAGAGGCACTATTTGACCAGATTGAGACGATTCGCCAATTATCGAAATCTGCTCAAGCTGGTAACGATAAAGATCGCGAGCAATTGGTTGAGGCGATTAAAGGCCTCCCTGATGAACAATTGACTCCAGTCGCCCACGCATTCAATCAGTTTCTCAACCTCACCAACATGGCCGAGCAATATCACACCATTTCACGCCATTGTGACGATTACGTATTAGAGCCTAACTCAATCAACACCTTGTTAGAAAAGCTACAACAAAACGATGTCAGCGCACTGGATACAGCGCAAGCGGTCAAGGATCTCAATATTGAGATTGTCCTCACAGCACATCCAACAGAAATTACCCGCCGGACCATGATCAACAAGCTGATCAAAATCAACGACTGTTTGTCTAAACTCGACCTAAATGAATTGTCGCAAAAAGAAAGACAAAAAACCGAACGTCGCTTGGAGCAGCTTATCGCACAAAGTTGGCATTCAGATGTGATACGCCAGCAACGTCCAACCCCACTTGATGAAGCGAAATGGGGCTTTGCGGTTATCGAGAACTCTTTGTGGCAAGCGGTTCCAGACTTCTTACGCGATTTTGATCAAAGGCTAGTGGATGCGCTAGGTGAAGGCCTACCGATTGACGCTCGTCCCGTCCACTTCTCCTCGTGGATGGGCGGAGACAGAGACGGCAACCCATTTGTCACCCATACCATCACCCGAGAAGTATTACTACTGTCACGTTGGAAAGCCGCTGATCTCTACCTCGCGGATATCAATGAGCTCATCAGCGAGCTATCAATGACCAAGTGCAATGCCGATGTACGCACTTTGGCTGGTGCTGAAGAACACGAACCATATCGAGCGATTTTGAAAGGGCTACGTCAGTTACTGACGGACACTACCGAGATCTTAGCCGCCAAAATCGACGGCCAACAACTTGCCATCAAAGCCCCACTAAAGCACATAGATCAGCTCTGGGAGCCATTGTATGCCTGCTACCAATCCTTGCATGAATGCGGCATGGGTATCATTGCCGACGGTTCACTGCTGGATATTTTGCGTAGAGTCAAAGCCTTTGGTGTCCATTTAGTACGCTTGGATATTCGCCAAGAAAGTACCCGCCATGCTGATGTATTATCTGAACTCACCCGCTATCTGGGCATCGGTGATTATGAGCAGTGGAGCGAGCAAGATAAGGTGTCCTTTCTTAGCAACGAACTCAGTTCAAAGCGGCCACTACTGCCACTTGACTGGCAACCATCCCCTGAAGTTCAAGAGGTATTAGATACCTGCAGTATTATTGCAACCCAACCTCGCGAGGCGTTTGGCGCGTATGTCATTTCAATGGCGAGAACGGCATCAGACGTGTTGGCTGTACACCTACTGTTGCAAGAAGTGGGTTGCCCATATCGTATGGATGTTTGCCCACTGTTTGAAACGCTCGACGACCTGAATAATGCTCAGTCCGTCATGCAACAGTTGATGGAAATAGATCTCTATCGAGGAATTATTCAAAATAACCAAATGGTCATGATTGGCTATTCCGATTCAGCCAAAGATGCCGGAGTCATGGCAGCTGGCTGGGCGCAATATCGCGCTATGGAAGAACTGGTACAATTGGCTGAACAAGAAAGCTTTGAACTCACCCTATTCCACGGCCGAGGCGGCACCGTTGGCCGAGGCGGAGCACCTGCCCATGCCGCGCTCCTTTCTCAACCACCAC
Organism: Vibrio profundum; assembly: GCF_050337555.1. Classification (NCBI taxonomy): domain Bacteria; kingdom Pseudomonadati; phylum Pseudomonadota; class Gammaproteobacteria; order Vibrionales; family Vibrionaceae; genus Vibrio; species Vibrio profundum. The sequence goes on from NZ_JAKJTA010000006.1 coordinate 177,558, forward strand.
AGAGTCTGAAAAAAGGCTTGCGAGTCACCGAGCAAGGTGAAATGATCCGCTTTAAGCTAGGATTGCCGGACATCGCCGTTAACAGCTTCAACCTCTACGCCAGCGCAATTTTAGAAGCGAATCTACTGCCGCCTCCACACCCTAAGCAACAATGGCGTGAACAAATGGAAACCTTGGCTGATGTCTCTTGCCAAGCTTATCGTCATACGGTGCGAGGTGAAGCCGACTTCGTGCCCTACTTCCGCCAAGCGACTCCCGAACTCGAGCTCGGTAAATTACCGCTTGGATCGCGCCCATCCAAACGTAATCCAAATGGCGGGGTCGAAAGCTTACGTGCTATTCCATGGATATTCTCGTGGAGTCAAAACCGGTTAGTACTGCCTGCTTGGTTAGGGGCGGGGGAAGCGATACAAAGCTCCATTGATCAAGGTCAGCAGACTCTGCTAGAAGAAATGTGCCGAGAGTGGCCATTCTTTTCTACCCGACTAGGTATGCTGGAAATGGTCTATTACAAATGCAACAGCGACATTTCCCATTACTACGATCAAAGGCTCGTCGATCCGCCACTGCGTCCATTGGGTGAACGCTTACGAAGTCAGCTACAAAAAGACATAGTGGCGGTGCTGAATGTCGAAAACAACGAGAACTTAATGCAAAGTGACCCATGGGGGCTAGAATCGATTCGACTAAGAAATGCCTACGTTGAACCGCTGAATATGCTGCAAGCAGAATTGTTATATCGCACCCGTCAAACTGACCAAACGTCGACAGAATTAGAAGAAGCGCTAATGGTCACCATTGCCGGTATTGCCGCAGGCATGCGCAACACTGGCTAAGTTGTAACGGGTTGGTTAGAAAAAGTGTAATTTCTAACTAGCCCGTTATCTAATAACAATAATCATTTCCATTATCAATCACTCCTCGGCCCAAAGCCTCGGACTATTATCCTGAAAATCGCACAAAATTCAGTCAAAAGTAGAAATTAAAACCTACAACCAGTGTTTACTGAGTTTTTTATCAGTTTTTTATTCAAATAGATTTAAATATTCTACTTAATGCTTATTATTTAGATATACTACTTTCCCTCTGCGAACTACTATAAATCAATACATCGCAGAGCTTTGATAGCAAAAACTATCGATGATCTAGGTGATACACCGGCTTATGTAAGGAGAGACTTCCGACGAGCTTTTCTCGTTGGTTATGTTTGAATGTACTGATAAATAAAGTGCCTTTCGAGCACAGCAGACTGTTCAAACATGTTTATATTTTTTTTATATTTGGATTAGAAACATGTCATTACCTCACGTTATTCTCACCGTACTTAGTACACGCGATGCCACTGGTTACGATATAACCAAAGAGTTTTCGGCCAGCATCGGTTACTTTTGGAAAGCAAGCCACCAGCAAGTTTACCGCGAGCTGAACAAGATGGCTCAAAATAGCTTAGTCACCTGTGTGATCGAGCCTCAAGAAGGCAAACCCGACCGTAAAGTCTACTCTATTACCGATGCAGGGCGCGCAGCATTGGGAGAATGGTTTGATCAACCGACCGCTCACCCAACCGTTCGCGATGAATTTTCTGCTAAATTAATGGCTTGCTCAGTTCAAGATGCAGAACCATACCGTGCCCAGCTCAGTGATTTGGTTGCCGACTCTTATAAATTAGTGGCACACTACCAAGAAATAGAAGCCGCTTACTACTCGTCAGCGAGTAACTTAGATAAGCAACATCGTTTAGAAAGATTGACACTGCGTCGCAATTTATTGGTTCGCCAAGCATGGATTTTGTGGGCAGAAGAAGTATTGTCTGAACTAAACGCCATGGCGTAATTCAGCTTTCAGCATATACGAGAGCAGATGTGAGAACGCTAAGCTCTCTATCGACGCTGAGGGGTGAATAACCCAAGTCAAACTATGCACCCGATTCACTATCAGGTGCACGTGACACTCGGGTTGGGGGATTATATTCCCCCGCCACTTTCAAATGTTTGATTCTTGCCGTTAAACTGCTGATCCATATCGAGGGATGGTTTTTCTGTTTTCGGCTTGCCGACAATCTTAGCGGGAACCCCTGCGACCGTAGTATGGGGTGGCACTGCATGTAGCACCACAGAACACGACCCTATCTTAGCGCCTTGCCCAACCTCAATATTACCGAGCACTTTTGCGCCTGCGCCAATCATCACACCTTCACGAATTTTCGGATGGCGATCGCCACAATCATTACCGGTACCGCCTAACGTCACGTCCTGCAAAATCGACACATCATTATCCACCACTGCAGTTTCACCGATCACGATACCCGTCGCGTGATCCAACATGATGCCTTTACCGATTTTGGCAGCTGGGTGAATATCAACTTGGCAAGCCACAGAAATTTGGTTTTGCAGATAGGTCGCCAACGCTTTTCGACCTTGCGTCCATAACCAATTCGCGACTCGATGTCCTTGCAACGCATGATAGCCTTTAAGATACAACAAAGGCGTAGAATACATTGCCACCGCAGGGTCTCGCTCTACCGTCGCGCGCACATCACACGCCATCTTCTCTGCAATGCTCTCATCAGCCTTGAATGCCTCTTCTATAACCTCGCGCACCGCTATGGCCGGCATAGAGGTAGTGTTGAGCTTATTGGCTAAAATATAGCTCAGCGACGACGTGATACTTTCATGTTTAATGATGGTGGCATGGTAAAAGCTCGCCAGCATAGGCTCTTGTTCCGACAATTGTCGAGCTTCATTAACTATGGTGTTCCAGACTTGCTGCTGTTCACTATATTTCATGATGATGACCCTATTATTCACTCTCTGCTTTTTTATCGCGCGCCAACAAATCCTTCGCCGCTATTTGCGCGCTCTTACTTTGGTAGAGCACTTGATAAATTTGCTCCACAATCGGCATCTCCACCCCCATACGATTGGCAAGCAACCAGACTTCTTTGGTGTTGCGGTAGCCTTCCACGACTTGGCCAATCTCATCTTGTGCGGTTAACACGTCCTTACCTTGCCCTAAAGCTAAGCCAAAGCGACGGTTGCGCGATTGATTATCAGTACAGGTCAAGACTAAATCACCAAGACCTGCCATTCCCATAAAGGTTTCAGCCTGTGCACCCAGCGCAGTCCCCAAGCGGGTCATTTCGGCTAATCCGCGCGTAATTAATGCTGTACGTGCGTTCGCACCAAAACCAATACCATCGGAGATCCCAGCGCCAATCGCAATGACATTTTTAACCGCGCCGCCCAACTGCACTCCGGTAAAATCTTCATTCGCATACACACGGAATGTCTTGCTGCAGTGGATCTTATCTTGCAAATCAGCAACAAACTGACGATCAGGTGACGAGACTGAAATCGCCGTTGGTAAACCTGCGGCTAGCTCTTTTGCAAACGTTGGCCCAGAAATTACGGCCAAGGCGTAATTTTGCCCCAATGCATCATGCGCGACCTCTTTAAGCAAACGGCCAGTTTCAGGCTCCAAGCCTTTCGTTGCCCAACATAAACGAGAGTCAGAGCGTAAATGTGGCGCCACATTTGCCAATACCTCACCAAACACGTGACTGGGAACAACCACTAACAAGTCGCGACAAGACTGCACCGCTCGTGGCAAGTCTGATTCAATAATTAAGCTGTCGGGAAACACAGTATCTGGCAGAAACGCTCGGTTACAGCGATCGTCTTGCAAGCGCTGCATATGCTCAGGGTTATGCCCCCATAGCACAATATTATTTCCGTTACGCGCTAAAGAAATGGCCAAGGAAGTACCGTACGAGCCCGCACCTAACACCACCATGGATATATCCTTGCCATAACTATTGCTTACTACTGAATCCGTCATTATTACTCGCCACTATTGATAGAGGTTACTTAAAACAAAAAATGCACATGACATCGAAAATTCGAGCCATTGTGCATTTTTAAATACGTATAAAGCTTAATAGAAGCCAAACTTCACATTAATTAAGCTTGAACAGGTGTATCACCTTCGCTTTCAGTTTGTTGCTGTAGGTAGTTCATGAACAAAGCATCAAAGTTAACTGGAGCTAGGTTCAATTGAGGGAACGTACCTTTCACAACGAGACTTGAAATCGTTTCACGTGCGTAAGGGAACAGAATGTTCGGGCAGAATGCACCTAGGCAATGTGCCAATTGGCCAGCTTCCATCTGCTCTGCACTGAAGATACCGCCTTGCTGAACTTCGCACAAAAATGCTGTTTCTTCTTCATTCTTAACCACAACAGTCAGACGAAGTATCACTTCATAAACACCTTCACCCAATTCACGACTTTGAGTGTCCAAATCCAATTTTACATCTGGGTTCCAGTCCTTTTGGAAAAGTGCTGGAGAATTCGGCGCTTCAAATGATACATCTTTTAAAAAGACACGTTGAATTGCAAAGTTTTGCGCTTCTTGTTCTGGTGCTACGTCAGCCATGTTTGAATCCTTAAATTCCGTTCTCTATGTTCGGATAATGTGGGTTATTTTTTACCGCGGACTAAAGGTAAGTTCGCTTCATTCCAAGAGATTAATCCGTTTTTTAGCAACTTAACTTGCTCATAACCCGCCTTGGCCAATAAATTGGCACTTTCGCGAGCCGATTGCCCAGTTTTGCATACTACGATGATTGGGTCTGATTTGTGTTTTTCAAGGCTTTCGAGTTTCCCCTCTTTGATATCCGAAGGCAAAATGTTCATCGCTTCGGTAATATGACCCGATTTGAATTCACTCTTCGCACGAATATCAACCACGATACCGTTGTGCTTATTCATTAACAGGGTCGCATCCGATGGGGTAATTTCTTTATACGCAGCCGTGGACGACTTAACGATTTGCATGATAAGAGCAATAAAGATGCCCACCCATGCGATAGACAAAACTGGGTTTTGTTTGAAAAATTCGATGTACTCTTGCATATTCTCAGCTCTTGCTAGTCAGGGGCATAAATTTCAGAGTACGAGTATAGCGAGGTTGCCTGCAAGATGCGAGATGACTCCGTAGAAGTATTCTTGTCTACTGCAACTAGACTTCCCTTCGTCAAACTCGCTTGCCAGAGAGCTTACTTTATCGTTTGACAGCCCCATTCTGGAAAATGCTTACAGATATAAGCATTCAGCTCTTTTTCCTGCAAAGAATACTGACGCTGAGACTGAGACTGTACTTCGCCCACCTTACTTACCATGCCCGCAGCAACTGTGGCATTGCTATAACGATCGATCACCACAAATGCGCCCGTATTGGGTAGCGATGTATACTCATCTAAAGCAATACTATCGGTAAGGCTAACGGACAGCTCAGCAATTTCATTGAGCGATAACTGTTGCTGTGCTGTTTGGTCTTTACCTAAAGTGTTGATATCAATTTTGTGCTGAATTTGGCGAAATTGCCCTGCGATGATTTTTGTCGAAAACTTAAATAAATACTCTTTACCAACGTGCATTGGCTGCTCATCCATCCACACCAACTGAGTATTAAACTGCTTGGTTACGCGTGAGCCTTGTCCTTCGTGCACGAGCAAGTCGCCACGAGACACATCAATCTCATCATCTAGCGTCACAGTAATCGCCTGCCCTGCGTAAGCAAATGATTGCTCTTTGTCCGCAATAAAAACCCTTCTCACACTGGTTTTCTTTCCTGACGGAAGTGCAATCACAAGGTCGCCTACCTGCAACATGCCAGACTCCAATGTGCCGCAGAAACCGCGAAAGTCGAGATTAGGTCGATTCACATACTGGATTGGCAAGCGCATCGGCTGAGACCCTAGCTTTGGGTGCACTTGCACCGTCTCTAGCAGTTTCATTAGTGTGGCGCCCGGATACCAAGGCATGAATTTACTTGGCGTGACCACATTGTCGCCATTTAGGGCTGAAATGGGTACAAAGCGAATATCATCAAGTGCAAAGCCACTCGCCATGTCACGATAATCTGCTTTTATCTTGCGATAAACTTCTTGGTCGTAATCCATCAAGTCCATTTTATTGACGGCCACTATAATGTGTTTAATACCCAGTAAGTTGCACAGATAGCTATGCCGGCGAGTCTGGTTTTGAATCCCGAAACGAGCGTCAACAATCACAATCGCTAAGTCACAAGTCGACGCTCCAGTCACCATATTGCGCGTGTATTGTTCATGCCCTGGCGTGTCAGCGATAATAAATTTTCGCTTGTCGGTCGAAAAGTAACGGTAGGCCACATCAATGGTGATGCCTTGCTCACGTTCAGATTGTAACCCATCGACCAACAACGCCAGATCAAAGGCCTCATCTGTGGTATTAAATCGCTGCGAATCTTTTTCAATAGCAGCCATCTGATCGTCATAAATCAGCTTGCTGTCATAAAGAAGACGACCAATTAGCGTCGATTTTCCATCATCGACACTGCCACAGGTTAAAAAGCGCAGCAGATCTTTTTTCTCATGCACCGCGAGATACGCATCGATATCTTGTGCAATCAACTCGGAAGAGTGTGACATATGCATTCCTTGTAATTGAAATAACTAAATATCTAAATCTAATGGCCGACCTTTACTATTCAGGCCTACCGTAATCGTCACTATTTATCGTAATAATCACAAAAGGTCCGAATAAACTTCGACTTATCTGCTAGCGGCAAAGTATTAATCCCCGCCGCCCCCCGACGCCCACCGCCCGTAAAAAACTGCTGACACACCTCGTCCGCCCCTTCTCTATTCGCTAATGGAGCACGAACGCTTACGGTATAGTCAGACTCGGTAGGATTGAGCGTTAACACCGCATGTGCTTGATTTTGAATTTGATTGGCTAACTGATTGCTAAAAACCCCACTCATTCTTCTCGCCCAAGCTGCATTGGGAAGCTCAAACACGCGCGTATATTCAGTTTTGGTAACCGGGGATAGCGCCGCTAAATGCCGACAATCCTGCTGATAGCCTTCATGCAAAATGAAATATGGCGAATTTGGATCAGTGCGTAGAGCAAAAGGATCACGGTAGGCCAATAGCTGTTGGTACAATTGCACGGGGGGAATATGTAAATCGCGCAGTGAGGCCCCATAGGCATTGTAATTAATGAGTGTGCCTAACTGCCTAAGAAAGGCTTGATCACTTTCATTAACACCGTACTTATCGGCGAGCACTTGAGCGCTTGCATGCAAATTGTCCCCAAATGCAGCGGCGATAGCCCAATGAACATAACGCCCTTCTAACTTTTCATTAATCAATAAACTGGTGCACGTATCTGCATCCATACAAAGCAAGCTCTCTAGTAGCTCTGATTCAGGAATGTGACCCGCTCGGTGATGATCGCAATAAAACACCGCAACGCCCGCTTCAAGCAAAGTTCTAAGCGCGATTTGATTGGTTTCCATCGACACATCAAGCACAGTCACGCTAGTTATTGAATCCTGACCAACAACTTGCTTGAGTAGCGCTATATCACGCTTAACCCCCGAAATCAGTCGGCTGGGCTTAGGCTGCGCCAAACGCAGTTGCAATAGCGCGATAACGCCATCCGCATCACCATTGAAGACATCGTAGTGCATCCGCTTATCTCTCCATTTTGCGCTTATTCGCAACTAAATAGCCCATATTAGTTAGCCAAGTTACAATCTGTTCCGCGCACTCTTCTATTGAACCGTCGGCCGTTTCGATATGTATTTCAGCGTCTGAGGGAGGCTCGTAATCAGAATCCACTCCCGTGAATTGAGTGATTTCACCCGCGCGAGCTTTTTTATATAAACCTTTAGGGTCTCGCCGCTCACATACAGAAATGGGCGTGTCTATAAACACTTCTAAAAACTCGCCTTGTTCAAATCGCTCACGAGCGGTGCGGCGGTCGGATAAAAAAGGCGATATAAAAGCGCTCAGAACCAATGTTCCGGAGTCGACAAATAACTTGGCAACCTCAGCAATACGGCGGATGTTTTCTGTCCTATCACTTTCACTAAAACCGAGGTCGCGATTCAAACCATGCCGAACATTATCACCATCGAGTAAGTAACTGTGCTTACCCAAAGCCAACAGCTTTTTTTCCACCGCATTGGCGATGCTCGATTTACCGGAGCCACTCAATCCAGTAAACCAGAGCACCGCTGGACACTGCTGTTTGAGTCCCGCACGTTGATGTTGGCTCACCGTTGTTTGGTGCCAGACGATATCTCGCAGTTCCTCAATGGACTTTATCTCTGCTGACGTTCTATTTTCTGGCATTTGGTTTGCTGACATTCTCTTTGACGACATAGGCTAAAAGTATCCTTCACGCTTTTTCTTTTCCATAGACCCTGAGCTATCGTGATCGATAGCTCGCCCTTGCCGCTCTGAGGTGGTAGTCAGCAGCATTTCTTGAATGACTTCAGGTAAGGTGGTAGCTTGAGATTCCACCGCACCTGTCAGTGGGTAGCAACCCAATGTACGAAAGCGCACCATTTTATTCTCAACATGTTCATCAGGCTTGAGCTCCATCCTCTCGTCGTCAACCATGATCAACATGCCATCGCGCTCAACCACTGGGCGTATTTCTGATAAATACAAACTTGGAATCTCTATGTTTTCCAAATAGATGTATTGCCAAATATCCAGTTCAGTCCAGTTGGAAAGCGGAAATACTCGAATACTCTCCCCTTTGTCCACTTTGCTATTGTAGATATGCCATAACTCGGGGCGCTGATTTTTTGGGTCCCAGCGATGGTGCTCATCACGAAACGAATACACTCGCTCCTTAGCTCGAGATTTTTCTTCATCTCGACGCGCGCCGCCAAATGCAGCATCAAAGCCATATTTATCCAGCGCTTGTTTCAGCCCTTGCGTTTTCATGACGTCGGTATGCATCGAACTCCCATGGACGAATGGGCTAATATTCATGGCTAGACCGTCTGGGTTTTGGTGCACGATGAGCTGCATACCTAACTTTTTAGCCATTGCATCACGAAAGGCAATCATCTCGCGAAACTTCCATGTGGTATCAACATGCATAAGCGGGAAAGGTGGCGCCGCTGGCGCAAACGCTTTTTTAGCTAAATGCAGCATCACCGAGGAGTCTTTACCAACCGAGTACAGCATCACTGGGTTATCAAACTCAGCAACCACCTCACGCATAATATGGATTGATTCTGCTTCCAGCTGCTGTAAGTGAGTCATTCTTTTCGTTTCTACTTGCATGGCACTTCCTATTTGTTCAGAGCAAAGCTGAGTTACACGCCAACAAACCAATAAATAGACGTAATAACCGTGATCCCATAAGCCAAGCTGATCGGGACTCCGATTTTGGCAAAATCACTCAATTTATATTGCCCAGCATTGAACACCATTAGATTAGTTTGATAGCCATATGGGCTAATAAAACTGGCACTTGCGCCGAATGCGACCGCCAAAATATAAGCTTTTGGAGCCACCGATAACGTCAATGCTAAGGTATAAGCGATGGGGAAAATTAATACCGCTGCTGCGTTATTCGTCACCAGCTCAGTTAATAGCCAAGTGAGCGAATACACCATAATCAAGCCAAGCAAAGGCGTGATTATATGATGATGCGCCTGAATCCAAGCGCCGAGCGCGGTAAGGACACCACTCGTCAACAATGCTTGGGATAACAGCAATGCTGATGCAATGATCAGCCAAATCTTCATAGGTAAACGGCGCATAATCTCATTGGAAGTGAGGCACCCTGTAAACAAAAGCAAGCTCAACAAGACTAAGGTGGTTTTAAACAAGGTGAACCAGCCTAATGCAGCGAGCGCTATCGCAGTAACAAAACCAACAAGCGCCACTTTTTCCTGCCAAGGCTGCAACGCATGCTCGGTCTCTTTATCACTCATTAGATAAAAGTTTTTAGTGATATTTCGGCGTTGATGGAAGTCTTTGCCGACCGCCAGTACTAAGCAATCCCCCGCTCTCAATACTACGTCGCCAAGCTGACCAGAAATGGATTCGCCATCCCTGCGCATTGCAACGACAGCCGCATCAAACAAAGCGCGAAATCCTGCTTGTTTCATGCTGGAGCCAATCAACACACTATCTGGTTTGATTAAAGCTTCATGAAGATTTTTTAACGGCAAACCATTTTCATGAGCATAAGTAGACAAGCCATTAAACTGCTTGAGGCGAGTGACTTTTTGAATATCACCACTGAAAATCAAGCGGTCGTTATCTTCAATTCCTTCACTTGGGGAGACAGGCGAGATCAATCTGCCACGACGTAGAATCTCGACCAAGAATAAAGATTCCAAGCTTCTCAGCCCATTTTGTTCAACGCTTTTCCCTGCTAACGTTGAGCCACTCGCCACTTTCGCATCGATAAAGTATTGTGATGAACACAAACGTGGCATCGGCTTATTTGGCAAACGTTTCGACAACAGAAACAGTAATCCCCCACACACTACTATCACGCTGGCTCCAATCGGGGTAAATTCAAAGAAGCCCAATGGCGGTAAGCCCTGATCCAATACCATACTATTGACGATCAAGTTGGTGGAAGTCCCAACCAAGGTTAATGTACCGCCAAAGATAGCGGCGTAGGATAGCGGCAGTAATAACAGGCTGGGGGAGTGATATTTGTTGTTTCGAATCGGCGACAGCATAGTCGCGACCACTGCCGTATTGTTGAGAAAAGCCGACGATAAGGCAGTTAAACCCAGCAGGCGCAGCCATGTTTTTTGGTAGCTAGTCTGCATGACATAGCGGCCAAGTGCTCGCAATGCTTTGGTTTTCTCCAAAGCGAGAGAACACGTCATCAAAAGCATTAAGGTCAGCAGACCTTGATTGGAAAATTTGTCTAAGACTTGCTGCGTGGTAACAATATTCAGCCCATACAAGCTAATCAATACTGCACCAAATACTCTTTCTGGGTAATTTTGATACTTTATCAGCCCCACGACCGTCGCGAAGAAAATAAATAGCACCCATACTGACTGTTCGTTTTCAATCACGCTCAACTCTAGCTCACCATTCCCTCGTGCTTGAATACTAGCGGTGAAAAGAGCCCTTAATGAACGATGGATTACGCATATCACATAACTGAATGCTATTGATGCCTTTCTAACTCAACATGCGATGGATGTCGGTTACATGGAAGAAAGACTAGACGGGTAATAAAATCAAACACAAGCCATTGTTTTATGGTATTAAAATTCCATTACAATAGAAGGTAGTGCGATTTTTCACATCACTTCCCTACCTACACCACGACATCAAGATGGTCAGTCAACCATTGAGTTGAGCATATATCATGGAATTTGGTTCTATTTGTCGGGGGTAGGCAAAGAGCTGCTCAAGGGGGCCATTCGCATTAAACTCAAAGAAATGGCCCCTCTTACTAACAACAAATAAATAGTTATGAACGAGGAAAGGGAAATGCTGTGATTTCATCAATATGCTGCGCACCTTGCGCCAACATTATTACGCGGTCGATGCCAAGCGCAACACCCGCGCATTGTGGCAATCCTGCCTCAAGAGCGGATAATAAATGCTCATCGATAGGCTGAGGCATCAGCCCCATCTCTTTACGTTGCTGATTATCCTGCTCAAATCTCGCCCGCTGCTCCTTAGCGTCATCAAGTTCATGAAAGCCGTTGGCTAACTCAATGCCCTTAAAGTAAACTTCAAAGCGATCGGCAACACGGGTGTCTTGCTGATTAATTTTCGCCAGCGCTGCTTGTGAGGCAGGAAAATCGTAGACAAAAGCAGGGGCTTGTTGGCCGATTTTTGGCTCAATCACCACAGAGAACAGCAATTGCAGCAAAGTATCACGGTGAGTTTCATCACGAGCAATATCGGCAAGGCCATGCTGCTCAGCAACGACCTTGAGGTCATCCAAAGAACTCTCCAGTGGGCAAACCGATAATATTCGCAAAAAGGCTTGCTGGTAGGTCATGCGTTCTGCGGCGCTACAGGACAACACAAACTGCAATAAATCATCCATCTCATCCATCAATTGGTGATGATCAAAGCCCACTCGATACCACTCTAACATAGTGAACTCAGGGTTATGGTAACGACCACTTTCTTCATTACGAAAGGCTTTACCGATTTGGTAAATACAACCACTGCCCGCGGCCAGCAAGCGTTTCATATGAAATTCTGGGCTGGTCATAAAGAACAATGGCTGGCCATCGACGTAACCTGGGCCAACAAATTGAGTCTGGAAAGTATGCAGGTGAATATCGGTGACCGTGGCATGGCTCATCGCAGGCGTATCGACTTCCAACACCCCTCGGTCTGAGAAAAATTGACGGATTTTTCCAATCGACTCCGCGCGTTGTTTTAACGCTGCGAGCGAGGCACTGGGTTGCCAAGTGTGTGGTTGAGTCATAATACCGCGTACCAATCAAATATTAACAAAGAGGCGTATTTTACCTTGTTCGCCAGCGCGGTCCAACTTTAGATAGTTCGATATAAAAACGCCCCTACTAATGTAGAGGCGTTGAAACTAAAGTGTGATTACTTGGTATCACTAGAGGATGAAACGACTGAGGTCTTCATCGTCAACAAACTCACCCAACTTGCCCTTCACGTAGTCGGCGTCAATCTCCATCTCGCTGCCGGCTTTATCGGTTGCTTCAAATGAGATTTCATCCATCAAACGCTCCATCACAGTATGCAAGCGGCGCGCACCAATATTTTCAGTGGTTTCATTCACTTTCCATGCGGCTTCTGCAATCTGGGTAATACCCTCTTCGGTAAAGGATACCGATACGTCTTCCGTCTTCATCAGCGCCGTATATTGCTCGGTGAGCGATGCTTTAGGCTCAGTCAAAATGCGCTTGAAATCGTGGCTTGTTAAAGCTTCCAGTTCAACACGAATAGGTAGACGACCTTGCAACTCAGGAATGAGATCCGATGGCGTCGCCACTTGGAACGCACCTGAAGCCACAAATAAAATGTGATCGGTTTTCACCATGCCATGCTTGGTTGACACTGTGCTGCCTTCGATAAGCGGCAACAGGTCGCGCTGTACGCCTTCACGGGATACGTCAGGGCCAGAGCTTTCACCACGCTTGCAAATCTTGTCGATTTCGTCGATAAAAACGATGCCGTTATTTTCAACATTGTAAATCGCGCTTTCTTTCAGCTCTTCTTGGTTCACCAACTTAGCGGCTTCTTCTTCCGTCAGGGCTTTAAACGCATCTTTAATTTTCAGTTTACGTTTTTTCTTAGTATCGCCCGCAAGGTTTTGAAACATACCTTGCAGTTGATTAGTCATCTCTTCCATGCCCGGAGGCGCCATAATTTCTACGCCCATTTGCGGCGCAGCCACGTCGATTTCTATTTCTTTGTCGTCCAGCTTGCCTTCACGGAACTTTTTGCGAAATACTTGACGGGTATTGGTATTCGATGAGTCCGTTTTCTCTTCGTTTTCACCCCAAGCGTCACGCGCTGGTGGTAACAAAGCATCAAGAATGCGATCTTCTGCTTGCTCTTCCGCGCGAAACTTCACTTTTTCCATCGCTTGTTGGTGAGTCATCTTCACCGCCACATCCGTCAAATCACGAATAATGGTTTCCACTTCTTTACCAACATAACCCACTTCGGTGAACTTAGTCGCTTCAACCTTGATAAAAGGTGCATTAGCAAGCTTGGCTAAACGGCGTGCAATTTCAGTTTTACCTACGCCTGTTGGGCCGATCATTAAAATGTTTTTTGGTGTCACTTCAGAACGCAGGCTCTCGTCCAACTGCATTCTTCTCCAACGGTTACGCAAAGCAATCGCAACCGCACGTTTGGCATTGTCTTGACCAATAATATGGCGATTTAATTCGTGAACTATTTCACGTGGTGTCATTTCAGACATGGCTTCATTCCTTCAATTCTTTATTAATGCGCGCATTAACTTATGCAGCGAACAAATTATTCCGCTGGGCTTTCAAGTTCTTCAACCGTTTGATGATGGTTGGTAAACACACAAATATCACCCGCAATTTTTAGCGATTTTTCCGCAATCTCACGCGCATTTAATTCGGTATTTTCTAATAGGGCAGTCGCGGCCGCTTGAGCGAAGTTGCCGCCAGAGCCAATCGCGATCAAATCATTTTCAGGCTGAACCACATCACCGTTGCCAGTGATAATGAGTGATGCGGTTTCATCGGCAACGGCAAGTAGCGCTTCTAATTTACGCAGTGCGCGATCGCTGCGCCAGTCTTTTGCCAGCTCTACCGCGGCTTTGGTCAAATGACCTTGGTGCATTTGCAATTTACTTTCAAAACGCTCAAACAAGGTAAAGGCATCCGCGGTGCCACCTGCAAAGCCGGCAATCACTTTGCCGTTATACAGTCGGCGCACTTTGCGTGCATTGCCTTTCATTACCGTGTTGCCAAGAGAAACTTGTCCATCACCCGCGATGACAACTTGATTATTTCGACGTACAGATACGATGGTAGTCACGAGTAAGGCCTCTTTTTATTTATTTTCACAATGAGATTAAAGGATATGTTTGGGCGCATCACACTAAAATCAAGATGCTTGGCTACAATCTCACAAAGCATCTCGACCAAAATCCCCTAACCTGCCATGCCATCGCTAATTACGATGTTTGTTTCCAAATAGCACACGGCCGAATTTTAACTCGCTGCAACTTATGTTTGTCTTTCTCAGCATCACGCTTGGTTTTATAAGGTCCTAAGACGACCCGAAACCAAGAACTGCCCGGCTTCTTAATAATATTGCTATTTAACCCTTGAAAGGCGATGTCAACTTTGCGTGATTCTGCTTGATGTTTGGTTTTATACGCGCCGCACTGCATGACATACGGGATTTTTGAGACCACTAAAGGCTTAGCTTTCACTTTAATCTCGCGGCTCGGCAAAGTGTCTACGTAATCCCATTTAGCTTCTGGCGGAGGGGGGAGTTTTACGGCTGGTTTCGGTTTAGGTTGTAAGTGTACCACTTCCGTTTTCACCGGTTCCGGATCTTGGTTTAACGTATATAAACCATAGACGAAAGCGCCAACCACGCTTATAGCGAGCAAACCGCTTCGCCAAGGCTTTTTGACCGATGTTTTTGTCCGAGTGGATTTTTTACTTGGTTTGCGCTGCCCGCTGCCGCGCTTCACATAATCTTTACTTGCCACAATTGTTTGCCAGCCATACTGTTGATAACGAATATGGTAATGGACTTCACGGCGAGTTTACAGAGACAAGAAGTTCCGAATAGGTAAAATCTTATCTCTGTTCTTTCATTGCTTGCTGGGTTATACCATTCTCGGCGGCGCAACACTACTTCGCACCACGAGTCGAGTCTCTAGCAAACGAGATCCCGCACGAACATCTTTACCACGCAATAATTCTAATACCATCAACAAGGCTTGTCGGCCAATTTCATAACGGGGCTGAGCAATCGTCGTGAGTGGTGGATCGCAATATTGGRAGAATTGAACATCATCAAACCCGACTACGGATAAATCCTGCGGCACTCTTAAGCCCAATCGTTTGATCTCTTGTATCGCGCCAATCGCCATCAAATCACAATGACAAAATATCGCTGTTGGGGGCTCAGCTAGTGACAAAAGCTTGCGTACAGCTTGTGTGCCCGCATCAAACGAATAGTCACCGGAAACACTGTAGTTCGGGTTCATCGCAATGCCACCACGGCGCAGGGCCTGCTGGTAACCTTGCGAGCGAAACTTACAAATGGCCGCTTCTTCTGGCCCAGAAATCTGTGCTACGCGCTTGTGGCCCATTTGAGTGAGGTAATTCACGGCTTCAAATGCTGACGTCAGGTTGTCAATGTGCACCGTCGGCAATTCCAGCTCAGGAGCAAATTCACATGCCATAACCATAGGGGGCAGGTTTTTCTGTTCCGGTTTACTCACATCAAAAGGAATATCGGTGCCCAGTAGCAAGATGCCATCGGCATGCTTGGTAAAGGCTAAACTGGTGACGGAGGAGTCGTGCTTCTGTTGATTAGTATCGCCCAATAACACAACATAGCCGTGCTCAGCAGCAGCATCCTCGATACCACGGATGATATCCGAGTAATATGGGTCACAGATATCGGGCACCACAGCGACAATGGTTTTTGATTCATTTCGACGCAAATTTCGAGCCAATGAGTTTGGAGAATATCCAGACTCCAACACCGCATCTTCCACTCTCTTTCTCGTTGATGTTGATACTTTCTCGGGGTTCATCAACGCTCTCGATACCGTAGCAGTTGACACGCCCGCAAGTTGAGCAACATCCTTCATTGTCGCCATAAAATTCACCTTCTTAATTTGTTACTAATGAATGCAATAAATTGAATTCAAGCCATAGCCAAAAATTGATTGTTATTTGGTCACCTTATAAAAGCTGATGCCCATTTTCTGCCACTATTTTATTCCTTTCTGGCCATAAAGTTACGACGAATTTAGCAAATATTACATAACTTATGTGATGACAATCACAATAGGAAAGAAATGACACTCTATTTGATTACATAATTCACACTCAGGATCTACAGCTTCGTAATATTTTCTTAAGTGAAGTCGTGAGGATCTCTATCTAATACCCAGCGGACTTTTTTAGCATCGGGCAACAGCGAAATAGCGGGCTTAGCGCTAGCGAGTATCGATTGCATGAGATTGCGATTGGGAGTTTGCAATAGCATCTGCCAACGCGCTTTCCCTGCTCGTTTTGCCAGTGGTGAGGGGGACGGGCCCAATATCGCCCCACCTTGGGCAAACAGTGGATGACTTTCTAGAGTAAAACGTACTTGACGTAAAAAGCGCTCAGCAACCTCACTCTTGTTCGCTTCAGCTCGAAATAAAGTCAAACAGCTAAAAGGGGGGAGATGAGAGGTATGCCTTTCTTGTAGGGCTTGCTGGGCAAATTGATGATAGTCACCTTCCATTAGGCTTTGTAATAATGGGTGTTCCGGGTGGTGAGTTTGCAATATCACATGCCCAGGTTTACTCGCCCGCCCTGCTCGCCCTGCAACCTGAGTAAACAGCTGGGCAAAATGCTCCGAGGCGCGAAAATCACTGTTGTATAAAGCGCCATCCACGTCAAGCAGTGACACCAGCGTCACATTGGGAAAGTGATGACCTTTAGCCAACATTTGCGTGCCAATCAAAATTTGATATTCACCGCTACGAATTGCATCCAGCGCCGCATCGAGACTCCCTTTACGCCGAGTGCTATCACGGTCAATCCGAATCGAACGGTATTCTGGGAATAGGCTCGCTAAATGATGTTCCAATTGCTCAGTTCCCACCCCCACCGTCACTACGTTCGACGAACCACAATCGTGACAGCGTTGAATGACGGGTCGCCGAGAGCCACAATGGTGACAGCACACCTCTTGCGCATGCTGATGGAAAGTGTAATAGCGATCGCAGCGCTGGCATTCTGCCAACCAGCCGCAATCGTGACACATCAAAGCCGGCGAAAAACCGCGCCGATTTAAAAACAGCATCACTTGATTGCCCGCCTCAAGGTGATGTCTCATCTCAGCAATAAGGGGGGCAGACAAGCCACTCTCTAAATACTGGCCTTTTAAGTCGAGCAAATGATTGTCAGTGGGCACAGCATCACCAGCACGCTGCGTGAGTCGTAAGTGATGATACTTTCCTGATAACGCATTTTGTAACGTTTCAAACGCTGGGGTCGCTGAGCCAAGCACGACAGGAATATTGCTTCGGTGCGCCCGCATCACGGCCACATCTCGGGCGTGGTAACGCAAAGTATCTTGCTGTTTATAGGAACCATCATGTTCTTCATCGACAATGATAATACCCAAGTCAGAAAATGGGCTAAACAGTGCCGAACGAGTGCCGATAACAATCCCCGCCCCTTTGTCTCGCGCAGACAACCAAGCGTTTAGCCGTTCCGTATCATTGAGCCCTGAATGCATGACTTCGACAGGAACATTGAAGCGGCGCTTAAATCGATTGATAGTTTGTGGTGTCAGGCCGATTTCCGGCACCAGAACTAAAGCTTGCTTACCTTGCTTGAGCACTGGCGCTATGAGGTTGAGATAAACTTCCGTTTTCCCAGAGCCAGTCACCCCTTCCAACAAATAGCAGCCATAGCCAGCACGACTATTGACTGTAGCAATCGCAATACACTGTTCATCGTTGAGCTTAGGTTTGTCTTGTTCTGACTCAAACTCGGCAGGCCATGGTTTGGAAACAGGAGACAACTCTTGCTCCGCTATCCAACCTTTATCCTTTAATCCATTTAATACCGTGCGGCTAACCTCCGCATCGAGCATCGCTTGATGAGAAAGACTCCCAGAAACCAACATATTTATGACTTTGGCCTGCTGGACCGCTCGGCCAAAGCTTTGCATCGCGCGCTCTTTACCCGCCTCGGTTAAATACCACTGTATGACTGGGGCCACTTGCGCCGCTTTTTTCTTACGCAGCGCGCTAGGCAAAGCATTGTTAAATGTTTCGCCTAACGGGCAATGATAGAATTGGCTACACCAACGCAGTAAATCGAACAGCTCGCTAGACCAAATAGGCGCATCATCCAACACAGTGCTAATCGATTTTAGCTTCTCTATTGCAAAACTTGATGTATCGGTGAGCTCTGTGACTATGCCCACTAACGACTGCTGACCAAACGGCACCACAACTCGAGCGCCTATAACAGGAGGGCGCTGTGATGAAATTAAATAATCAAACTCTCGGTCTAATGGGACAGGCAGTGAAACACGAGCGATAGTGGGGGTCATATCAGGAAGCAGCTACAGTTGGCGATATCAGGTTACAGTCTAATAGATACTCTAGGCCGACCTCAAGACAACTCGGCGATCCACACATACACTCACTGCTGCCGAACTGCAAAATCGGTTGATTATCCAACAGGGATTCATTATCATACCGCGCCTCAGTGATTCTGAGCTGGCAACAGCGAATCAAGAACGCTGAACTTTTTTTATCAACTACGTGTGGTGTCCGGCTTAGTATCGGATGGCGACACGGCCCTAATTGAGGTTATCCCATGAAAACTGGTATCCACCCAGAATACAAAGCTGTAAATGCAACTTGCTCTTGCGGCAACTCTTTTGAGTTCAACTCTACTCTAGGTAAAGATTCTATCCACCTAGACGTATGTGACAAGTGTCACCCATTCTACACTGGTAAGCAACGTATCGTAGATACTGGCGGCCGTGTTGATCGCTTCAACAAGCGTTTCGGTGCACTATCTACCAGCAAGAAGTAATTCTTCTTTTCTGTCCAGATTTCGAAAAGGGCGCCTAGCGCCCTTTTCTTATTGGTCCCTATAAAAAGTTATCCCCGCTTTCTCTGCGTGTCCACGCATCAAACCCAATAAAGAATGGCTCACCGTTATCGGTTTAATACCGCGGAGAGTTCTCCTTTTGACGCCATCGTGTATACACTCATTACTACTAAGCGTCTGCGTGCGCGAGAATAGCCTTCCATTGAAAATGTACGAGTAATATTAGTTATGTCGGAAAAAAGCCTAGAGCAACCTTCTGTCTCTGCCGAAGAGACCCTACGTCAGCAAGCACTTGAATACCATGCCAAGCCGACCCCTGGCAAAATTTCGGTTGCCTTAACCAAACCTGCTGACTCTGCGGAAGATTTGTCGCTAGCCTACAGCCCAGGTGTGGCCGAACCTGTTCGTGAGATCGCGCAAAATGCCGATAATGTTTACAAATATACCGCGAAAGGCAATATGGTTGCCGTCATTTCCAATGGTACCGCTATCTTAGGCCTAGGCAATTTAGGTCCACTGGCTTCCAAACCAGTCATGGAAGGCAAGTCGCTACTCTTTAAGCGCTTCGCTAACCTAGATTCTATCGATATCGAAGTAAAACACCGCACCATCGATGAGTTTGTCGATACGGTCGCCAACATTTCCGATACCTTTGGTGGCATCAACTTAGAAGACATCAAAGCACCAGATTGTTTCGAAATTGAACGTCGCCTGATTGAGCGCTGTGATGTGCCCGTTTTCCACGATGACCAACACGGCACCGCTATCGTGACGGCGGCGGGAATGCTTAACGCAATCGAGCTGCAAGGTAAGAAGCTAGAAGAAGCCACCATTGTTTGTCTTGGCGCGGGCGCGGCGGCTGTGGCTTGTATGGAGCTACTGATCAAGTGTGGCGCGATGCGTGAAAAAATCTACATGTTAGATCGCAAAGGCGTGATTCACACTCGCCGTGATGACCTAAACGAATACAAGCAGCTGTTCGCCAACAACACCGACAAACGCACTTTAGAAGACGTGATTGACGGCGCGGACTTATTCCTTGGTGTATCAGGCCCTAACTTGCTATCACAAGACGCACTTAAGCTGATGGCCGACAAGCCTGTAGTCTTCGCTTGTTCGAACCCAGATCCGGAAATCAAGCCTGAACTGGCTCATCAAGTACGCCAAGATTTGATCATGGGTACTGGCCGCAGTGATTACCCGAACCAAGTGAACAACGTATTGTGCTTCCCGTTTATTTTCCGCGGTGCACTGGATGTTCGTGCAAGCGAAATCAATGATGACATGAAATTGGCTGCTGTTGACGCTATCCGTCATCTAGCCAAGGAACCAGTACCAGCAGAAGTACTCAAAGCTGCAGGCGCAGACAAACTAGAGTTCGGTAAAGATTATATTATTCCAAAACCAATGGACTCTCGCCTTCTTCCCCGCGTAGCAAAAGCCGTGGCGGAAGCAGCAGTAGCCTCTGGCGTTGCGCGCATTGAATTGCCAAGCAACTATATGCAAGAGCTGCAAGAAAAGAAGTAACGACTAAGAGCCGACTCTTATCGAATACGAAAAAAAACGCTGAGTTCATCTCAGCGTTTTTTTTATATTTTTAAGCTCAAACCTTACTCGCTATCGTAAGATTCAAACTCAATACCCATTTCTGTCATCAATGCTTTTGCTTCCGCGGGAATATCATCTGGACGATCTTTACGCATATCTTCATCAGTCGGCAGTGGTTGACCGGTGTACGCATGCAGAAAAGCTTCGCATAAAAGCTCACTATTAGTGGCATGGCGCAGATTATTTATTTGGCGACGAGTACGCTCATCTGTTAACACCTTCAATACTTTCAAAGGGATAGATACCGTGATTTTCTTTACCTGCTCACTTTTCTTTCCATGTTCAGCATATGGGCTAATGTATTCGCCGTTCCAGTCTGCCATTGCGCACCTTCAAAATTAGTTTTAACGTCAATCTAGTGCTGAATTTTAGCGGGATTTAAGGCTATAAGCAAAGACATTTAGCCATCTAGACTTGTTGACGTCTACAATTTTGAGCAGTAAAGTATCTCAATCAGCTTGAGCAAGCCACAGCCCACCGATTCATGAGCAGGAAGGAAACTAATTATGAGCAGCAGAAAACCGGCCACTATCGCCGTTCGAACTGGCATCGAATCTGACACCCAACATCACGCCGTTGTTCCGCCGATTTACCTTTCGACCAACTTTAGTTTCCCCGAGTTTGGTGACGTGCCGCAATACGATTACACTCGCTCAGGTAACCCAAATCGTGGGCTATTGGAACAAGCTCTATACGAACTGGAAGTCGGTCAAGGGGCGGTCGTGACCAACTGCGGCACTTCGGCGATAAACCTATGGCTATCATCTTTCTTGGCGGCTGGCGATCTGGTTGTCGCCCCGCATGACTGTTATGGGGGCACCTATCGACTGCTTAACTCTCGATCGCAAAAAGGTGACTTCGAGGTACTGTTTATTGACCAGTCCGACTCAGAAGCCTTGCAGCAAGCAATCGCAAGGCAGCCGAAGCTGCTGCTCATTGAAACTCCCTCCAATCCTTTAGTGCGTGTGGTGGATATTGAACAAGTATGCCAATTAGCTAAATCCGTTGGGACGCTTGTCGCTGTCGATAATACCTTTTTGACTCCGGTTTATCAGCAGCCGCTCACGCTTGGTGCAGATTTTGTGATTCATTCCACGACCAAATTTATCAATGGTCACTCCGATGTGATTGGGGGGGTCGTAATAAGCAAACAAGCTGAACACGCTGAACAGCTTGCATGGTGGGGTAATTGCATTGGTGCCACTGGTACCCCCTTTGATAGTTACATGACACTGCGCGGCATTCGCACCCTTGGCGCACGCATGAAGCTTCACGAAGAAAGTGCCAAAAAAATCTTAGCCTACCTGCAACAGCAACCATTAGTGAGTACCATTTATCACCCTAGCCTACCGACTCACCCCGGCCATGATATTGCTCTGAAACAACAAACGGGCTTTGGCTCGATGTTGAGCTTCGAATTTGCGGGATCGCAACAAAAGCTTAAACAGTTTGTTGGTGCGCTCCAGCTCTTTTCACTAGCCGAATCACTCGGCGGCGTAGAGAGTTTGATCTGCCACCCGGCGTCCATGACGCATAGAGCGATGGGAGAAGAAGCGCTCGCTGAAGCTGGCGTCACGCAGCAACTACTGCGCTTATCCGTCGGACTCGAGGACGCAGGCGATCTCATTAACGATTTGCAGCAAGCATTTCACCGCGTAACCACACTTTAGGAATCCACCAAAATGGCAATCTCTCGTCAATTACATAAATTTGGTGGCAGCAGCCTTGCTGACGCCGAGTGCTATCTGCGCGTTGTACGCATTCTGGAACAATACTCTAATGATAGCGATCTCGTCGTTGTCTCCGCGGCGGGTAAGACAACCAACCAGCTGATCGAATTCGTGCAAGCATTGGAAAAAGATGGTCGTGTTGCCCACGAGACCTTACAAGCACTGAAATATTTCCAGCGTGAACTGCTGCAACAATTATTGCATGGAGAAGAACAAGCTCAACTATTGGCGCAGTTAGAAGACGAAATTGCCACCTTAGGGCAAATCAACGCCCCGGTGAGTTCAACCCAACGCGCCGCTATTTTAGGTCATGGTGAAATTTGGTCATCGCGCTTGCTAGCGGTATTATTATCTCAACATGGGCTGAGTGCCAGAAGCCAAGATTCTAGAAGCTTCTTACGCGCGCAGCCAAGCCCTTTACCCGAAGTTGACCACGAGAGCTCTGCTCCATTATTACAAACCTTGTTAACTCAGCACCCAAGAAAACGACTGGTCATTACTGGATTTATGGCACAAGACCGCGAAGGGCAA
The DNA here is from genome assembly GCF_050337555.1 of Vibrio profundum. Lineage (NCBI taxonomy): Bacteria > Pseudomonadati > Pseudomonadota > Gammaproteobacteria > Vibrionales > Vibrionaceae > Vibrio > Vibrio profundum. Next base: position 200,554 of record NZ_JAKJTA010000006.1, read on the forward strand.
ACCGTATTGCTAGGTCGCAATGGTTCAGACTACTCTGCCACCATAATTGGCGCGCTAGCGAAAGTAACACGAGTCACTATTTGGAGTGATGTAGCAGGCGTCTATAGCGCAGATCCTCGCTTAGTCAGCGACAGCTGCCTACTGCCGCTATTGCGCCTTGACGAAGCCAGTGAATTAGCACGTCTAGCCGCTCCTGTGCTGCATAGCCGTACTTTACAGCCTGTGGCACAAAGTAATATTCAATTGCACCTGCGCTCTAGCCACCAGCCTGAATCTGGCTCAACGCATATAGAGCGCGTACTGGCCTCTGGTCGCGGCGCCAAAATCGTCACCTCTCTCGACGATGTATTATTAATCCAAGTGACATTCTCGAAAGAACAAGATGTAAGTCAGCAAGATGCGCTGATCTCACAGACGTTGGAATCCGCCCAGCTGACTCCTATTTGCTATCGCATACAGCCTGAACAAACGCAGCTGCAACTCGCTTTTACGCAAGAAGTGGTCGACGACGTAATCCTACTATTGCAAAACCTGTTACCTAACTGTCGAGTTGAAAAAAAACACGGTTATTCGATAGTCGCGGCGGTTGGCGCAGGCGTCACCAACAACCCAAGCCACTGCCATTTATTTAAGCAACATTGTGCGGAACCATCGCTCGAATTTATCAGCCACGGGCAAGCGGGCTTGAGCCTAATCGCAGTCTTTAAAGGAAGCGTCGATACCACACTGGTTGAATCTCTGCACCGACGCTTATTTCAAGCCAGAAAGCGACTCGCCATTGCGCTTTGCGGCAAAGGTAACATTGGTTCCAACTGGCTATCTCTGTTCTCTCAGCAAAAAAGTCACCTAGAGAAACGTCATGGCATCAGTGTCGAGTTAGTGGCCGTTATTGCCAGCCAACGATACTGGTATGACGCGTCAGGTATTGATGCGAACCAAGCGTTAATCAAATTTGACGCGGCTTCTTCTCCTTATGAAGGCGCGCAATGGATACCTCAACTAGGTGCCCTTCAAGATTATGACGATGCAGTCGTCTTAGATTTAACTGCTAGCTCCGAGCTGGCGAGCCAATATAGCGCTATTGCAGAGCAAGGCTTGCATCTGATTTCTGCCAATAAAATCGCGGGATCAGCCAGCAGCCAAGACTATTACCAAACCCAACACGCCTTTGAAAAAATTAACCGTCACTGGCTGTACAATGCGACTGTCGGAGCTGGGCTCCCCATCAATCATACCGTGCGCGATTTAACCCAAAGCGGCGATCACATCACCGCTCTGTCTGGTATTTTTTCCGGTACTTTGTCATGGCTGTTCCAGCAATATGATGGCAGCGTACCGTTTGCCGAACTACTTGAACTAGCGTGGCAACAAGGCTTGACGGAACCCGACCCGCGCAACGATTTAGACGGCTCGGATGTGATGCGTAAACTGGTCATCCTTGCACGTGAAGCAGGCCTACCGCTAGAGCCTGAGCAAGTTCGCGTAGATTCTCTAGTGCCAGAAGCCTTGAGCATATTATCTGTGGACGATTTTCTTGAACACGGTGATACGCTGAGCGCCGAAATGGCACGCAAACTAGACGCAGCGCAACAAGATGGTAAGGTGCTGCGCTATATTGCGCGCTTAGATAAACAAGGGAAAGCGTCGGTGGGTTTAGAAGCCATCTACCCTGAGCACGCGTTGGCTAACTTACTCCCGTGCGACAACATCTTTGCCATTGAAAGCCAATGGTATAAAGACAACCCCTTGGTGATCCGAGGCCCCGGCGCAGGCAAAGATGTAACAGCAGGCGCCGTACAGTCTGATCTCAATCGGCTAGCTCGACTGATCGCTTAATCTCGACTGTTCGCTAAACCTCGATTGATCGCTCAAGTAAGTTACGATACCGATTCTCAGCCATACCTAGGACTTATCAATACTTGGCAGCCCACGTGAGCACATCACGAGGGCTACCAATCTTTAGCGCCATAGCACCCTTTTCTACCCCGACACTACCCGGCAGCCAAATTCTCTCACTATAATCATGAATAAATTTCATGTTTGCATGATTGACAGGCAATTGTATTCAATTCATTCTATAGACACCTAGACGGCTAAATGATTTAGTTGACGGGTGGCGAATACAGGGAGAGTCAAATGGGATACACACACGCGAGTCACATCGATGCGCTAAATCAGAATATTGCTGAGCTGTCAGACGACATTAAGGTATCGTTTGAGTTCTTTCCACCCAGTAGCGAGAAAATGGAACAGACGCTATGGAACTCAGTGCATCGCCTCAAAGCGCTGCAACCGTCTTTTGTGTCCGTGACCTACGGCGCCAATTCGGGCGAGCGCGACCGCACCCATTCCATCATCAAAGATATCAAGCAGCAGACGGGATTAGTCGCTGCCCCTCACCTCACCTGCATCGACGCGAGCCGCACCGAGTTAGAGGCTATTGCCGACGATTACTGGCACAACGGCATCAAAAACATTGTCGCGCTGCGTGGCGACATTCCCGCCGAAGGGGGTAAGCCTGATATGTACGCCTCAGATCTGGTTGAATTGCTCAAAGCCAAACACGACTTTGATATTTCCGTGGCCGCATTTCCAGAAGTCCACCCAGAGGCCAAAAGCGCGCAAGCTGACCTGATCAACTTAAAGCGTAAAGTAGAAGCTGGAGCCAACCGTGCCATTACCCAGTTTTTCTTCGATGTGGAATCTTACTTACGATTTCGTGACCGGTGTGTCGCGGCAGGAATTGAAGCGGAAATCATTCCCGGTATTTTGCCTGTTTCCAACTTCAACCAAGCCTCGCGCTTTGCTAAGCAAAATAATGTCAAGGTACCGGGCTGGATGGCACAACAGTTTGAAGGGCTAGATGACGACCCTGTGACTCGCCAATTGGTCGGGGCAAGCCAAGCGATTGATATGGTCAGAGTGCTCAGTCGAGAAGGTGTCAAAGACTTCCATTTCTATACGCTAAACCGCGCAGAAATGACGTTCGCACTTTGCCACACATTAGGAATTCGCCCTCAAGAGTCAGTGAGCTAACAACAAAAAACGCCAGTGATAACTGGCGTTTTTTTAGCTCGATTGTTTTCTTTCGATTCGTCTATGAACCACAGAAAAGCAACGGACTTATTGAGCTTCTTCCACTTCTTCCATTTTGCCTAGCAAATTGCGGATGCGATCTTGCCACGCTGTATGCTCTTGCTGCATTTGCTGACTTCTTCTTTCCAATTCTTCACGGCTTTCTTTTAACTCAAACGCTTCTGTTTCTAATTGGTCTTTTTGCCCTTTTAGCTCTTCTACTTCCATTTGTAAAAGTGCAATGGTGTCGACTGCGGTTTGAATTTTTGCTTCTAGTTGTTCAAGTACTTCAAAAGACATATTGGCCTACCTTGTATTAATCGTTTGAGATTATATTCCTATATTGCCTCATTCTACTCAGCAAGTGATAGAGAAACACCTGCTATCTTCGAATTTTCAGCCATTTGCTCAAAAAAGCACAAATCTATCTGGGATAAGCATTCAAATACCATTCGTTTTTAAAGACGATGAATCTTCTTTGCTCTTCCCTCACGCTCAAATCAAGCCTGAAACCAATCTATGTTATTATTTGGCCAATTTTTATTGATGGATATTGGAGTACAAATGAACCGAGATTTAGCAATGGCCTTTGCTCGTGTCACAGAGGGAGCAGCCTTAGCCGGTTATCAATGGTTAGGCAGAGGCGACAAAAACATCGCTGATGGCGCGGCAGTGGAAGCGATGCGAGATATCCTCAATGACACCAAAATCACTGGAGAAGTGGTGATTGGTGAAGGCGAAATTGACGACGCTCCTATGCTCTACATTGGTGAAAAAGTAGGGTTGGGCGGCGATGCCGTTGATATTGCGGTTGACCCGATAGAAGGCACACGTATGACCGCCATGGGCCAAGAAAATGCCATTACGGTACTCGCCGCAGGTGAACAAGGCAGCTTTTTAAAGGCGCCCGATATGTATATGGAAAAGTTGGTTGTTGGGCCAAAAGCAAAGGGCTACATCGATTTAAACCTAGCGCTAGAAGATAACCTTATCAACATTGCCAACGCACTAGGCAAGCCTCTGAGTCAGCTTACCGTAACTATTCTAGCCAAACCGCGTCACGATACGATCATCAAAAGCATGCACAAAATGGGCATTCGCGTCTTTGCCATTCCAGATGGGGATGTCGCAGCGTCGGTACTGACCTGCATGGACGATTCGGAAGTCGATGTGATGTATGGGATTGGCGGTGCACCGGAAGGGGTCATTTCTGCCGCGGTGATCCGCGCTCTAGGCGGTGACATGCACGCGCGTTTACTGCCTCGCCACAAAGTAAAAGAAGATACTCCGGCCAATCAACAACACGGCGAACAAGAGTTATTACGCTGCACCGAAATGGGCGTAACGGCAGAAACTGTACTCCAACTCGACCAAATGGCCAGCAGTGATAACGTCATCTTTTCCGCAACGGGGATCACTCAAGGTGATTTGGTGCAAGGCGTTCGCAAGCAGGGAACTACTGTCAGCACCGAGTCTTTGGTCGTCTGCGGCCACGACGGCAGTATCCACCGTATTCATTCAACACACCCAGTAGAATAAAACTAAGTTCTTCAGCTTTCACGTGTAAAGAGAATCCTCTCTGTTACAAGATGCAAAAACGGAGGCAAAAGCCTCCGTTTTTTCTTATGACAACAGTCGTAGGGGGATGATTACATCATGCCGCCCATGCCGCCCATACCACCCATGCCGCCCATATCTGGCATTGCAGGAGCATCTTTTTGTGGTAGGTCAGTCACCATCGCTTCAGTCGTGATCATAAGACCAGCAACAGATGCAGCAAACTGAAGTGCAGAGCGCGTTACTTTAGTTGGGTCTAGGATACCCATCTCTAGCATGTCGCCATATTCGCCCGTTGCTGCGTTGTAACCGTAGCTACCTTCGCCAGCACGAACGTTGTTTGCAACCACTGACTCTTCATCACCAGCGTTGCTTGTGATTTGGCGAAGCGGAGATTCCATCGCACGCAGAGCAACACGGATACCAACGCTTTGTTCTTCGTTGTCACCTTCAAGTTCTGTCAGTTTAGAAGCTGCGCGGATTAGTGCAACACCACCACCCGCAACCACGCCTTCTTCAACGGCTGCGCGAGTTGCGTGCAGTGCGTCTTCTACGCGGTCTTTCTTCTCTTTCATTTCAACTTCAGTCGCTGCGCCAACTTTGATTACCGCAACACCGCCAGCCAGTTTAGCTACACGCTCTTGCAGTTTTTCTTTGTCGTAGTCAGACGTCGCATCTTCTGCTTGTTGACGAATTTGTGCTACGCGACCTTGAATCATCGCTTCTTCACCAACACCGTCGATGATTGTAGTGTTTTCTTTAGTGATATTAACGCGCTTAGCTTGACCTAGGTCTTCAAGTGTTACTTTCTCTAGCTCAAGACCAATTTCTTCAGAAATCACTGTACCAGCAGTAAGAACTGCGATGTCTTGTAGCATAGACTTGCGACGGTCGCCGAAACCTGGTGCTTTCACTGCCGCAACCTTCACGATGCCGCGCATGTTGTTCACAACAAGTGTCGCTAGAGCTTCGCCTTCCACATCTTCAGCGATGATAAGAAGAGGGCGAGATGCCTTCGCTACTGCTTCTAGAGTTGGAAGAAGTTCACGGATATTTGAAACTTTCTTATCAATCAGAAGAATGAATGGGTTTTCTAGATCAACGCTGCCCGCTTCTTGGTTGTTAACGAAGTATGGAGATAGGTAACCACGGTCAAACTGCATACCTTCAACGACATCAAGCTCGTCTTGTAGTGCTTGACCTTCTTCAACAGTGATAACACCATCACGGCCTACTTTTTCCATTGCTTCAGCGATGATGCGACCAACAGTTTCATCAGCGTTCGCTGAAATAGTACCAACTTGCGCAATCGCTTTGTTGTCAGCACAAGGAACAGAAAGCACTTTAAGCTCTTCAACTGCAGCAACGACAGCTTTGTCGATACCACGTTTAAGATCCATTGGGTTCATGCCAGCCGCAACCGCTTTAAGGCCTTCAGTAATGATAGACTGAGCCAATACCGTTGCAGTTGTTGTACCGTCACCCGCCGCGTCGTTCGCTTGCGAGGCAACTTCTTTAACCATTTGCGCGCCCATGTTTTGGAACTTGTCTTCAAGTTCGATTTCACGTGCAACAGAAACACCATCTTTGGTGATAGTTGGAGCGCCAAATGATTTGTCTAGTACTACGTTACGGCCTTTAGGACCTAGCGTTACTTTTACTGCGTCAGCCAGAACGTTTACACCTTCTAGCATTTTAACTCGTGCGTCATTACCAAATTTAACGTCTTTAGCAGCCATCTTTTATTTCCTTTTCCTAATTCGGTTTTAAGCTATAGTTTTTGAATCAGAGCAAAAATTACTCAACGATCGCCATGATGTCATTTTCAGACATAATCAAAACTTCTTTGCCATCGATTTTTTCTGTTTTTGTCGCATAACCTTCAGAAAAAATCACTGTATCGCCAACTTTTACGTCTAGTTGTTGCACTTCACCATTGTCTAGCACACGGCCTTTACCGACAGCTAGAATGGTACCGCGAGTCGATTTTTCTGCAGCAGAACCTGTAAGAACAATGCCACCAGCTGACTTTGATTCAAGGTCTTGGCGCTCAACAATAACACGATCGTGTAATGGACGAATGTTCATTGGTCATCTCTCCTGAAAACTTTATGTAGTTTGATTAAATGCTCCAGTATCAAGCAGTCACCTGATACTGCGGCTTATAGAAGATATGTTGGGGATGATTTTTTTTTCCCAAGGGGATAACGGGAAATTTTTGTGACCAATGCGACGAAATATTGCTTATATCGCTGTTCGATGAAGAAAACGCCACTAGTTAAGAGCTATTCCTAGCTCTTCTACACTTTATTTAAACTCACCAACCCGAACTAAAATCACTCGAAACGAGAGGGAAATGACAACGGTCGATTGAATACTGCAAACCATTACAACCAATCGCCATATTATCAACGGACAACGGCGATCCACCAACCCAGTCACTCCACTCTAAACCTCGCACCATAAAGTCTCATTGTTGAGAATCTCATTTCGACGCGCTCCAAGCTTTGCTTTCCTTGGTTACACTTACTAGTGAGTCAATTAATAATAGCCTCAACAGGAAGGGCGACTATGGCTGTACTTATAATCAATCAGACCTTACCCCCGTTCGACGAAATGGTCGAATTGGCTCAAGCCAACCCTCAAGCTTTCAGTCAACTCAAAAAGGATATGTGTGAAGAAATGATATTATCTGCATCAGAAGTGATGCAAGACCGGCTTTGGGCTCAGCAAAGCCATATCGATTTAGTGGTGAGTCAATGTAAAAATCCAACCCAGACCAATGTAATTCTAATGCAGGAATTATCATCACAAATCGTTCGTTTTCAAGGCGCTCTGGAAGGAGATGGAGAACACAGCAATCATAATGCCGAGATAGTCCCATTTTCAGTTCAAGATCCAACGTAGGAGAACAGTTGGGGAATCTACATAAGCTATTAAAATTTACTCGTTGCCGCGCAAAGAGATTTCTCCGCCAATAAAGCGCTGTAAACCTTGTTCAGTCTCTAATAGAACTGCGCCTTGCTCATCAATGCCTTGTGAGATGCCTTCAATTTCCTTATTGCCCATGATGAGTTTGACTTTTCGGCCTAGAAAGTTATCCAGTCGATTCCAACGCTGCACAAACTCGCCCATGCCATGGGCTTCGTAGTCTGACAACGCATTATGTAGTGTCTGCACCAACTGGCTAGCTAAGCGATTTCTGTCGAGAGATTGTGGGTAGACTTCGGATAGACTTGCCCAAGGCTGGCTGATAGCTTCCGTCCCAGCCGTCATTCTCAAATTCATCCCTAAGCCAATAATAAGATTAGCCGCCGCACCAGCTTGACCAGACATTTCAACCAAAATCCCGGCCAACTTGCGGTCTTGATAATATATATCGTTAGGCCATTTGAGCTTAACATCAACAACTCCCAACTTTTCCAACGCTTCAACAATCGCCACCCCGACAACCAAACTCAGTCCCATCGCCGCCGCCATACCAGCATCCAAACGCCAATACATAGATAGGTATAAGTTGGTGCCAAAAGGCGACACCCACTGTCGACCTCGTCGGCCTCGCCCTTGAGACTGATATTCTGCAAGGCATGCGTATCCACTGGGTAACTCGTCCACTCGATCAAGTAAGTATTGATTGGTAGAATCGATAATCGGCTGTAATTCAAATGGAGTTTGAATGTAACTTGTCAGTATTTGCTCATCCAGTAACTGCATCGGCTCAGCCAATTGATAACCTTTGCCTTGCACACGAAAAATATCGACGCCCCACTCCTGAATACCTTTAACGTGCTTACTGATCGCAGCGCGCGAGATACCCAGTTGCTCACCAAGTGCTTCCCCTGAATGAAATCCGCCTTGTGATAAGGTTTTTAGTAGTGCGAGTTTAATCGTGTAGCTTTTCATTGTTTGGCATCCAAAATTTGGGTCAGAGAGGTTTCGCCAGTACGCGCAATAAAACGTACTTCATGTTCTAACTCGATAGAAAAAGTATCGAGGACGCGCTGACGTACAAGGCTAGCCAGCTGAATGATATCCTGCGCGCTAGCATTATCGCGATTGACAATGACTAGAGCCTGCTTCGGATGAACTTGAGCACCACCCAATGTCGTACCCTTAAGGCCACATTGATCAATGAGCCAGCCTGCTGCTACTTTAGCGCCGCCATCTGTGGGATAAGACACCAGTTGTGGAAAGCGAGCTTTGAGCCCAAGTAGAACCTCGGCAGGTATAACAGGGTTTTTGAAAAAGCTGCCCGCATTGCCGATTTCATTTGGGTCGGGCAATTTACTACGGCGGGTCTCACAGACACAATCGAATACCTCTTGCGCTGATATCGATTCGCTCTCCAGATTCTTCAGAGGACCATAATTAAGCTTTGGCTGCCAGTGCTTGGTAAGCTTTAAGCCAATCGCCACCACAATCACTTTTTGCCGCAATTCGTGTTTAAATACCGAATCACGATAACCAAACTGACACTCTTGGTTGCTCATGCGCTTCACTTGCAAAGTGTCTAAACACAAGACATCCACATAATCACAAACTTCACGCAACTCAAGCCCATAGGCGCCAATATTTTGGATTGGCGCACTGCCCGCGCAGCCAGGAATCATTGCGAGGTTTTCTAACCCTGAATACCCCTGCTCGACGCTCCAGCGCACCAGAGATGGCCAGTCTTCTCCCGCCCCAACGTGTAACTGCCACTGGTCAGCTCGCTCACTTACATCAATACCAAGAATTTTATTGGCGATAACAAGCCCCTCAAACGGCTCAGTAAATAGCACATTGCTACCTTTGCCAAGCATCAAATATGGTTTAAAGGGCAGCGCTTCACTCTGGCATAGCTGCACCAGCTCACCTACCGAGTTCACTTCTACCAACCGCTGGCAAAGCTGGCTAACAGAAAATGTATGGTAATTCTTAAGATCAATATTGTGGAAAGATTGCATGGGAGAACATCTGTTGTCTACACTGCGGCTATTCTACCTCAAACTAAACAGCTGTGAGAATGAGTAAACTACGAATCGAGTTATTAGACCCAATTAAGACGCCCTTAATCTCGCGCTTATACAAAGCGCATTACCCTTCAGGAAAAGCAAAAAAAAATGAAGACATTGTTGTCGGGTATCTTGATAGTGAGATAGTTGCAGTCGCTCGCTTGCGTACCATCGCACCATATCGCCTGTTAACAGGAATGTTAGTGGTGCCTTATATACAAAAGTCTGGTTACGGGCACCAGCTACTCAATCACTGCCAGGCGCACTTACTAAAAGACGGTGACTTTTGTTTCGCTTACTCGCATTTAGAGAGTTTTTACGCTCAGCATCAATTCAAAACCACTGACCCTGAAAAACTACCCGCTCCCCTGCTAAGCTTGTATCGACGTTATTCTCAAGCAGGCAAGCAACTCACTGCCATGCGCTTTCTTGCAAAACCCTCACCTCATCAAGCAGTTTGCTAGCATTCATTCGAGCAAGTTTGTTACTATGTGGCGCATCAGTCGAAAATTCTTCGCCACTGACCCTAACACCACCGAGGTAACACATCCCGTATGATGACCAATAGGAATTTATTCGCCCAGCTTCCCGCTCTCGCGATTGAACCTGCAAAATTTGATACGCTTTTTGCAGCGAAAGACTTTCGAGAGCGCTTAATTACGGCGATCCAAACGGCAAAACAACGGATTTACCTCGTCTCTTTATACCTTGAAGATGATGAAGCCGGTCGCGAAATTATGACTGAGCTGTATAAAGCAAAACAGAAAAAACCTAACTTAGACATCAGTGTATGTGTGGATTGGCACCGCGCCCAGCGAGGCCTAATTGGTGTGGCAGCGAATAGAACCAATGCGGCTATGTATCAAGAACTTGCCGAACAACATGAGCATAAAATCCCAGTCTATGGTATCCCCGTACGCGGCCGTGAAGTATTTGGCGTGCTGCACTTAAAAGGTTTTATCATTGATGATGACGTGTTCTATAGCGGCGCTAGCTTAAACAACATCTACCTCCATTATAAAGAGCGCTACCGATTTGACCGCTACCATATAATTACCAATGCCGACCTTTCCAACAGCATGGTGCGATTCATTCAAGACGAAATGATCAGTCACCCTGCAGTTCATGACCTCACGGATGCCGATAAACCGAAAACTAAACAAATTAAAGCAGATATCCGACAGTTCAGAGCTTCACTGGCAAAAGCTGCGTATAAATTTACTCCGCAACAAATTGGCGAAGAACACGTGGCCGTAACGCCACTTGTTGGCGTAGGCAACAAACGTAACAAACTCAATCAAGGGATTAATCAATTACTGCGCCAGGCAAAAGAAGAGATTTTCATTTGCACGCCTTACTTTAACTTCCCACGCAGCGTCGCCAAAGAAGTTAAAAAAGCGCTCAAACGCGGAGTAAAAGTACACATTGTAGTGGGTGATAAGACCGCCAACGATTTTTATATTCCACCCGGGCAAGCGTTTAAAACCATTGGCGGGCTACCGTATCTATATGAAATCAACCTAAGACAGTTTGCTAAAGTCAATGAAGGTTTCATTGCAAGCAGACAACTTTCGATTCATCTATGGAAACACGGTGACAATAGCTTCCACTTGAAAGGCACATGGGTGGATAATCGCTATATGTTGATTACGGGGAACAACCTAAACCCAAGAGCGTGGAAATTAGACCTTGAGAATGCGCTCTTTATCCAAGATCACCAGCAGCACCTGACTGAACAGTTCCAACAAGAATCGGATAACATTTTGCAACACACCCAGCTAATTTGCACTTATCGCCAATTGGATAAAATTGAAAACTATCCGGATGGAGTTCAGAAGTTAGTTAGGAAAATTACCCGAGTGAAAGCAGACAGGATTTTGAAACAGATTTTATAATAGAAGTATAATTAAATCCGTTAGCATCATGGCTAGTGAATGGTGCTATCACTTTCTGATTCTGTCTCTTGTTGTACTTTTTTCCAGACGAGATCTCCAATCCCGTCGGTTGGTGAAAAATCCGTAGGCGCCGACAGCAAAAGTTTTCGTATCGTGTCTTGATCGTAATTGTGGCAAGCTCGGTCCAACCCAGCAATTAAACTCTCATACTGCACTAGTGGTAAAAAGCGTTCATTGGCTGTCATAATACACTCATGCGTTGTTTGGCGGACGTTGTCACCGATCAACAACTCTTCAAATAGTTTTTCACCTGGCCGTAACCCAGAGAAATGAATCTCAATATCGCCATACGGGTTATCTTCACCTTTAACTTCGAGCCCTGATAGCTGGATAAGGTTTTTCGCCAAATCCGTTATTTTAACTGGTTCACCCATATCCAGTACAAAAACATCTCCGCCCTGTCCCATAGCACCCGCTTGAATTACCAGCTGAGCTGCCTCCGGTATCGTCATGAAGTAGCGAATAATATCTGGGTGAGTTACAGTTATTGGCCCACCATCTTCGATTTGCTTTTTAAACAGCGGAATCACTGAGCCAGAAGAACCAAGTACGTTTCCAAACCTCACCATAGCAAAGCGCGTCCCACCCTTCTCCTGTCTTTCAGCCAACGCTTGCAAACCCAATTCAGCCATTCGCTTGGTAGTACCCATCACATTTGTAGGCCGTACAGCTTTATCTGTTGATATCAAAACAAAAGACTCGACCCCAGCATTTACAGCCGCTTTAGCCGCATGATACGTACCAAAGATATTATTGCGCACACCTTCTACCACGTTATACTCAACCAATGGAACATGTTTATACGCCGCTGCGTGGTAGACAGTGTTTACTTGAAAACTGCGCATAGTTCTTTCCAATCGACTTGAATGTTGGACACTTCCTAGTAAAGGTACTAATTCAATGCTCAAATTTTCATTATCGACGATAATACTCAACTCTCGATCTATTTTGTATAATGAAGATTCGGAAAGTTCGAACAGAACTAACACCATAGGTCTATACTGTACAATTTGACGGCAAAGTTCAGAACCAATAGAGCCTCCAGCACCTGTCACCATCACCACTTTGTTTTTAATATTGGCTTGCATTAATAACCGATCAGGTTGTACTGCATCACGGCCCAATAGATCTGCAATTTCGACATCCTTCAGCTCATCAATACTTGCCCTTCCTTCTACAATATCCTGCATGTCTGGGATCGTTAATACTTCAACTGGTAACTGTACCAGCGAGTCTAGTATCTGCTTCCTAACCGCTCTAGAGGCACTTGGGACAGCTAACAAAACTTGAGTAACGTGCTTTTTTTCCACCCAGCATTGCGCGTATTCGGCATTACCGACAGGTAATCCCATGATTACGGTATTCTCTAGTGTAGAGTCGGCGTCAATAAATCCGACGACTTTATGCGTATCAGAGCTTTTTAACGCCAAAGCGAGCTGGCGCCCTGCCGATCCCGCACCATAAATCACAACATTTTTTTTCCCTTTGTCGTTAGATTCAGCCACCAACACACGAACTATTAGCCTAGAACCTCCACAAAGTAAACATAGGAAGGCGCCATAAATAATGGGAATAGATCTTGGTAAAGACGCATCAAAGTAAAAAGCTAATACGGATATTGACAGTGCGGATACTACAGAGCCCAAAGTGACGACAGCAAGAGCATGAAACGTAAGATAACGGAGGATCGCTCGGTATAGACCAAGCTTTGAAAATACTAACAATGTAGATACCAGAGAACAGACTATTACATAGTGGTTAGCGACAGAGTCAAAGTTTTGAATATGCCCAACTCGACTCCAGTATGCTCCGTAAAACGAAAGTAATATGAACATGGTATCAATTAATAAGCTAATCACGCGTTTGTAAACACGAGGTAATGCCCAAAGGTAATTCAACTTAGCCATAATAACGCCCTGTCAAAGTAATATAAAACCCAGTAGCTACCGTACTTAGAGAACTGCATCTCCAGCACCTTTCCCACACATGGTAAGAATAATATACCCAAAGTATTTCCGTATGCTCATGTTATTGAGCATTTCCTTATCAACTTCGGCTAATAATTTAGGTGTAGACATGTCGATATCTTTTAATTGAGCCAAGCCAGTAATACCAGGTAAAACATCATATACACCTTGAACCTCTCTTTCCGTCATTAACACTGCTTGATTAAACAAATTTGGGCGTGGACCGACAAGGCTCATATCACCTTTTAATACATTTATAAGCTGGGGGGTCTCATCGATTTTTGTTTTACGTAAATAAGCACCTAATTTTGTAATTGAACTCCTATGAGATAAGTGACTTGCCATCGACGGTGTGTTTTTATTCATAGTTCGAAATTTGATCATATTAAATGGTTTCTTGTTTTTTCCCACTCGAACCTGGACAAAAATCGGGGAGCCTGAGTCTAAAAAACTTAGAAATAATACTAGCATCATTATAGGGAACAAAAGAATAAGTCCCAGCAAGGAACCCACTATGTCAAAAAATCTAATCACATTGCCTCTCCACGTTCTATTTCTCACTGTCAACCATGCGAACCCGTGAATAACTAAAACTTTCCTGTAGTTGCAATGAAACATCTACAATTGTACACCATTTAAAAAAATGGTTATGGGATAATATAATATTATGTGACATAAGCTTTCCTCTAATATTACGTAAACCTTATCAAAGGAGTGAGGGGCAAAATTCGAGCTCGCTTTGTATCGCTACATGGCCGTCTCGGACAGTGACCGGGGCTACCGCATCAATGCATTTTGATCAAAAAAGAAGCAGATTGACGATCACTTTATACCCGTGGTCATTGAAGGTACTTGATTTTTTAAAAGAAGAAAATCATGCTAAGCCCCATGAAAATGACGCTAACTGATAAGAAAAAGAAAGAACTTGAACGTACGCATGAGAGCGCTCGTGACGGTCGAGTTCGTGACCGTATCAAAGCGGTACTTCTTACTTCAGAAGGTTGGAGTAGCTCGATGATCTCTCAAGCGTTGCGTATTCATGAAACAACGGTGCTTCGTCATCTCAAAGATTTCGAACAATCAGAAAAGCTCAAGCCTGAAAATGGCGGGCGACTAGCCACCTTTCGGTTACTCAGACAATGGCGCTTATTGAGCAGATTTCAACACATCTCTATCACCACACCCATCAAATTGTTGCTTACGTAAAGGTAGAATTTAATATCAATTACACCGTATCCGGCATGAACRAATGGCTTCATCACAACAGATTTAGCTATAAGAAACCGAAAGGYATCCCCCGTAAGGTTGATGRGCAAAAACAGCATGATTTCATTCACCATTACCATGTGCTGAAAGGGGCGACGAGTGACCCGATTTTGTTCTTAGATGCTGTTCACCCAACTCAAGCGACTAAGATTAGCTATGGTTGGATCCGAAAAGGTGAAGACAAAGCAATCGTGACCACGGGAAGCCGCAGTCGAATGAATCTCGTCGGCGCTTTAGCGCTCGATGACATCGGCAATACAGTGGTTGAACATTACGACACAATCAACAGCGAGAGTATCGTCCGCTTCTTCTGGCGCCTCCAAAAAGAGGGGGCATTACCCGTTAGAACAAAACGTCCACATTATCTTAGATGGTGCGGGGTATCACCAGACAGAATTGGTCCAAAATACGGCAAAAGTGCTGAATATTGAGCTCCACTATCTTCCACCCTATAGCCCGAATCTCAATCCAATCGAACGACTCTGGAAAGTGATGAATAAGCAGATTCGAAACAACGTTTACTTTGCCAATAAACGAGAATTTGAGTCAACAATAAAGCAATGTTTTACGGAGGTATTACCGAATATCGACGACTCTCTTGTGTCTCGAATTAATGATAATTTTCAGATTCTCAAACCTGCACCTTCAAGTTGAACGAGTATACACGTTTGCCAGTCAACATTAGCTTTTAACGTTTTCTTGACGCCCCTCAGTTGTCGTTACCTAGCCATGAACCTCTTGCGCACATTATTCACCCTTTGGACAGCGTATCAACTCGGTCGTTACGTCTTAATACTTCGCTCAATTTTTATAGCAATTTTCCAGGCAGATCAGCCAAGTTCAGATTATGCTTCAACAATTGTTCTGCAGGACTACCGCATGAACATTATTTAACTAGGAAAACCTTCCACCAATACGTATTCAGTGAAGTTATTTTCATCCAACACATTTTTTGTTTACTCGCGATACTCAGTTTGCTTTTTCCTTACGTAACATATTCAAGGCAGTTTGCCGTACTGCCGCGAGGTTTTCTGCTGAGTGATCTTTGTGAATTTTACAAGCATCTTCCGACATCGTCACATCCAAAACCCAATGAAGACTATTTTCAATCGCCCAATGCCCTCGAGCGGCTTATTCAAGCTGGGGTCGCTTCCGTTTTTCTAAGCTATAACCGGTGACATACCGAGCGTTTTGAGCTCTGCGCATCTTAAAAAATCACCGTCGAGAGCTTTGGCATCCAAGGTATAGTAGCCACGAGCTTCAACTCAGCCGTGCCCTTGCGATACGTCTAACGGGTGCTCTTTTAGATACTCTGCCGTCACATGCTTAAAAGCCGATTGAATCGCTTTTGATAATGTCCCTTGGTTACCCTTGAAGGCTAAAAGGTAGTTTGCTTTCTTTTCGACAATAAGTTCAGCAATGAGTTCTTCTCAATAGACTAGGATATAGGTTGTTGTTGAGATCGAAGCTTAACCTACACTCAGAATTAATGAATTACAGCCATCGCGCGAAAGCGATCGTTGGTTTGTACTAATTGCTCGAAGCTACCCTGTCCTTTGAGTTCGCCTTTTTCAAGTAAAAAAATAGTGTCACATTCTTTGACTGTGCTAAGGCGGTGGGCAATCAGGATAATCGTAATATCGTGGTCTAGGCTCCGAACCGCTTTCATTACAGCCTGTTCTGTGAGGTTATCCAATGCGCTTGTAGCCTCATCCAGTATTAAAACCTGCGGCGAGTGGTAAAGTGCTCGGGCCACCCCTAGACGCTGACGCTGACCTCCAGAGAGCCGAATACCCCGTTCACCAACTTCAGTCACGTAACCTTCAGGTAGGTCGTTTACGATAAAATCATGTAGATCAGCCATTTTAGCCGCACGTTCAACCGAAGCCATATCAACCTTCGAGGAGGAGATTCCAAAGGCAATATTTTGTGCAATAGTTTCATCTGCGATGAATACCTGCTGTGGCACATAGCCGATCGACCGCTGCCACCTCCTCGCATTTTCACGTGTGATAGGTACACCATCAACCTCAATTGTCCCTGTCTGGGATTCAAGAAGGCCAATGATAAGATCGATGACCGTAGATTTTCCAGCGCCTGTTGACCCGACAAAACCTACACTAGAGTTGGCTGGAATTGTCAACGATACCTCTTTTATAACGCTCCTTTCAGATGCCGGATAGATGAAGCTAACGTTTCTCAACGCTAGTTCCCTATTTAAGGGAAAATTACGTTCGGCAGTCTTAAGATCAGTGGCATGGTCAGCTTCAAACAATTCACGATACAATGCATCTAATGCTGGTTTTCCGACGCGCATGGAGCCGATGCTTTGATACAGCAACTGAACAACAGGTAGTATGCGCGTACCTGCAAAAGCATAGAGCGCGACGCTCGGTAACACTTCGTGGAATTTTCCATCAGCTCGGAAAAGCAAGGTCAATATCACAGTGAGTACGCCACCGAACGCAATAATCTGCAACAACATCTGAGGGATTTGCTTGGTTAGAGCAAGGCGTACCTTCAACTTGTGAAAATAACCAGAGACCTCATCGTAGCGGCGTAAATAACCGGCTTCCAAGCCTCCAACCTTGATTTCCTTAACTCCTGCTAACACTTCCTGTGCAACCATATAGCGCCTGCGATTAAACTCCAGACGCTCAGCCCCTCTGCGAACTAAGTACCCCCTGATAACCACGTAAGCGAGACTGTAACTTACTGTGAGCACTAGAATTGAAATCAAGGCAACTTTCGGCTCCATGACGATGACGAGGGACAAGAGGGAAATCGCTATGATTAACTTGGAGACCACCTGAAGTGAAGGCATAAGTGAACCATATATAACCTGCTCGACTTCCGAAAGCACTGTCTTGCCTAAGTCAGCACTGTGGCGGTTAAGGAAATATGTATATGGGCGGCGCAGGTAGGAGCTGAGCAATCTCAAACTAAAGGATTGGCTACGCATTTCAGAAAAGCGTAGAAGGGCATAGTTCGTAAGGCCCGTATATACGGTGCGTAGAACGATAATTAGAAAAACGCTACCAGTCAGGAAAATAAGGAAACTGTTCATATCAGTAAACTTGAGTGTTTGGTAGAAGCTATTGAGATATATGTTGGTTTCGATGACCTTAGGATTAGATAGCACGGCTATAAGTGGAAAGATTGAGGCGACACCTGCCAACTCCAAAGCACCGAGTCCAAGCATCAGCACAAGCAAGATAGACGCTTGCTTACGCTCTCGCGGTAACAAAATTGACCAAAGTTTTCGATAGGTTTCTTGCATGCTTGAGGTCCTTCATCACCTAAAACTCTACACTTCTTATAAACTAGACGGCCATCAAATGCTCAAAAACATCATTCGGTAACCGCTATCCTAACAAAGCTCGCCTCATATATTTAATATGCTCCAGCTTCGTAATTTCTTCATCGCTAAAGTCGGTGCCCTTAAGATAAAATTGGCGAATCAACCATTATTACGTTCATTGAGACAACACTCCCAAGAATGATACGGCTGAGCAAAATAAAATTCGCCCAAGCACGCTGCCGCCAAGGTATGCAGTGACCTGCAAACCTGCCTCAATGCTCATCGTGCCTATAAATCAGTAACTTGGGTGGCGTTTAAAACCATAACAAACACTTCATATACTACACTGAAATACATTGATTTTTAGTGATTTTATTGTGGATTAGCTCCCAGATTGTTCATATGACTCCTCTGTGGCCTCATTTTTGGCATGGTTCAAATTCACTGAACAGATTTGGAAAAGCTCGGTGCTTAACGAGTCTATTTTTTCTAACGTACCAGTAATATTAGATTTGTGCGTTCAGCCCTCTGTGTACCTGCTCCCGATTATGTGCTTCGTTACTAAGGCCTGTTGATCTTGGCTTTACGGTATTTACTCAACAATACATCGGTAGCCACATTAACATGAATGCCAGTGATAGCATGCTGACATAATTTCTTTCAAGTTTGTCATACCTTGTTAAAACTGAACGATATTGCTTAATTCTCCCGAAGGCATTCTCGACTAAATGACGATATCTATATAGGCACCAATCCATACTGTTTTTATCAATATCTTGCCCGTAGTTGCGTGAGCGATGACCGTCTCGCCACCTTTAAGCGCTACATATTCTCTAATATGATGCACTGTCATAACCTTTATCGGCAATGATCGTATTCACTTCGATAAGATTATCGATAAGGCTTTCTGCATGAACAATATCGCGCCTTTGCCCTTGTGATAGCTCGAAATAGATCGGTAACCCGCCGCTATCAACAGCAAGATGAATCTTGGTTGAATTGCCACCACGGCTTTTTCCTATTTGCTCATGATTCAACGTTGATGCACCTGTACTCTGTTGATGCGCTCGAACAATGGAACCATCAATGAAGACCCACTCCAAATTCGCCATTTTAGACAACTTATTGAAAAGTAGTCCTAAAATTCCTTTTTTAGACCACAGGTTAAATCGTCGATAAACACTGCTCCATTCTCCGAAATAGCGAGGTAAATCTCGCCAAGGGATCCCCGTTCGCATTCGATAAATAATGCCTTCAAAGGTCATTCGATGCTCAGGCTTGTCATAGACACGGCCAGTGCTCTTCATTAATTGGAGTAACAATTCCCATCGATTATCAGTTAATATAGTTCTAGGCATGGTGTGGTGCATATGGTTGTTTTTGGCGAAGTGATTATAACGTCTCGCCATGCCGTTCAAAAAGCACCCACCAAAGATCAACACGCCCTAGGCAAGTTGGATGAGTAAAAACTAAAATCACCGGTGCAGAATAAGTGGATTGTGAAGGGAGATGATAAGTCCATCAGGTTATTTCAAATATGAAGGTTATCATCTACCCATTACCTATACTTCAAAACCTAATATTTTCATTATGGTTACCGTCATTGAGCGCAGTATTCCTGATTTACTGAGTTGTACGAAGTTCCTAGGTACACCGAAGTAGAAACTATATGCTGTTCTATGAAGAGCGTAATCATCAAGGTCTCAACGATCTTACCCCTTATGAAGTGTATTTCGGTAAACAGAGATACGCGGCATGAACTGGATTGGCCACTTAAAGAATCCATTGATGTGCCCAGCCTATGGGATCCACTTATCTTGGCCGTATCCTGTATTTACGGCGGATGAAACGATTACAAACCGCGTTCGACTACTGGTTAGATAAGGGCGCAACGTCATGGTCCAACGTTATCGTGGTCGCTGTAAACTGCTCATAAAACATCGAGAAAGCTTTTGGGTCTTCTGGAAACAAACGTCGATACCTCTGACGAATAATGAAGCCGAACGATGCATTCGAGGGTTCATCATCCAACGAAAAATCAGTTACGGAACGACGTCTGACGCTGGAGATAAGTTCCGTAGCCGTATCCACAGCGTGATTGAAAACTGTAAAAAGCGTGAGATGTCAGTGCTGTTTGTCGTGGCAGAAATCGTCACGTCGGTGGTCAATCGTGCGCCATACCCAAATTTATTCGGCTTATAAAGTCAAGCGCCCCTGCTGAACGATTACGCCACTTCTCTATCCTTCGGATATCCACCACGTAGTCATAACTCTCATTTAATAATTCGCTCAACAAAAAATGCTTCTGCTTTACCAACACCATGAGTACTACCTCTCAGTAACGCAAGTGCTTCAACTGCTTCATAGCTACGACTATGAGGAAACTTCCTCATTTCACCATGATAGCACTTGAGAGCCTTTAGTTTTAGCTCCCAACAGTCAGAGATATCAACGATTAACAGAGGAAGAAATTGGCAATTGGCCTTCGATGCCCACTCAGTAGATGATAACACTTCAAACGTATAAATTTCTTTAACTGACGATTGGGCTTGTGGCCGACACGCCGTCATCACTGCTTGGTGAGTAATTCTATGATCAACGTTGAGATCATGCGCATAATGCGTATACACTACTGACGGCTGCACCTTGTCAATCACCTGCTCAAGCTTCTGCACTACCTCTAACAATGGAACTGAATCCATATTGTTATCTGGAAAATCAAACTGGTAGCTGTTAGAAATTGAAAGTGTAGATAGAGCTCTCTGGGAGCTCGTATTGCGAACAACTGCATCTTTTTTATTATTATCCACTCTAGACCCAACACCATCAGTCATAAAGACAACTGATACTCGGTCTCCGTTCGCTACATGTTTAGCAATAGTGCCTCCGCATCCCAATACTTCATCATCTGAATGAGCTGCCACTACAAGTACCTTGCTGTTTCTAATCACTTTTGATTAAATCCCATGAAGTTGCCGTACCAAATTCCACATCAGAGCAAACTTGTTTCCCCACTAGTTCATTAAAATGCTTAGGAGGAAGACCATAACCAGGTCGAACTCTTCTGATATCGCTCTCTGTAATAGTATCACCTGCTTTTAGCGCATTAATGAAGTAGATTGAACGGCGAAATTGTATGCTTGCTTCTTCCACAGGCTTACGTTCATAACCCGCACGACCTATCGCCTTCCATGCATCTTCCGTATCTGAACACAAAGCTTGCAGTTCATTGGGTTCTAGCGAGAACTCTGAATCTGGACCTTTATCTTGACGACTCAACGTAACATGCTTCTCAATTAGACTCGCACCCATCACGATAGATGCAACAGAAACTGCGGTTCCCAAGGTATGATCAGAAAGACCAACAACACAATCAAACTCTTTAGCAATATCAGGTATCGTTGCGAGATTCGCTTGTTCGACTGGAGAAGGGTATCCACTTATACAATGCAATACAACTAACTCTTGACAACCATTCACTCTAGCGGTAGCCACTGCTTCCTCAATTTCTTCGTAACTACCCATCCCTGTAGACATAATTATCGGCTTACCCGTTTGAGCTACACGCTTGATTAGCGTTAAGTCGGTGAGTTCAAAAGACGCGATCTTATAAGCAGGCGCATTAAGTTGTTCAAGTAGATCAACTGCTGTCTCATCAAAAGGAGTCGAAAATACAGTAATTCCAACCTCTTTAGCTTTTTTGAACATCGCCTGGTGCCATTCAAACGGAGTATGTGCCCAATTATACAAATCATAAAGCTTGTAACCATCCCATAGACCACCTGCAACTTGAAAGTCTGGTTTGTCACAATCGATAGTCATCGTATCAGGTGTATACGTTTGTAGTTTTATAGCGTCTGCACCCGCTTTTTTAGCCATCTCAATAATTTCAAAAGCACGTTCAATTGAGCCATTGTGGTTCGCTGATAGCTCTGCGATAACGTAGGGCTTATTGTTTGAGCCAATAGTTCGCCCGTCAATTTTTATTTCTTTCATATTACTTACTCTGTTCATTCTTAATGATACTCACACGGGTATTCAATCGACCGTTAATATCAACTTCAGCTTGACTGAACTCCAAACGAAACTCTCCATACTGCAAAAATGCTGTCGGATATGTTTCTGCATCCAACATTCGAATGTGATCATAAAGAGTTGAGATATTTCCCTCGCTGGGCAATGCGCTCTGTTCTGGTGTTCTTCTTTTGAATGTCATCACCTCACCACCTTGCTCTTGTGGCTCTGGTTCATTAATTGCGATATCTCTCGCCAAATCGAACATTAATGGAGCCATGCGATGGAATATATCTTGTGCGGCCCCACTCAAAGAGAGGGGAACTTTTGTATACACAGGACCTGCATCAAGCTCACGAACCATTTGTAACGCACTAAGCTTAGTTTCTTTGTGCCCCCTGACTATAAGGTTTTGTAACGGACTTCCCCCACGACCATAAGGAACATCAGCCATATGAAAGCACACACACTCCCATCTATCCAAAATTTCGCTCGGAACAATCCAACTCCAATGCGGAAAAAATATATATCGAGGCGCTAGTTTTTCTAGCAACTCTAGCGTCAACTCAGTATGATCCGTAACTAGATGCCAATTACCAGGAAGTGTATCTTTGACATGATGGAACTGGTCGATATTCCAAGGTTTGATAGTGGCTACAATATAATTATTAGGATTCATATTCAGAGATCTCGAGTTTATATTTTTTTCCCCGATAATGAAAAAATGCCGGAAAATTATCATTGTCAGCAGTGCGTAATAAGTCGAACTGCTGTTCTAACGTCTTATCTACAGAAAGTTCACTATCAAGCAGAGTTCGGCGTGCATAAAAGGATTCCTTACCTTGCTGCTTGACTGGCTTGATTCTTTGATACCCCTTAAGAAACTTGACGCACAACTCTAAAGTAGCTTGTCCTTGCTTCGCTCTCCACTCTCGATAAAGTTCTTGTCCAGTCAAAGAAAAACTATCTTTCAGCCAAATATCTCCGCTATCCGCCGCTTCTGAAGCTTCTATCAAGCAGATGGGTATGTCGTGTTTTCCTTCCAAAATTTGCCAAGCTACAGGAGCAAAACCTTTACCTTCTGGAAGTGCACTTTCATGGACAACAAGGTTGAGAGTGCTTTTTTTAAGGTTATTTGAATTTACCAACTGAGTACAACCAATGAAAAAGCTGACATCACTGTTAGTCAGCTGGTGTTGATTACACGCAAAGTTTACTTCTAAACCTATTTCTTCGCATGTTTTCACCAACTGTTTCGCATAAGGAAGCACCCATGAATCATTATCGACCAAAACATTTACTTTATGTAAAAATTTCATTGCTTTAGCGCTCCTATCACGCGCTCAGCACCAAGACCATCACTCACTTTGAAGCAGTTCTCAACCATATTTCTATATGTTTCTATTTCACAAACTTCGTGCAACCGCTTTTTGATCGAGTTAGGAGTATCTGTTAGTTCAAACACAGATACAGCTCCAAACTGGTTGAGCATGGATAGGATCAATCTTTGATTTTCGGCAAAAGCAACCACTATGCTTGGAAGCCCCATTACACATCGCTCCCAAGAAGCGGTTCCCGCTGCACCAAAGCAAATATCATGCGCCAACATCAGTTCTGCCATATTTGACGCCCCCGATAGAAATTCAAAACGAGGGTCAGAGCCGAATTGTCGCTCTATTGAGTTGCGATGTGGAGCTGTTGGCCCTAATACAGCCGTGATCTGACTGATTGATGTTTCGTCCTGGATTGCCTTTAGAACTCTCTCAGTGACATTTAGGTGATCAGTTCCCCCCATCATCACTAGCACACGCTTACTTTTCTCATCCATTCCTAAATGGCGGATTTGTCCCGCGCGCGCACTTTCCTCTGCAAATTCAGGTCTAAGTAGTGCAAACCTAGTACCGAGCAATAACTTGCACCTGTTTGGAACGTGCTGCAGATAATCACTTGCTGGTCGCATAAATGTTTGATCAAGCAAATAGTCACATAGATGATCTCTATCAGCGAGATCATCTATTACTAAAATTTTAGTATTCCCTGACTTTTCATTTAGGTGGGTATGCCA
Source organism: Vibrio profundum (assembly GCF_050337555.1). Taxonomy (NCBI): domain Bacteria; kingdom Pseudomonadati; phylum Pseudomonadota; class Gammaproteobacteria; order Vibrionales; family Vibrionaceae; genus Vibrio; species Vibrio profundum. Next base: position 224,748 of record NZ_JAKJTA010000006.1, read on the forward strand.
CCTTGCATCGATACCATAGTGGTCAACGATAATTAGGTCTACATCGCTTTCAAAGTACTGCTCACTTATCTCTATAGTCTGTTCTGCATCAGTTTGTTGAGTACCACTCAACCATTTTGAATGGGCTAGCCCCTCATCAACATGTTCCTGCAACAATAATAAGAATACCGGAAAACCATCCTTTTTAAGGTTGTTTTCTATGTGACCTTCGTGCTCTTTGCAGACAAAGATTAGATTATGCTTCTGCTCACGAAGAGCCCTAGCCAACGTCAAACAACGCATCACATGGCCAGTTCCGATTTCCATTCCAGAATCTGCTCGAACGACTATATTCACGCAAATTCCCCCTGTGATAGCAACACTTCATACATTGCTTCCGCACGAAGCCAGTCTTCATTATTATCAATATCTTGAACAAAGTGCCTTGGTAAAACTATCGGTGCCGTTGTACCAGAGAACAGAGGTCTATCTCTTAAAAAAGCTTCCGCGGTCCCCCAATATATTTGTCCTGCATCGTGAAGCATTTCGACTAAATCTTGTGAACGAGTCATTCTATGCTTTGGCTCATTAAGCTCTAACATATGGTTAGTATTGACTATAGCGGCTCGCTGAATAGGAAATGGAAACGAAGTCACCGTCACCGCGTACTCAGCATCGCAAGACTTCAGTCTTTCGAGGCCCTCAGCAATAGATTTTATCGTAATGAACGGTGCTGTAGCATATATGCAGCATGCTTCTCCAGTTGAGATATTTAACCTAAGAAGCGCATCTGCAACAACAGCATTGGTTCCCGTAAAGTCATCCGCCAACTCTGGAGCACGAACAAAGGGAACTTCAGCGCCATAGCTTTTTGCTACCTCGGAAATTTCTTGATTGTCTGTAGATACAATTACCTTATCAAAACAACCCGAGCGTAAAGCAACTTCAATCGAATAGGCTATTATGGGCTTACCATGAAACAGCTTTATATTTTTTCGAGGAATTCGCTTACTTCCTCCTCTAGCAGGGATAATAGCTACTCTCATCAGTACTCCTGAAGCACTTCTTTCAAAGCTTGTATAACTTCATCTTGCTGCAACTTACTCATCCCGTGAAACATTGGCAATGATATAGCTTCACGATAATAGCGCTCAGACTCCGGGAAATCCCCATCTGAAAAGCCCATATCCTTATAGTAAGGCTGAGTATGAACGGGTACGTAGTGCACGTTAACACCTATTCCATACTGGCGTAGGCGTTCAAACACTTGCCTATGAGCCGGAGCTATCTCATCCAACCTCAACCGAATTACAAATAGATGCATGCCTGAATATGTTTCAGGCAACTGGTAAGGTAGCACCAACGGTAAATCGACTAACTTTTCATTGTAACGCTCAAAAAGCTGGTGGCGTGCCGAAACAAACTCATCTAGACGCCTCATCTGACTTACACCCAGAGCGGCTTGTAACTCTGTCATACGGTAGTTAAAACCCAAATCAATTTGCTGATAATACCAATCTCCGTGTGGATCACCACACATCAAATCTGGATCACGAGTAACCCCATGACTACGCAAAAGTGCCATTTTGTCCGCAAGACTTTTTTGATTCGTCAGAGCAGCCCCACCTTCTGCTGTTGTAACGATTTTAACTGGATGGAAACTAAATACAGTGATATCTGAGTACTCGCAACTCCCTATTGGAAGATCTCTATACTTACCGCCAATTGCATGGGATGCGTCTTCAATCACCTTAAAGCCATATTTTTTCGATAACTTACCTATCGCAGCCATGTCACACGGCTGCCCACACAAATGAACTGGCACGACTATTTTAGGTAATTTGCCGGCGGCTTTCGCTCTAATGAGCTTCTCTTCAAGACGCTTTGGACACATATTGTACGTATCGGGGTCTATATCCACGAAACCCAGTTTCGCACCACAATACAAACCACAATTTGCTGATGCGACGAAAGTAATAGGGGATGTCCATAGCCAATCACCCTGACCCAATCCCAAAGCGAGACAAGCAATATGCAATGCTGATGTAGCACTATTTGATGCTAGAGCATGTTTAGCACCGGTATGCTCAACAAGCGCCTTTTCGAATGCAGGAACTTGAGGCCCCTGCGTTAAAAAGTCCGAATTCAAAACATCTACAACACTGTCAATGTCTTGCTGATTGATATCTTGCTTACCGTAAGGAATCATAATCGTTCTCACACTGTAAAGTTTGAATCCACGTGTACTTTGATAAGTTCACGTATGTCCTCAATTGTTTCCCACTCAGTGTTAGTACCTGAGTTGTATCTAAAACCGAATGGTACTTTTTCCGCTTTGTGATGAACTAGGTATTCTTGCTCTGTGTAGGTAAATGACACCGAGGGTAAAATAGCATAGTACTTTCCTAGGTCGATCGTGTTTAGGGCATCAGTATCCGTAATCATCTCTTCGTGTATTTTTTCACCTGGACGAATACCCACGACGTCCGTTTCACACCATGGAGCAATAGCCTCGGCAAGATCTAAGACCTTGTACGACGGGAGCTTAGGAACAAAGATTTCACCTCCAAGGTGGTTCTTAAGTGCATATATCACCATGTTCACTCCATCTTGCAGAGAAATATTGAAGCGAGTCATATCTTCGTGAGTAATTGGTAAAACGCCTTCTTGTCTTTTCCCTAGGAAAAAAGGGATCACAGACCCACGAGAACCCATTACGTTACCGTAACGTACAACACTAAAACGGATATCTTTAGACCCTTTTATATTGTTAGCGGCAGTAAACAACTTATCGGAAACCAATTTAGTTGCTCCGTATAAGTTAATTGGAGCACACGCTTTATCAGTTGAAAGGGCCACCACATCTTTTACGCCGCAAGTAAGAGCGGCATTAATCACATTCTCTGCACCAATAACATTTGTCTTAATGCATTCCGAAGGATTATACTCTGATGTGTCTACTTGTTTGATCGCTGCTGCATGAATAATTACGTCTACGCCTTCGCAAGCTTGAATCATTCGAGATTCGTCACGCACATCCCCAATAAAGAAACGGAGCTGTGGAAAGTTTTTTTGAGGATAAACTTGTTTAACCTCAAATTGTTTTAGTTCATCTCTAGAATAGATTACGATTTTGCCCACCCCAGGAAAACGTTCCAATATTGTTTTTATAAACAGCTTTCCAAAAGAACCAGTTCCACCTGTAATTAATACTTTTTTATTATTTAGCATCTTAAAACCTTTAATTGCCACCAATTCATCACATTAACATACATACCACATTTTTAACTGTTCGGCAGCGTCGCTTAATTTTATAAACCGAAGACATTTTGGTATGGTACACGCTTGACCAGAGGTGTAACGATTTCTGGCACAACAGGCAGCACTGATATCTTACACTTTTCACAGGTTTCAATGACCAGTGAATACGACTGCGAAATTTATCTCCGACGTCAGACGCTGTACCATAACGGATTTCTCGTTGAATGACGAAGCCTCGAATGCACTGCTCGGCTTCATTATTCGTTTGAGGTATCGAGATTTGTTTCAAAAAGGCCCATAGACTTTCTCGATGTTTCATGAGCAGTTTACAGCGACCGCGATAACGTTGGACCACGACGTTAGAGCCTTTTTCTAACCAGTAGTCTAAAGCTGTTTGTAACCGTTTTATCCACCTTTAATAAAATATATGGCCGAGTTCATTTTTCTCGTATCGATGTCGTGTACTAAGAATGGCATCAGTGATTAAACAAAGATGCCTGCCCAAATAAAAGGTGTGACCGCCACCGCTATAATTAGTCATTTGATAAAGATTACGTTTGATATGCGCCCAACTAAATTGACAAGGCTCTGGCACCAGCCAGTTGTTACCTGAAGATTGCTCTGAGACCACAGTACCAGCATAGCCTTCATTGATTACCTTCTTCGCTGATGATGTCAATCGAAAGAAAATAATGTGTTCATACACTAAATCCGACCCAGACACGAACCAACACCAACGCAGGCTGCTTGCATCATTACGACGATGAGAAGTTTCATCCAAATGAATCAATGGTGCTTTTTGTAACGCGACCTTTATTGTTTGATGCAAAGGCGTCAGCATCGAGGAGATTTTTGCTTGAGCTTCGCTGATGGCCCCAATAGAAAAAGTAGTACCTAGTTGTTCCTTCAAAAGCGCGCGAATTTTACGGACACTCAGATGATATAGGCCAGCAAGAACAGCGATATAGCTGAGTAGGCTCGGTCCGATAATACCCAAAGACACCTTTACGTGCGTGGTCGTTTTTACCTTTTTCTGGCAATGCTGACATTGTCCTGCAAATACGCGACATTCGGTAATATCCACCGTGGGTTTAGGAATATCATGGACTTGATGACGATAACAAGATGTCTGGCTGACCTCAATATCAACGCCACCGCAATCAGGACACGCCTCATCAGGAAAACAATCCAACACGGTATCGGTATCTTGTAGTGAGGCTACTTTTTGTTGATGCTCTGTGTGACCTTCTTGATCTCCTCTCGGGTTACTGTCACCAGAGCTTTCGTCTTTTTTCGTTCATGTTTGTCTTTGGGAGTATCAGAAGAAGGAGGTTTGGACGAGTTTTTAGGACAGGTCGACTGCTTGCCTTCATAATGGCAAAAATGCTCCCAAAGCTCATCAATGAGCGTTTTAGCCTCGTTTGAATCTGAAACGTTAGGTGACGCGGGTTGGAATTTAGGTTTTTTATTTCTAATCATGATAACAGCATAAAGCACCAGAATGATCACTCAACGGGGAGAGATGGATCAAGCGCTGCCCGTCACACTTTTTGTGTCAATAGGGTCTCAGTGAACGGTTACGGCCTTTTTATTAAGATTCCTCTAATTCTGGATAAACGGTCGAACGATGGCAATCGATTGTTTTAGCGACATTAGAAACAGAAATTTCCTGTTTCTAAAAGGTAGACATATGGTACCTTCCTCCCTCCGTAAACTGCTGATATTTCATGGTAGCACTGCTTGCTCCTTTGCCGAAAGGAGCGTACCACTTTCGGCAGTTGGCTTCCTTTTCTACGCCTTTCCATGAATGTCGCAGTTATTATCTGAAATCAGGAACAAACACTATAACTCCGTAAAGATGGCTTGTTTCGCTTCCCACATGAGTGACCTATAACTCGTTTAAATCCTGGTTTATAGCACGACAATATTAGCATTAGATTCAACAAATTAGAATTACAACTCCAACTCTTGTGGAAGACACATTTCTTATATACTGCGCGAATGCATAACAGTATGTAACTATCAGTGGTATCATTCCGACAAATGACTCTATATAGACGTTTGATAATGAGCATAATAACAGATAAATTCAGTAGCATAAGCTGATAGTAAACTTCATCATTTCGACTAAAGAAACAAATTAATAAAGGAGAAAAAACAAAGATAACACTTAAAAACACAGCGCCAAATAAGCCGTGAATAGCCGCCCAATACATATACATATACATATACATATACATATACATATACATATACATATACATTCTCTAACTTTGTGTCAATCCTATCCCCAATAGCTATTAACTTCCCAAACCCACCACCCCAAATTGGTAAATTTTCAAAGATATATTTAAATTGGGCTAACTTGACCTCTATTGACACTAGTTTTTCATTCATGACATAGTGGAAAGGCCTAGTATTACCCCCAGGGCGGGATCACACTTTGTTAATAAATCTGATCTAATAGGCAAAACCCATTGATAGAACGCTAATTTGAGCTTACTCGATCACCTCTCTGTTATAGACACTCGGCCTCACACCAACCAAAAACATGACCTTATTGATGTTATGTTCCTTATAGTCAGTGCCGTTGCCTCAGGCTGTACAGATTGACTATCAGGGGTAAATATACTCGCTGCGTTTTCGAGCAACTCCTCTTCCCAAGTGGAAATCTGATTGGCGTGAAGGCTATATTTCTGAGCGAGCTCAGAGACCGTCTTATCACCTTTGCCGCCGCAAGAGCCACCTTAGCTTTGAATTCGTGTGAGTGGTTTCTACGTTTTCTAGTCATAATCAGCTCCAGTATTCTGGTCATTAATACTATAGATTAGCCACTTAGTGCCGTGTCTTAAAATTAGGGGCCACTTCTGTCCTATTCAGAATCAGATTGAGAATGTATACTTTAGGGGATTCCTACCGAGAAAAGCGATACTTAAAACATGATCATAGTAACCGGCGGCGCTGGCATGATTGGCAGCAACATTGTCAAAGCACTTAACGCAAAAGGCATAAACGACATCCTTGTCGTAGACAACTTAAAGAACGGCAAGAAGTTTCAGAATCTCGTTGACCTTGATATTGCCGACTATATGGATCGTGATGACTTCTTAACACAGATTATGGCGGGTGACGACTTCGGGCCTATCGAAGCTATTTTCCACGAAGGCGCCTGTTCTTCGACCACCGAATGGGATGGCAAATATATGATGCTCAATAACTATGAGTATTCAAAAGAGTTGCTCCATTACTGCCTAGAACGTGAAGTACCATTTTTATACGCATCATCTGCCGCAACCTATGGTGAAACAGACAAGTTCATAGAAGAAAAAGCCTATGAAGGTGCGCTGAATGTTTATGGCTATTCAAAACAGCAGTTCGACAACTATGTACGCCGAGTATGGGAAGATGCCAAGCAGCACGGCGAAACCTTATCTCAAGTCACAGGCTTTCGTTACTTCAATGTCTACGGCCCTCGTGAAGAGCATAAAGGTTCAATGGCTTCGGTCGCTTTCCATCTAAACAATCAAATGAATGCAGGCGAAAGCCCTAAGCTGTTTTCGGGCAGTGAAAATTTCAAACGCGATTTTGTTTATGTGGGTGATGTCGCCGACGTGAACTTATGGTTTATGGAAAATGGTGTATCAGGCATTTTTAACTTAGGCTCAGGCAAAGCTGAATCTTTTGATGAAGTCGCTAAAGCTGTCATTAAACACCATGGTAAAGGCAGTGTTGAAACTATCCCATTCCCTGAACATTTGAAAGGTGCTTACCAAGAGTTTACCGAGGCTGATCTAACAAAACTAAGAGCTGCTGGCTGTAATCATACTTTCAAATCGGTAGCCGATGGTGTAGCCGAATACATGCAGATCATCAATAGCTAACTAAGCTTCTTATATAGAGTAAACCAATGAACATTCTTATGGCCTTGTCCCAGTTGGAAGTTACTGGGGCGGAAGTCTACGCCACTACGATTGGTGACAAGTTAGTGAAACGTGGACATCAGGTCCACTATGTATCAGATACCTTAACTAAACCGCACCTTGGCCCGTTTCATGCCCTCAGGTTTAACAAGCGCAGTATCCCACGCCGGTTTTGGCATGTCGCCTACTTGGTTTACTTGATCAAAAAACACAAAATCCAGTTAGTGCATGCCCATTCACGGGCCTCTAGCTGGAGCTGTCACATTGCATGTAAATTGACTGGTACTCCCATGGTCACTACCGTACATGGACGTCAACCTGTACATGCTTCAAGAAAGAAATTTCACGCGATGGGCGACAAAGCGCTCCCGGTATGTGAAGCCATTCGCGACCAGCTTATAAATGAGTTAGAAGTTCCAGCAAGTTCACTAATAGTCAGTCGAAACGGAATTGAAACTGATCGATACAAGTGGCAATCAGCACCGAACAACGACAAACCAATCGTCAGCATTATCGGCCGCCTTACTGGGCCTAAAGGTGATTTGTGCTACCGACTTCTTAATGAGTGCCTAGACCATCACAAGCATCAGATTCAAATTGTCTCAGGGTCTCGCGTAGAAGAACGATTTGATAAGTTTCGAGAAACCGTAAACTTTGTAGGCTATAGCAAAGATGTTGTTAGTATCTTAGCTAAATCTGACCTAGTTATTGGTGCAGGCCGCGTTGCTATGGAGTCTTTACTTTGTGGCCGTCCAACACTTGCCATTGGCGAAGCCAAAGCAATTGGGATTATCAACGAAGACAACATTGCACAGGCCATGGAAACGAATTTCGGTGACATTGGCCCCAAAGACCTCGATATTGACTTTTCCTCCATTGCTACTGAAGTTGAAAAGGGCTTAGAACAAACAAGCTGCTCTGAAAGCGTAACTGAACTCATTAGGCAAAACTATGCGTTGTCTACAATCACTGATCAACTCGAAGATGCCTACCAAACTGTTTACGTAGAAAAACTACGCCGCGAAGTGCCTGTAATAATGTATCACCGCTTTATTGATAGCGACGAGCAAAAAGGTATCCACGGTACTTACTTGCACGTCAACATGCTTGAGAAGCACTTTAAGCTGCTCAAACGTATGGGGTTTGAAACATTAACTTTTGAAGATCTAAACGATAAAGGACTCATCCATCGACTAGAAGTTGGTAAGCGATACATTATAATTACTGTTGATGATGGCTATAAAGACAATTACGACTTGTTGCTCCCTTTACTGGAGAAGTACCAGTTTAAAGCCGTTATCTACGCTGTTACAGGTGAGACATACAACCGCTGGGATGTAGATAACCCTGAAGCCCCAGAAAATCCTGTAGACCTTATGTCTCATGAGCAGCTCAAAGCCATATCTGAGTCAGGTCTAATCGAAATAGGTGGGCACACACTTACTCACCCTAAACTAAATACATTAACCCGAGAGCAACAGGCTGAAGAAATTTTTGGCAATAAAAAGCTCCTTGAAAATTTGATTGGTAAACGCCTTACATCATTTGCTTACCCGTTTGGCATTATGAATCAAGATTCAAAAGATTTAGCGAGGGAAGCGGGTTACCCGTTCGCGGTTGCCACTGACAGCGGCCCACTAACTCTGCATAGTGATTTATTACAAATTCGTCGTATTGCTATTTTCCCAAAGACCGACACTTTAGGTTTGTGGAGAAAAGTACGTGGGAATTATACGTTCCGAAAATTGCTTAAGTAACAATTATTTTTTGAAGGGAACTTAGACTTGCATAACAAATTAGAACAGTTTGCTACCCGGCACTTTTATTTGTCTTTATTTTTAGTCCCAGCACTGCTGCTTATCACACCTAACTTCAGTGTAGGGGTAATAATTTTATTCATATTAACATCTTGCGTCTTTATCTATAACGGGACTGGTTTAAGTATAAATAAATTTGATAAGATATGTCTATATATACTTTCTGTGTATTTACTAATAAACATACCTAATGTGATTATTGACTCGGGGAATTTTAGATACTTGCAAGGTGGCGCTAGATTATTTCTATGCATCCCAGTATATTTATCAATCACGCTACTATTGAATCGAAGTATGATAAGAACCGTTGAGAATATGTTATCATCGGGAGTTATAATTGGCTCTCTGAGCACCTTACTCTTTGCCATATATCAGTACTTCATTTTGGGAGAGGAGCGTGTTGAAGGGTTTTTATACAGCATCAACTTTGGCTATCTAGCTTGTTCACTAGCATTACTTTCCTTTTGCATGATGAAAGGTGGAAAGTATAGCGGCATTCTATTTATCTCTTTTTTGGCTTCTTCTGTAGCTACCGTCTTAACCTTAACCAGAGGAGCTATATTTGCCATTCCTCTACTACTCATCCTAGCTATTATCACTCGCTATAAAGACTTCTCAATAAAAAAAATATTATTAGGCATAGCAATGCTAGTTTTTGCCACTATCCTTAGCTACGAGGCCTCTACAGATATACGTGATCGTATAAATTATACGACACAAGAAATAACTAACGTCGCAAACGGAAATATCGCTGAAGCACAATCCACTGGTGGGCGACTGGAACTCTGGAAAGCTGCCAGCTATTCTTTCATTAAAAGCCCTATAATCGGTATGACTTATAGCGAAAGAACTAAGCTAAATAAGAAACTTGCCAAACAAGGTAAAATCATCAAATGGGTGACAACAGTAAAACGCGGACATGCCCATAACCAATACTTTGAGATGCTAGCAAGCAATGGTATTTTAGGCATCGTAGGCTTTGTATCTATCCTATTTTTACCTATCTACCTTTTCCTCTCTCACTATTTTAGATACGGTAGCCTAATTGGTTACACTGGCGGCGTATTTGTAGCTGGATTTGCTATCTATGGATTAACTGAAGTACCGCTAACAGCGAACTTGATAGGCGCATACTATGGCTTCATACTCGCCACTTTTTTAGCTATTATCCGAGTGGAGAAATATGGAAACTCGCTTGGAATTAAAACGGTAAACGACCAGTGAAAATTCTGATTATAGGCCCTTCTTGGGTCGGTGATATGGTGATGTCACAAAGTTTATACTCTACACTAAAGCACCATTACCCAACCTCAAAGATAGACGTACTAGCCCCAAGTTGGTGTAAGCCTATTCTCGAGCGTATGCCTGAAGTAGACAAGGCAATCGAAATGCCTATTGGCCATGGTAGCTTCAACCTTTCAGATCGTTGGAAAATAGGGCGTAATCTAGCAAAGTCGGATTATACCCACGCATATATCCTACCAAACTCTGCAAAGTCAGCATTGATACCATTATTTGCTGGCATCAAAAATCGTGCTGGTTGGAAGGGTGAGTTTCGCTACGGCTTATTGAATGATCTTCGAAAAGACAAAAAAATCTTTCAATATATGGTCGAACGTTATGTTGCTCTTGCATACGAACAGACCGATATGATCACTAAGGTGACACTAGGAAACTGTCCAATACCAAAGCTTAATACCAGTGAATCTAATATAGAATCGGTGGTGGCTAAGCTTGGAATTAACAATAAACTACCAACCATTGGTATTTGTCCCGGGGCTGAATTCGGCCCGGCTAAACGTTGGCCTGAAAAACATTATGCAAAAGTCGTTTCTTACGCCATCGAAAATGGCTTCCAAGTCTGGTTATTTGGTTCCAATAAAGATATTGATGTCTGTAACAATATCCTCTCAGGATTATCCGACACACAGCGAAACCTATGTTACAACCTTGCCGGACGCACTAGCTTAGTTGACGCTGTTGATCTGTTGTCTTGTTGCCATACAGTTATCAGCAACGATTCTGGATTAATGCATGTGGCTTCTGCTGTAGGGTGCAATATTATAGCGATATACGGATCTAGTTCACCAAATTATACACCACCATTATCCCATAAGGTTGCAATCGTGGATAATGATGTTGAGTGTCGCCCGTGCTTTCAAAAAGTATGCCCACTTGGACATTTCGATTGCTTAGAGAAGCTCGAAGCAAAGAAGGTTATCGCAGCGCTAAAAGGATTTATCGCAAACAATGAGATATCTATGGTATGAACGGGGAGCGTTTGCTTCTAAGGCAGCAAAAAAATACTTAGAGCAGGAGTTCAACCCAAGCAAGGTCACCAAAATTGCGGTTATCCGCCACGCAGCTCTTGGTGACCAAGTAATCACTCGGCCTTTTCTAGTTGAAGCACGACGCTTCTTTCCCAACGCTTGCATTACTTTAGTAGGAGTAAGTAATTACCAATACGCCTCCCCGGAAGATCTCGCTGACAAGACGATTTACCTTACTGGACGTCATCGTAAGCACGCACAAACACTTTCAGATCGAATCAAAGAGTTCCGTCAACTAGAAGACCAAGACATTATTTTTGATGTTGCGGGTACAAATCGATCATATTGGTTTACGTTATTGAACCGCGCAAAACTCAAATTTGGCTTTCCCTACAAGCCATATTTATGCAGGACGCTCTACAATATTGCCGTGTTTCGTTCAGACTTCCAAGCAGAGTTAGAAAGCATGCTCGATATGCTAAAAATGCTGGGCCATAACCCTCAACGACCACTAGATTTTGATTTCCCAGACCATTCCAAAGTTGGAGGCAAAGACTCAAAGAAAATTGTCTACTTCAACGGTGCTTCCAACAGATCAAAGATACTACATCCAGAACAATTAAAAGAACTGATTTCAACAGCTTGTGAAGAGCTGCCTGCCTATCAACACGTGTTTCAAGAAGGTCAGAATAACTACGAAAAGGGCGACAGCTTAATCGAATTATCAAGCACTACGAACTTCTCCATTCAACCAGTCATGCCTCTAGAAAACTTGGTACAGTACATCGCCCGAGCTAGGCTTGTCGTTGCTCCAGATACTGGGGTAAGAAATGTCGCCATTTCTACCCGTACTCCGACAGTTGGAGTGTTTTATTCAACTGTACCATTTAGGTACACACCACTGGAAGGTAATCACCGAATAGTAATGAACTCTAATGGAAACGTTCCCAACAATGATCAGATACTTCATGAGATAATACAATCTCTGAAGGCACCTTTATAAGATAGTTCGTATCTGCGCTGTAAGTACTTTACTGACGACCTTCAATGTAGGGGCGGGAAGGAAAGCTCCTTCTGAACCGATTAGCTCAATAACAGATACTTTTATTAGCCCACACTCCGATTACAGGCTAAAACCATCATCAACAACTAAATTCTGACCCGTCATATATCTGGATTGATCTGATAAGAGGAACAGTATCGAGCCTAGTACATCTTCCACATCCAACATGCCACAGCCATGTGTCTGAGCTCTATATGATTCGAGGAACTCTTCTGGTTGCCGATCCAAAATCCCTCCAGGGCTTACACAATTAACTCGAAATCGGCTATCTCCCACATATGCTGCAGCGTATTTGCTGAGATGTTGTATAGCTGCTTTTATAGCTGCATATTCAACTGGCATGGTCATTGATGTGTTATCATAAACATTAAACTTTGGTGCTACCACCCCATAAATAGATGAAATATTAACCAGAGAAAGTGGTGCTATATGCTGATTAAAATATTTAGCACATTGTTGAGTAAATAAAAATGCACTTCCTAAATGAAGAGATAAATTTTCGTTGAAACTCGCTAGAGATACGTCAAAAAAATGCTTTCCATAAGTTTTGTTGCGAGGATACGTAGCATTGACCACTCCATCCACTTTATCCACTTTATCCAGACGAGTAAAAAAGCTTTTAAGGTCACTTTCACAAGTTACGTCTAAGGCTTCCAACGTAAGCTGCGTCTGTGTGGCGTCAATACCCAACTCAAGCAGGCGCTTTTCCATCGATTCTAGGTCAATGTCGGCAGCAATAACTTTTGCACCTTGCTTTAGTGCTTCAGGTATAATTTTCGATCCTAGTAAACCACCAGCACCGGCGACTAAGATTGTCTTATTCTCTAACAATTTTTCCATCATCACTCACTCTTTAAAATTGCCTCAGCCAGCATAAAGTCATAAATATCATCGATATCGACTGCACGTTCCTTAGGAACTTCAATACTTGTTACTTTTCCTGCGAATAAGCCATACTCTCGTAGAACAAACGTTGGAGTTGTAGCATAAACCACCGTCGTAATATCAAATACTTCTGGGGCATCCTGACGGCGAATCACTTCTCCGTTAGGGGTGTTCACAAGCTCTACAAAACCACCCACATTCTTTTTAACCATATTGAAGTATGGGCTTCTACTAGCAGGTGTCGTTGAAATACAAATATCGGCTCCAACACACTCTCTCTGAGAAATCGCGTTCTCAACATCTTCCACACTACGAAGAGGACTAGTCGTAGGCAAGCTGACAAAACCATCAAATGGACCATAATTCTCGGTAGCCCATTCAATCGCATGGCGCCATGACAACCACTCTGGGCTAGTATCAGAAGCAAGTTCATCAGGTCTGGGAATCATAATTGCGCCACTAGCTGAAGCAACATTGGCGATAACGTCATCATCAGTAGAGACAAAGACTCGTTCGATACTTGGGCACAGTTTGGCAGTTTCAATTGAATATTGCAGCAACGGCTTTCCGGCTAAAGGCTTGATATTTTTCCCCGGCAGGCCTTTAGAGCCTCCTCGAGCAAAAATGAACGCATAGTTTTTCATTGATATGACTCTATTTAGTGGCTCTTTTTACATCATAAGATTTGATGACTTCAATTAGCTCAACCGTTTGGCTTGCTTGCTCCAAATCAATGCAATTATGAGGTTTGCCATTTATTTTGTTTACAAAATCTCTTATTAAGTTCAGGTACATTTGGTTCTTGTCCCAGCTTGAATCACTATAAAGGACATATTCTCCATCCGGACGAATCAGCTTTAACTCATTTTGGATAAGATCCCACTCTAGGACGCCATTACTGCCAACAAAGCGGCATTTTCTATGAGCTTTTCGTTGTAAAAAATCTAAGTGGATATTAACAACCACATTGTTTTCACTCAGCATCAGAAGGTCGGCACAGTCTTCAACGTCCAATACCAACTCATCACTTGTTCGTAAAATGGCGTGACTCAACTTCAGTCGACCAAGTAACCATTGAGCGTAATCAAGCTCGTGGCTCAATTCTAGTAGTGCTCCACCTCCAAGGTGAGCTTGTGCTGAAACACTATCCCGATAATCTTTGCTTTGCCTCCAGTCTGGTAGATATTGACCGATCTCTATATAAGCATTGTAAATAAGCCCAATTTTCGCCTTCTCAATAGCTTCTTTGATGATTAACGCTGAAGAAAGATAGCGAAGGCAGTAACCTACACATACAGGCGTGGCATATTTATTTGAAGCCTCTAGCAGTATACGACTATCCGAAAGTGTCATCGATAAAGGCTTTTCAATCAGTGTCGGAATCCCTGCTTCGATAAGAGGAAGAGCATGCTTTGCATGAAATGGGGCTGGGGAGGCAACGATAACAAATTCAGCTTGAGAAGCGATGATATCCTGAATCGAGCTTGCGACTTCATCACTGTCAAAAACCTTCTCTTCAGGAATTCGGCCGCTAGCAGACATCGCAAGTAGCTTACTCTGTGGAAAGAGCAATTTTAGGTTTCTTCGGTGGCGCGTAGCGATATTCCCAAGACCAATAACAGCAACAGTTTTCACTTATCATTCCATCCCTAGCGTACGAATATCGGCTTGCGCTCGGTTAAAGTCATCCATACGTCCAATATCCAGCCAATATTCATGAATTGGAAACATCAATACGTTGTTGCGTTCATTCATATGCTGTTCCAGCAACGTCGGCATATCTATTCGGTGGTTTTCAGGCACAGACTTAATTACTCGAGGAGAGACAACATAAATACCAGCATTAACAAAGAAACGTTGTATTGGTTTTTCAACCATACTCGTTACATTGTTACCTTCTCCATTAATCACGCCATAAGGGATTTGATACTCATATTCTCGAACACACATCGTCGCATCCGAATTGTTCTCGACATGAAACTCGAGCAAGCGTTGGAAGTCTACTTTAGTCAGAACATCCCCATTAATCATAATGAGCGGCAGATCTTTAGGGAGATCATTTGGTAACAGCCCTAGAGCACCGCCAGTGCCCAAAGGTTTATCTTCTTGAACATAAGTAATTTTGATACCTAAATCACTACCATCGCCAAAGTGATCTTGAATTTGCTCAGGCATATAATGAGTGGATATGTAAAAGTTAATAAAACCTGCTTTGATAAAGCTTCTTATCACAATTTCCAGAATAGGTTTATCACCAATCTTTAACATCGGCTTGGGACAAGTATCAGTAAGAGGTTTCAGTCTAGTTCCAAAACCTCCTGCCATAATAAATACTGGGTTCTGATATCGATCTTTACTCAATGCGCTATGGAGCGTCTGGAGGCTGATAACTTTACCGTCTTCATCAAGTATAGGAACAGATAATATTTGCTTCTGCTCCATCAGTTCTACAAGTTGTTCTTTTGAAGCGCTTTGCACCGCAGTAATCGGACTAGCGTTCATAACTTTAGCAACTGAGTCTGATAGCACTAAATCATTTAGTAGAGCGCGACGAATATCACCATCTGTGACCACTCCCAGTAATTTTTTTTCTTGATCAACTACGACAGCAACACGTAACGCTTCGCTGTTGATAATTTCTAACGCCTGCTTAATCGTACTTGACTCGGAAATTAGCGCTTTTTGCCAACAATGACTCATGCTATACCTTCTGGCTCTTATACATATATTTTAGTTACAACTCTGGCAGGGTAAGCAATTGTATTAGCGCTTAATGATTTAGTCAGATTTGCACCCGCTCCCACAACAGCCTTACGACCAATAGACAGCCCTTGAATTATTGTCGCACCTGCACCTACATAAGCATTCTCGTCAGTGATGACCTGACCACAAAGCGTCGCGTTTGGTGCAATATGATTATATTCACCAATCTGACAATCGTGCTCTATAATCGCACCTGTGTTAACTATACTATGGTTCCCTATCGTTGCCCCAGTCTGAATGATAGACATAGGCAAAACTTGAGCACCATGGCCGATCTCAGAAAAAGGCGAAACAAAGGCACTATCTGCAATGATGGTTTCAAATTTGTAGCCTAACGAAAGGAAGTGTTCATTCATTCTTCGTCTTAAACTGGATTTTGGCATCATGCCAATCCCATTGACTAAGCGGATATCTTCTTTTAAGTAACCAAAAACATCATCGTCATTTCTCAAATGCGTGATACCTGAAAAAATAGGCCTCTGGTTAACATCGTCAGGGCTAACAACGGCAAGGATCTCTCTTCCTTGTTGTAGAAGGATATCCACTAGAACAGAGGCGTGTCCTCCTCCTCCAATCATGACGATCGGAAGCCTTGACTTATTACTCACTGATTAGCTCTCCAGCTTTATAACCTTTGTTCGCTGTGCGCCCAATAAGATCCCAATAGCGATATGGTGACAAACCAGAGCCAGGCCGCTTAATTATGAGGTTGGATTCGGTTAGCTTTTCGCCTTCTTTGATATCAATTGCTGCCACTAAACTTTTTCTAGCCACGGTTTTATTCTTCACTTCAGATACAGTTGGTGTCTTTACGCTAGAACCTAGTGCAATTTCAATTTGACGAATAGCTTTTACCATTGCCTCGAGTTCTTTTGGCTCAAGAGAGGCTTTATGGTCTGGGCCTTCCATGTTTCTATCTAGCGTAAAATGCTTCTCGATCAATACAGCACCTCGGGCCACTGCTGCTATTGGAACCGTTATACCTTCACTATGATCAGAATAACCTGCTGGTAGATCAAATGCTCGACCAAGGGTATCCATAGCTTTCAAGTTAATCTCTTCCATTGGCGCAGGATATTCAGTGGTGCAGTGAAGTATCGTGATTTTCTCTTTTAATGCTTTCTGGCCAGCTTCTGATGCATAAGCTTCTTGAAAACCTAGCATAGAAGGCTCTGCATTTTTACCAGCGGTATAGCCAAAGGCAATAACCCCTAATGCCGTTTCAATCTCAGAAAGTGTCGCCATTCCTGTAGAAACAATAAGATCGCATCCAGTACGAGCGTGCTCTAATACAAGAGGGGCATTAGTTAGCTCACCCGAAGGCAGCTTCAATCGAGTTAAGTGTAGGTCGTTCACTAAGAAGTTTAAGCTTTCTAGATCGAAGGCCGTAGACAAAAATTCAATACCCAGAGAATCACAGTATTTGACTAGCTCGTGATGTACTTCGTATGAAAGCTCCAAACGACTTAGCATAGCCAACTGCGACTCTTTTTTTTGAGTATTCGTTACTTGATACTCAGCTTGTTTTGCTTCTTCTGTCACTAGATTTTTAGCTTTAAAAGTTTGAAACTTTACAATATCAGCTCCAGCCTTATGTGCAGCATCTACCAAAGCAAAAGCTAACTCTTCTTGACCATTATGGTTTACACCAGCTTCGGCAATAATTAAAGTCATTACTATCTCACTTAAATTCTTCAATGTTTAAGTCAAAGAATGACTTACAAGGATCAAAGCGTAAGCCTTTGATCATTTCGATGACTTGTTTGCTACTGTCGCCCTGACCGTAAGGGTTCACAATGTGTTCGCCTTCAGCTTTGTACTCTCGACTTATTGCAAGGTCAATCGCTTTTCTAATCGATTCTTTTGTAGCTGTTGTGTGAAGAACACTCTTGGCGGCTAAGCGCCCTTTTTGTCTTGAACCAATATTCACAGTTGGAACATCGAAAGCAGGGACTTCAATAATACCACTCGAAGAATTTCCAATCACTGCAGCTGCATGTTTAACTGAACTTAAGTAGCGTACTTGTCCAAGAGACGGAATTGCTAACACGCGCTGACGCTGGTTTGCAGCATAGGCTTCAAGCATAGGAATTATACGCCTCCCGCCATCATCAGCATTAGGGTACGTCAATATAATTTGGTGGTCAGGGAATTCATCCAATACATCGAGTAACGCTTGAAAACCTTCTTCAGGAGGCTCATCTCCCAGTGTCACTGGATGGTAAGTTACAACAAAATAAGGACTTACCAGCTCAAAATTCAGTGACTCACTCAACTCGGAAACCGTCATAAAAGATGCTCGGTTTAAGTGATCTAGACCAATCGCACCAATATTTTTTACTCGTTTTGGAGATTCACCCAATTGAATAACTCGACTTCGGTACTCGTCTGTTGACGTACCGTGCAAATAGCTTAACTTCGTAATCGCATGACGAATAGCATCATCATAAGCGCCTTCTGTTATTTCACCACCATGTAAATGAACAACTGGGATACGAAGTATCATCGAAGTCTGCGCTGCAGCAAGAGCTTCAAAGCGGTCACCTAAAATAACAAGGACATCTGGCGCTAGTCGTTCCAATGCATCTGCGAAACCTAGAACACCAAGCCCCATGCTCTTTGCTGTTCCTACAGCAGAATCAGAAGACAGCAAAATCTCAATTTTTTCATCGATATTGAAGCCATCTTTTTCAATTTGCTTGTAAGTATCACCAAACTCCGGAGATAAGTGCATACCAGAAACTAGCAATTGAAGTGTTAAACTTGGGTCGCTTTGTATGTCCTTTAAAAGCCAAAAGAGCAGACCATACTCTGCTCTTGTGCCAGTAAAGACCGCGACTTTTTTATGTGTCTGCGTCATTTTTCTATTTAACCTGCTTAACTTCCGATTTCCACGGGTGTACTTGGAAGGTTGATTAGGTGTGCCTCTATAAATTCCGAGTAAATAAGATCACCGCGCATGGCATTCTCAAACATTGGCAATCTATGCATTAGCTGCCAAATTGGGCGAGTCATAACACCTAAATCATTTGTGCCTGTAAGGATCTCTTCTCTACTTTCTTTATCTGGGCAGATGATTGCATTCAACCAGTAGTTTGACTGCGCATAATCTGGCTCAGTGACAAACTGGAAATCTGTTCCTGTGAAGAAGTCACGGTAGCATTCTGCCAGCTGTCTCTTTTGCTGCAGGTATTGATCAATCACTTCCATTTGTGCACAACCAAGTGCAGCATTCAGATTAGGCATACGGTAGTTAAAGCCTGGCTCATCATGGAAAAACTCGTAAGGATGAGGAACTTTTGCAGTCGTAGTGACATGCTTCGTTCGTGCTCCTAGTTCTTGAGTTTTACATAGAACCATACCACCGCCGCCAGTAGTAATGATCTTGTTGCCATTGAAACTGACCGCACCCAAATCACCGATAGTACCTGTGTGTTTACCCTTGTAGAAAGATCCCAGGCTTTCTGCTGCATCCTCTACTAAAGTAATGTTCCATTTCAGGCAAACTGCAACTAGTTCATCAAGCTCTACTGGGTGGCCAAATGTATGCATCGGCAGAACAGCTTTAACTTGCTTGCCTGTTTTCTTATGAATGCAACCAGTCTCGGTTACCTCTGCATGTTCATTTAAAAATATATCCACAGCTTTAGGGCAAAGGCCTAGACTCACTGGAGAGATATCCACAAAAATCGGTTCTGCCCCCATATGATAAAGAGCATTACAGGTTGCAACAAAAGTGAGAGCTTGTGTGATTACAAGGTCTCCTCGTTGAACATCAGCCATGTACAAGGCCGCATGTAGCGCTGCTGTTCCATTGACTGTCGCTACTGCTTTAGCCGCCCCAGTGTACACTTCGACCTTTCGCTCAAAATCATCAACAAATTTACCTACACTAGAAACAAATGTACTTTCAATTGTTTCCATTACGTAGGCTTTTTCGTTGCCATTAAACGTTGGTGCGTGCAACGGAATGAATTCGTCAGTTTTATAGATGTCTCTAATAAATCTAACAATAGGTGTCGCTTTCATTACTTACTCCGTTTACATTTTGCTATCGAGGTATTTACCGGTTTCTTTGTGACCAAAATCAGGGAGCATGGTAAAGAACAGTTTTACAATTTGATCCTTAGTCCAAGCTCTCTCGCCTTTCATCTCTGAGATTCTGTTTTCAAACAAAGTAAGTAACTCTTGCTCATAACGTGGTTCATTTTTGATGACGCCAAGATTTAAAAATTGGGACATATCCAACTTTTCTTTGTCTGTGAAAAACTCTTCGAAATCTTTCTCGCCGGTTGTGTCACTCGCAGTAAACAAGCATGGCCACTTACCCTGCTCCGGAAGCGTGTGAGCAAATTGGCGAGCTTCTTCTTCTGTGTCACATAGATGAGGCTCATAGCCAAGTTGTTCTAAATACTTCACTGCAATATCTGCAAACGAAATCAGGTGGAGAGCTTCGCTCAACTTAGGGAAAAAAATGTCACGGTTTTCACCGAAGATACAAGACATTAAGCATAGCTCACCAGACTCTTGCGGTGTAACGAAGTA
Source organism: Vibrio profundum (assembly GCF_050337555.1). NCBI lineage: Bacteria > Pseudomonadati > Pseudomonadota > Gammaproteobacteria > Vibrionales > Vibrionaceae > Vibrio > Vibrio profundum. Next base: position 245,251 of record NZ_JAKJTA010000006.1, read on the forward strand.
GCGTTTGATATCGTTTGGAGCCACGATAGGTTGACGTTTTTGAATACGCAGGTTGAACCCATGTAACAATGAACCATCTGAGAATGCAACATTAGCAAAACGTGCGGTTGATATATCCATTTGCTCACTTTTACGCATTAGGAACATTTCCATAATACGCTTTGAAGCACCCATCATATTGACTGGGTTTGCGGCTTTATCAGTAGAAACGCAGAAGTATTTTTTAGCGCCGGCATCAATAGACTGCTGAATGGTTTTATCTGTATTAAATACGTTTACATCGATCATTCTCATCAACGTGTAAGGGTCTTTTTCGCTTCTAACATGCTTAAGGGCGGATAAGTTCAATACATAATCAAACCGACCATCTGCTTTGATGAACGCATCATACTCTAGCGAACCGATATCTAGAGCGAATGTCTGGAAGTCACCATCGATGTAACCAAATGAGCTACGAATATCTCGTACTAACTCAACCATGTTGTTTTCGCTGATATCAACCACATGTAGTTTTTTCGGGTTACGTTTGAAAATTTCTTTGGTTACAGCTTGTCCAATTGACCCTGCGCCACCCAAAACAAGGAATCGATTTTGAGAAACTATAGAAGAAAGCTGTGATTCGATATTTGTGATATCTTTGGCAAACAGGGGATCGGTACGCCCGATCAAAGGTAGGATTGAGTTCATCTTTTCAACCATTTAGTTACTATGTGTCTGCATATTCCACGTCATTCTACTTAACACACTATCACTGACAGTGTAAAGCCTTCAAGCTAGTATCTCACTAGCGTAGTACTTAATAGAGATATGGAAGGAGACAAATTTGTCCATTTTATCACTCTACCTAATTTTGTGCGACCACAATTCAAACACTATAACCCAGCTCGGCAAACTGGATAGTTCGAAATTTCCACTACCTGAGATTTAGAATATCAACTAATCAAGATCAAGCCGCTGTATGCCCCCTTTCCCCCGAACAATTAGACTTTAACAACGCAAGAATGGATAATATTGACCTCAAGTATAGTAGATGTTCCAGCATAGGCGACAAGCCCTATCACTCATCTTTTATCATTTTTTAATAACACAAAAATAAACAAAAGGTAGAGTACAGATTGAAAGTTTTACAAGTCATGGTGAACAGCTCTGCTCACGCCTTCGCTGGCGGAGCTCAAAAAGTACTAGTCGAATTAGGTAATAATTTATCACGCCGTGGGAATGAGGTAACTTCTGTATATAATGACACTGCTCCTGGAGAGTTGTTTTTCAAAGCTAAGTTTGGCTCAAAGATTATTAACCTTAATGTAAAGGTAGAGGGGAAATTACACAAGTTCTGGAAAGTGTTGAGAGAAATAATAAAACCATTAACAAATAGCCGTTTGGGACAATATTTTCCGAATCCGGTACAATTGGAGCGATGTCGACTGCTAGCTAAACCTCTTAAAAGGTTAGTTGAAATAGAACGTCCTGACGTCATATTAGCCTATGAAATGAGAGACCATGACTCCTTATCTATAGGATTAGCAAATGGCTCACTTCAAAATATCCCTATAATTCATATGGTTCATAGTGAAGTAACTAGTTATTACGATCGGTTTAATTATATAGAGAAGAAGCGAATTAAGTCATGTGCCGCCGTTCAGGCTCTTACTCCTAGCTTCGCAAGTCAGCTTAGCGAACTCATAGGTAGAGATGTTAATTTTATAGGTAACATTGTGACGCCACCGAATACATTTGCTGATCTGAGTGCAACAAAACTGCGTCGACGTGTAATTATGCACTCAAGATTAGACCCCAAAAAGCAACAACATATATTACTCGAATCTTTCGCTCTAATAAAAGATGAATTCCCAAACTGGGAAGTGGTGATTTTTGGAAGTGGTACAACCCGAGGATACCTATACAAACTACAGTCCATCATAGATAACAATCACATGGCAGATCAAGTAACGATCCATGCTCCTACTTCTGATGTTCTATATGAGCTAAGTAATTCGGATATATTTGCCTTCCCTTCAATACATGAAGAGGGCTGGGGGCTAGCCTTAACCGAAGCTATGTCAGTGGGTTTACCTTGTATCGGGATAAATAGTACTTCTGCAATAGACTACTTAATTTCAAAAACACAATCAGGCTTAACTACCGACAACTCTCCGGAAGATTTCTCCAGAGCATTATACAAACTAATGTCTAATCAAGATTTACGAATTAAATATGGAAAAAATGCAAAAGAAGGTGTTAAAAAATATTACGCTGATAATGTCTGCCAAGACTGGGAATCATTATTTGAAAAAGTAAACAAACCATAACACAAAGCTAACGAAGCCAATTCGTTAGCTTATTAATATTTAATGGTTTAATCGGTAATTAAACCTGCTATAACGTAGAATCCACACGATTACTTATAGTGGGTTTTTCGCCTCTAAATACAAGAATCTCATATACTTAGAGCGTCTCTCATCAAATATTAATTTTAGTTCAGATTCTGTCGGCTCTTGAGGGAATTCATACTCTTTAACCCTATTCGGGTAGTCAATCATGACACTAATGTTATGTGTTCCTTTAAACCTTTCAATTAGCTCTTCCGTAATATTTGGAATGATACAATCATGTGATTCAATGATAAGATCAACATTAACAAAATTAGGAACCAAATTAGGATTTAATAGAGCATGTTCTCCACCCTCAATATCACAAAATACCAGGCTGTTATTTTTGCAAACTTCGTTAAGTTCCGTATGAGAACATTCACCGGATATGGTTATATTTTGTAGATCGTTTTCTTTGGCCAGCTTCTCTGTTAGTTTTTGTGCCTCTTTGCTTATATCATAAGCTAAAATCGAAGCGTCTGGCATAGCCCTAGCGAATCCGCATGCGTAGTATCCCTCAGCACAACCTATATCAATAATTCTAGAATACTTCTTATGGTTAATTGCTTTTTCAATCCAAAGTTGAATTGGTTCTTCATACGAACCTAATATTTTTGGAAGCAACATGCTACCATGAGCGTCTCCGATATACTTGGTTCCTTTAAACGGCCCATTTAAAACAACATACCTATCTAGAAACACCTCCGACATAATCCTTTTTTGCTCGTTAATTCGTTCTACCTTTCTCCTTTCATGCTTTCCTTTTTTTATAAATCTAACTAAAGCACCCATTCCTATACTCACTTCTTCACCATTATAATAGACACTGAATAAACTCTCTTTTCCATACAATTGTAACAAGAGTGTTTACGTAAAAATCATTGGTAGATAACACCATCAATCACTCTTAAAATCAACATAAGTGTATCATAGAAACACCAGCTTTATTTAATTGACTTTCAATTATCTCGTACTTATTTCTTACTACCAAATCATTTTTATTGGTATTTACTATATTTACGACTGGCAAATCTGGAAATAATACTCTACATGTAAATAAAGCCGTTGACCCCATCCCCACAATCTTGGACAGTCTAATTGATTGCCTAATGATCTCCAACTCTATTGGCTTAGATGCTTCATAGTATTTTACCCCGTTCAGTCTCTTAATTTTATTAGAGACTTCTTCTTTCTCATTCCTGTGAGGGAAGTATAAAATTTCCTTATTCTCTCTCAAGAAGTAAATAATTTCACTCAAGTAATCATCGATAGGTTTATGATTCTTATCACCCACGGAACCTTGCCCCAAAAATCCGACTGGAGAGTTTTCATTATGAGGATTAAACTTATAATCCTCATTCAATAATTGAAGTGTGTTTCTGACAATCGGGTACTTATCGCTATTTATATTAAATATCGTGAATATTTCCAAATTATTAGGGTTATGCATTCGGCCAGCAGGTTTTATACCTTTAGCCTTCATAATCAAATCAGGTATAAGTCTTGGTCTATAATACTCTTTATTTGGCTTAATTGTTTCCTCATATTCGAATAATGTTAACGCACCGTCATCAAAGTATATGTGTCGCTGGAAAGTAAAATTTGATATAATTACCTTTGTCCGTAAGCTATTAAACTCAGCAAAGAAAAAACCTTCCTCTACCAAATCCAACTCTTTGCATAGCCCCTTTATTTTCTTGATTAATTTTGGTGTTGTTTTTGTTCGATTCCCTGCCGGAAGGTAAAACACATGATCCCAAAGACTAGGATCGATAATAGATTTTAACTGTAATAACCCTTTCTCTGTATCATCGAACTCAACCACAAGGATAGTATTTAAGGATTGATAGCTATTTCTCGCTTCATTTGCGCAAATATACTGAAATGGAGATGTAACATAAAATAAATTCATAACTCACTACTCTATAATGCCTAAAGACCTAATATTTCTTTCGATAGATCCTCTATTTTTTTTCACAACGTCCTTAGCAAGCTCACCTTTTGTTGCTGCTTCTTTTTTATTCCTAAATAGATATAGAACCTCATTTAGAATATCATGATGAGATTCAACAATCTTACAGCTGTTAACGGCGTTAAGCTGGATTGTGATATCTTTAAAATTATAATAGCTAGGTCCAATCAGGGTTGGTTTCCCCATTGCGGCTGGTTCTAACAAGTTGTGGCCCCCAACTTTTTTACCAAGAAGACTCCCCCCCATAAAACATACATCACTAGCACCAATCAGTGTTAATAGCTCTCCCATAGTATCACCAATATATACAAGATCATCACGCTGAGGGTAACGCCCGCTAGTACGAGTGATCGTATTAAATAATTTTTGGCTTAGTGTTGCTACGTCTACAAACCTTTCTGGATGTCTAGGTACAACCATTAGCAGAGCATTTGGGAACTCTTTTACCAGATCTTTATGTACATCTAAAATGATCTGGTCTTCTCCTTCGTGAGTGCTAGCAGCAATCCAAATAGGCCTATCTACCCCTATCTCTCTCCTAAGGTTACTAGCGTAATAAATTATTCGTTCTGAAATAGGAATATCGAACTTAATCGAGCCAACCACTTCAAGTTTACTTTCATCAACGCCTAATTTATGGAATCTTTTTTGATCATCTTCGTGGACACATTGAAATTTTGTAATACTCTCGGAGATAATGTCAAATAATGGTTGTACTTTCCTATAGCCATTGCACGATTTCTCAGACATCCGGGCATTTATAACAAAGATCGGAATACCTGATTTAGAAACTTCCCTCAACATATTCGGCCAAAGTTCTGTTTCTACTATTATTAATTTCTCTGGTCTAACTGTGTTAATAAATCTACGAACAAATATAGCAAAGTCAATTGGCATATAACGATGCTCTACTAGACCGGCTAACTTTTCAGCCTGCTTAGCACCAGTTGGAGTTGTTGTAGTAAACACTATATTTAACTCAGGGTTAAACTGCTTAATGCGCCTAATAAGAGGAGTAATAGCAATAGTTTCTCCTACCGATACAGCATGAAACCAAAGGGATTTCGAAGAACTGTTTGATAAAGCTGGTGTAACTCCAAATAGCTCTTTCCATCTCGGTCCATATGTAGGCCTACCTTTCTTTTTCTTAAGCAGGAAAAATAGAAAAAAAGGAGCTATCAAAGTTAAAACAGTTGAGTAGATAAAAATAATCATCACTTCCCCACTGTCATTTTACTATTGTATTTCGATCAGCATGAGTCCACTTTCCTCTAGGCTTATCTAAATACTGAAAGTGCTCATTTGTAAATGCCCCTTGAATACAGACGCTGCGTCGTTCTTTCGAAGTCACTGTGGATATATCTATAACATTATTAAAAACACCTGGGCCGGTCGTTCCATAAACACCAAGTTTAGGATCGTAGTTGTTGATATTAAATATCATAGCCTCTAAAAGACGCTTATAGTCTGGATTCTTTGGCTTTGTTGCTAAAAAATAATTTGTAAGCTCGGTTCCATTTTTATAGGAAATGTACAATGCATCATCCATCCCTAATATATCATTTAGTTTCCTCACCAAAGTAGCATCAATGTCCATGTATATTCCACCTTGCATGTATAAGGTAGCGACACGCCATAAATCTGCTTGGGCAGCTCCATCAGTAAGCTTTTTATAACTTGCATAAACTTCCTTTGGCGCATTATTTCTTAGGTAAACGTCCCTTTCCTCAGTACTTACATATCTATATTCATAATCTAAAGACATTAGCCGATTAAACAAATAGTTGACATACACAGGTAGTGTAGACTTATTAGAGTAATTTGTTTGCCAAATGACTTTTGGTATATTATTATTTTTTTTTGATACAACTTTTTTAGGTGAATATACGGGTATTGTGAATCGAAACTTTGGAAACACAATGTGAAACGGATAAGAAAGTAACTTTACAATATTACCGACAATCCTAATCAGGACATTAAAAAATTTCACTTTGTTAAAACTCATACTCATTAAATCCCATTCGCTCTTTATTTATTACTCTATAAAACCGCTGTAGACTTACATAAAAAACCAAATTAATAATTTATTAAAAACCATACACCTCCTTTCCATATAGTTATAACTACGCCACACTTCCTCTAATTCATTATTAACTTGTGGAACCAAGCGCTATTCCAATTTATATTCGACCTAACTTTCTCTTTTAAAAATGATCTCCGCAACCTTTCTAAATTACCCTGCTTCCAGCTATCCCCTGATTGCTGAGAACACTTATCAAAGTCGATAATCCAAACCTCATCTTGATCATCGATAAGAATGTTGTGAATATTAAGATCGGTGTGATTCACTTGGGCATTATGCATTTTGCGAATTTCTTGTCCAATTTTTTGGTACATTTCCGCTGGTAGGGGCTTTTCTTTCAGAATCGACACAAGATCTCGTGCGTTGGGGACTTTTTCGCTCAATAAGTCCGCTTTATAGCCCAGCCCACTTTTTATGGCTCTGGCGGCCATTGGTCTTGGGACGTTAATTCCCGCTTCAATTAAATGATGAAGCAGCTGAAACTCTTGATAACAACGTGTTTTCTGCCAACCTGAGAACCAATAAGTGTCCTTGATGAGTTTGCCAAACAAGCCACCTCGGCGATAATGGCGTAGCGCCGCCTCTAAATTCTGCGTTTGCACAAACCAAGTAGTACCACGCCCTTGAGCACTGCCTATCACTTTGTCCTGCTCGCTCCAGAACTCTGGGTCGCAACATCGGGTTGGATCTTCTGCCAATAAGGACTCGTCGTACCAAATGACTTGATTCGGTTGGGTTATCTGTTTCATTACTCTCACGGGCCCAATTAACATTAACGCTTAAAGCGAAGGTAAAATAATCGAATAGGCTATTTTACATCTATCGCGACAATCTGCATAATTCTTGGCACCTTTTTCTTCTCGGTCTTATGTCATGGCGCTGTTTTCTACTCCTCCTCGCTCTCTTTGTATTTTACGTTTGTCTGCCATTGGAGATGTCTGTAATACCATCGCGGCCGTTCAAACTATCCAATGCCAATGGCCAAGCACAGAAATCACTTGGATAACGGGAAAACTAGAAGCGCAGTTAATTGAAGATTTAGAAGGAATACGTGTCATCACCTTCGATAAAAAACAGGGGTGGAAAGGGTATAAAGCACTTTGGACTCAACTCAAAGGCGAGCGGTTCGATGCATTGCTGCACATGCAATATGCGCTGCGCGCCAGCATTGCGACACTAGGAATTAAAGCCAAGTACAAACTCGGCTTTGATTCAGAGAGAAGCCAAGATTTTCAGCACCTGTTTACCAATGTCAAAGTTCCATCACCAAACAAAAATCATGTGCTGGATGGCCTGCTCGCATTTTGCTCGACCTTGGGTATTGATGATATTAAACCAAACTGGTCGATTCCCTACTCTTCTGAAAATAACATTTGGGCAAGCAACCAACTAGACGTTAGCAAACGTAACTTAGTACTCGTGCCCGCCGCAAGTAAAGGCTACAAGAATTGGCATGCGAAAGGCTATGCCGAAGTCATCATTCATGCCCATCAACTTGGCTGGAACATCATCTTAGCTGGCAGCCCAGCGCAGATTGAGATCGATTTGGCAGAACAGGTTCAATCTCTCACTGAGCAAGCGGTTACGAATCTAGTTGGAAAAAGTACTTTAAAAGAAATGCTCGCGCTGCTTGATGGCGCTGATTTGGTGATCGCGCCCGATACTGGACCGGCGCACATGGCCAATGCGGTCAACACGCCTGTAGTTGGGCTTTATGCCCACCATAACCCAAAGCGTACTGGACCATATCAATATGTAGATTATGTGGTCTCTGCTTACGAAGAAGCATTGCTGGCCGAAACGGGAAAAACGCCGGAACAAGTCAGTTGGCGCACCCGAGTAAAAGACAAAGCCGCGATGAATCGCATCCAAGCTTCGCAAGTTATCGCCATGTTCGATAAAGCCATTGCGGATTTTGATTTGCACTAACCGCCACCACAGTTAAACTAGTGTCGCGTTTTGCCAAATCCAAACTATTTGAGGTACTCGAGTGAGCAAACCAACTCTCGCCGTCGCGTTGATCGTCAAAAATGAAGCCCAGCATCTAAAGGCCTGCCTAGACACCGTGCAAGGTTGGGTCGATGAAATTGTCGTGCTCGATTCTGGCAGTACCGATAATACGGAGCAAATCGCACGTGAGTACACGGATAAATTTTTCGTCAATGAAAATTGGCTGGGGTTTGGCCCACAGCGCCGCATCGCACAATCTCACGTCGAGTCCGATTATGTACTTTGGCTAGATGCCGACGAACGCGTCACTCCAGATCTCAAAGACAGTATCTTACAGGCCGTCGCTGCCCAAAAAACCAATACCTTATATCGCTTTGCTCGTTTGAGCTGGGTGTTTGGCCGCTATATACGCCATTGTGGTTGGTACCCTGATCGCGTTTTGCGCCTCTATCCGACCAAGCTGACTCAATATGATGATTCGCTCGTACACGAGAAAGTGGAAGTATCCAAAAGCATGCAAGTAGAAAACCTAACTGGTGATGCGATCCACTATACTTACAACGATATGAACCACTATCTGGTGAAATCGGCAGGCTATGGCAAAGCATGGGCGGAGCAGCGCCAAAAACGCGGCAAGAAAAGCAGTCTCAGCCAAGGCATGCTGCACGCTGTAGGTTGTTTTATGAAAATGTATGTGCTTAAAGCCGGCTTCTTAGATGGCAGGCAAGGCTTGTTGCTGTCTTTGCTATCGGCGCACTCGACTTTCATCAAGTACGCCGACTTGTGGATCCGAACGTCTACGAAGCCACCTCAGGAATAAACTCTGATAACCAAGGATTAAGTTTGGTGAGAACTGAACTTACATCAATTCGAGCCATGTCTTCTTGACTGTGTTTATCTGCTGCTGGCGGCGGGCAAAAAGCAATATGGTTGCCGTCAGAGTTGATCGGCTGCCAGCGCAGCGGCGTGGCTGAACGTTTGCTAGGAAAAAAGCCGACCGTTGGTACATCAATCGCGGCTGAAATATGCAATGGCCCCGTCGAACCTGCAATAAAACAGTCTGCGCACGCTAACGAGGTGGTAAAGTCCACCAAGCCATCGTTTTTATCGTAAACGCAGGCTTGCACACCCCGTTCTTGCACTAATACCTGCAACTCATGTGCCTTGGCTTCTTCTCCGGGACCCGCCGTCAGTACGACCTCACACTCTTCTTCAATACCCTTGATCAACGCACTGTATTGCGCCAAAGATAAATTATTGGCAGAGCCGCCGCTGCCCGCATGCACAAATATCCAAGGCTTATTAGTTGAGAGCTTGAGTTGCGTCGCGAGCTTCGATTTCTGCGCAGCTAACTGCTCGTTAGAGAAAGTCAGGTACGGTGCGGTTGGTTCAACAATTTCTAACCCCATTTCACGCAAAAAGACACGAGCCAAGTCGAGATTATATTCAAACTCAGGTTTAGCGGATTGAGAACGCTTTTGCTTTACACGTTTATTGTAAAAAACTTGCGCTAACTTAGTCGCAGGTGCCAAACGATAAGGGATTTTCGCTTGCCACACTAACTTGGCATTGTAGGTGGTCGAGAATAGATTAATCGATGCATCAAACTTCTGCGATTTTATCTCCTCCACTAGCTTTTGTCGTTCCGCTCTCTCCGCTCGTTTACCACAATCGATCAGCACCTCATCAATCCAAGGGCATAAGCGCGCTAATGCGGCCGTATAGGTTGGCACCAAAGCGGTAATATGACAGTCGGGCATCGAAGATTTAAGCATAGCGAAGCTCGGCCATGCCAACATAAAGTCACCAATTTTATCGTTTCGTACTACCAGCAGCTTTTTCATCGCTTTCTCTATCTAATGCTTGTCAGTGTAAGTTGCGAGCTTAATCATACCGACTTCAATAGGTAATTTTGAGCCTTTTTGTTAAGATTGAAGCAGATACCCAGATTTCGAGCGCCTGATTGTGAAAACAAAACAAATATCCCGAGTGATTTACCCCGGCACCTTTGATCCTCTGACGAATGGTCATTTAAACCTTATTGAACGTAGCGCTGAGATGTTTGATGAAGTGATTGTCGCTGTCGCCGCAAGCCCAAGTAAAAACACCATGTTTAGCCTTGAAGAACGAGTCGGCTTCGCGACTCAGGTCACTAGCCACCTTGATAACGTCAGCAGTAAAGGCTTTTCTGGCTTAATGGTGGATTTCGCTCGCAATGAAAAAGCCAATGTCCTAATTCGCGGCCTACGGACGACAGTCGACTTTGAATACGAGTTTGGCCTCACCAATATGTATCGCCGTTTAATGCCGGGGCTAGAGAGTGTTTTTCTCACGCCAGCCGAAGAACATGCTTTTTTATCGTCAACCATTGTTCGTGAAGTGGCAATTCACGGTGGCGATGTCGATAGTTTCGTTCCTGAAGTCATTGCGGCGGCATTAAAGGCCAAAGCCAAAGTTTAGACCACGATCATAGGGAGCTAATGTTGGCAAACTGAGCAAAAGAAAGTATTTCGCTGCGCTATTTTTTGCTCTTCGATTTCTTCGCCGCAATTGGGGCAAGGCTGCTTGGCTTTACCATACACATTGAGTTCCTGAACAAAATACCCGGGCTTACCATCCACTTGAGCAAAATCTTTCAAGCTGGTTCCCCCTTGAGCGATCGCACGCGTTAAAACTTGTTTAATTTCAAAAACCAAAGTTTGCCATTCCACAGCCGATAATGTGTTCGCTGGCCGCGTCGGGTGGATACGAGCCGTAAATAGTGACTCATTGGCGTAAATATTACCGACACCCACCACCACTTTATTATCCATCACAAATTGTTTCACGGCCACACGTCTTCCGCTCGCTTTTTCCTGCATTCGCTGGGCATGAAAATCGTCGCTCAGTGGTTCTGGGCCAAGATTGCTGAGAACAGTATGTTGCTCTCCTACCTCACACCACAGCCAAGCACCAAAGCGCCGTGGATCGTTATAGCGCAGCACTTTGCCATTTTCCATCACCATATCCACATGATCATGTTTACCGGCGGCTTGCCCAATATCAATGACTCTCAGTGATCCAGACATGCCTAGGTGAACCAAGGCACACCCCGCCTTGGTTTCAATAATCAAATACTTAGCACGGCGACTGATCGCGTCCACTGTGCAGCCTTGCAACTGCTTCAGCTCTTCTGGAATTGGCCAGCGCAACTTACCAGCGCGAAAGGTCATGGTTTTGATAACTTGGCCAAGCAGATGGGGAGTAATTCCCATACGACTCACTTCAACTTCGGGTAACTCAGGCATATCGTTCCAATCACGTGTCGTTAAGGTGGGAGGGCTTAAAATTCAAAAAATTAGGGAAATAAAAATTTGTTACTGACAGTGATCGCTATCCACTTATCTTTCCAATTTTTCAACAATAAAAACTTAGGCGTTGTATAAAAGGTAATTCTTTGCGGCTCATTCTGTCCCTGATACCAAACTTCAATGGTTTCAGGCATCCCTAAACTGGGTTTTAAACTGAGATACGTTTTCTCATCAATTTCAGTGCCCACCAAACGATGCCACCGTTCAACTAATTCACTGGCCGTGACATGACTCGGGCGGCTTATCTGCCATTGCCCATCTTTTTTGTCCAATTGCCAAGTCGCAAAATTGATTGCTTGCAGAGAGTAGTTTGGATTGAGCAGGGTTTCATGCTGTGGGTGCGTGTCTTCAATCAGATAGGTTTTGATGATTTGTGGCAGGTTAAGCATCAAGATAAAAACGATGACGGATAAAATTAAGATATTGTTCCAGCGACGTCGATTGTCTTTCATGACTGCCATCCATAAGCATTGAATTTACTTCGATTGTATTCAATATAAGGGGCTTAGAATGCACACCACGACAAAATTGTGATCAGGGTGCTAAATCGCAGCCAATAAAAAAACCCAACTGAAACAGTTGGGTTTTTTACACAAACTTATAGAGAAGAAAATCAATTACTTGATTTTAGCTTCTTTATACATAACGTGTTGGCGAACTACTGGATCAAACTTTTTGATCTCAAATTTGCCTGGCATGTTACGCTTGTTCTTGTCAGTTGTGTAGAAGTGACCAGTACCAGCAGAAGATACTAGACGGATTTTCTCACGAATGCCTTTAGCCATTGTTTAATTCCTCTTAAACGTTTTCGCCACGTGCACGGATATCAACAAGAACAGCATCAATGCCTTTCTTATCAATAATACGCATGCCTTTAGCAGTTAGACGTAGTTTAACAAAACGTTTTTCGCTCTCTACCCAAAAACGATGAGTTTGTAGGTTCGGCAGAAAACGACGCTTAGTAGCATTTCGTGCGTGTGAACGGTTGTTACCCGTTACTGGACGCTTACCAGTTACTTGGCATACTCGGGACATGAATGTCTCTCCAAATCGTTTCAGCTCGATATCAACCTTGGTGGCCGAACCTCCCTCTCAAATGAATAAGAAGCTTGAGGTTAAAAACCGCATGGAAAGTCCATACAAGGCTATCAAAGGTCGCGTATTATACTAACTTGATGCGCATTGCTCAAGACCCGAACAGATCCTTTTTACAGATTTTCGTGATCTTTTGAACAGAGCTGAATTTAGGTTCAAAAATTGTCGGGCGATAATATCAGATTTTGCGCAACTAACAAGCTCAAATCCATCCTCGTTCGGCAAAAGACACCACTTCACCATCTCCGACAACGAAATGATCAAGCACCCGAATATTTACTAAGCTCAGCGCATCTTGCAAGCGATGGGTGATTCTCTTGTCGGCGTCACTCGGTTCAGCCACGCCTGAGGGATGATTGTGAGCCAAAATGACCGCCGCTGCGTTGTGATGCAGAGCCCTTTTTACCACCTCACGAGGATAAACCGATGCCGCATCCAATGTTCCAGAAAATAAAATCTCATCGTCTATCATGCGGTGCTGAGTGTCTAAAAACAGTACGTGAAACATTTCTCTGCTTTGATCGCGCAGAATCGAGGACAAAAATTGTTTCGTCAGCTGGGGGCTGGTCAATGCTTCCCCTTTCTGTAGCGACTCAGCCAAATAACGCTGCGCCATTTCCATTACTGCGCTGACTTGTGCATATTTAGCGGGCCCCAATCCATTAATTGCACAAAACTCTTGTTCTGATGCTCTGAGCAAGCCTCGTAGCGAACCAAACCGGCCGAGTAGGTGGGCGGCGAGTTCAATGACATTCATCTGTCTTGTTCCTGTACGTAAAAAGATGGCGAGCAATTCCGCGTCGCTGAGCGCTGTGGCGCCATGACTAATAAGCTTTTCACGCGGCATTGAGCTACTGGGCAGGTTTTTCATTGAAACACTCAGTGTGACCAATTTGGTGATAACCATAAATCAAGCACGCGGTATTCATCCAGATAAACAAAAGACTTTGCGATGAATTTCTGTTGTTCGCCCCTCATAGAGTGAGCAGCAGAATGATGAGCCGAGGTATTACTCGCAGCCTTGTAAGCACGAATCCATTGTCGCCGAAACTAGGCACAATGGGCGTGATCTGCTATCTTAGCCCCGTCATTAGAAAGGATTGAACAAGATGCAAACACTCGCGGAGAAAAAGATTCTGCTGGGCATTAGTGGTGGTATCGCAGCCTACAAATGTGCCGAGTTAACGAGGCGCTTAATTGAACGCGGCGCACAAGTGCAAGTCGTCATGACTACTGCAGCCAAAGAGTTTATTACTCCATTGACCATGCAAGCCGTCTCCGGCAGGCCTGTTTCCGATAGCCTATTGGACCCTGCTGCTGAAGCGTCCATGGGGCACATTGAACTGGCGAAGTGGGCCGATCTCGTTTTATTGGCCCCAGCCAGCGCCGATCTAATGGCTCGTATCAACGCAGGCATGGGCAATGACCTTCTGACAACTCTAGTGTTGGCAACCGATGCGCCTGTTGCCATTGCTCCTGCGATGAATCAACAAATGTACCGCAACCTCGCAACCCAAGAGAACTTGGCAACCCTCGAACGCCGAGGCTTTACCATTTGGGGCCCAGCATCCGGTGAGCAAGCTTGTGGTGATATTGGCCCCGGCCGCATGTTAGAGCCAATGCAGTTAGTGAAATCATGCGAGAGCCATTTTCAGCCAAAATTACTCGATGGCTACTCGGTGCTCATCACCGCAGGTCCAACGCGCGAAGCCATCGACCCTGTGCGCTATATTTCGAATCACAGCTCAGGAAAAATGGGCTACGCACTCGCACAAGTCGCCGAGCAGCTCGGCGCGAGCGTAACTTTAGTCAGTGGGCCTGTACAGTTACCGTGTCCAGTGAATGTTGAGCGTATGATGGTAGAGAGTGCTACCGAGATGCATCGAGAAGTAATGACACATGCACCTCAGCATGACATTTTTATCGGCTGCGCTGCTGTTGCGGACTACCGACCAGTGACCGTCGCGAGAAACAAGTTGAAAAAGACAGATGACAAAGACGGTATGTCCGTCGAAATGACCAAAAATCCAGACATCATCGCGTCCGTTGCTGCGATGACTGAACACCGCCCATTCACCGTCGGCTTTGCCGCAGAAACGCAAGACGTCGAGAAATACGCAAAAAGTAAATTGACCAAGAAAAACCTCGATCTCATTTGTGCCAATGATGTCTCAATCGCAGGTCAAGGTTTTAACAGCGACAGCAACGCAATCACACTGTACTGGCCCGACGGCGAACAGCGTTTGCCACTAAACTCTAAAGCAGAGCTAGCACGAGCAATCTTACAATTTATCCAACAGAGATAAGTATTCCCAGTAAATCAGAACAATGCAGTAAACCAGAACAATGCAGTAAAGAGGAAAGAATTCATGGTCGGCAATAAAAAGTCCAATCGCCGAGAAGAAATTTTACAGGCACTGGCGCAAATGCTGGAGTCCGCCGATGGCGCGTCACGTATTACCACCGCCAAGCTCGCCAAGCAGGTCGGGGTGTCGGAAGCCGCGCTTTATCGACACTTCCCAAGCAAAGCTCGTATGTTTGAAGGCTTGATCGAATTTATTGAAGAGTCACTGATGTCGCGCATCAATCTCATCTTGTCTGAAGAAAAAGACACTCTTACGCGACTAAAATTAGTGCTGCACTTAATTCTCGTGTTTTCTGAACGTAATCCAGGCTTAACAAGGATTTTATCGGGTCACGCCTTGATGTTTGAAAATGAACGTCTGCGCGATAGAATTAATCAACTTTACGAGCGCATCGAAACCTCACTTAGACAAGTGCTACGTGAACGAAAAATTAGAGAGGGTAAAGCCTTCCCCGTCGAAGAGTCCGTTTTAGCCGCGCAACTGCTCGGGCAAGTTGAGGGCAGTCTAAATCGCTTTGTTCGTTCAGAGTTTAAATATTCACCGACACAGAATTTTGACCAATATTGGGCGCTGTTAAGTGCGCAAATAAAGTAACCATTATGAGTAACCATCCCGTAAAAAAACCGCCATTCACCCTCTCTTTACTGCACCCTAGATATTGGGGAGTATGGTTTGGGTTTGGTTTATTAGCATTAATCGTCAGTGTATTGCCCTACCCTCTATTGCTAAAACTAGGCCGCTCGTTGGGCAACCTAGTCAAATTATTGGGTAAGAAGCGTGTCGCGTTTGCTCGCCGGAATGTCGAGCTCGCCTTTCCACAGAAAACACCACAAGAAGTCGAAGCGTTTGTTGAAGAAAACATCAAAAATACCGGCATGGCCCTGATTGAAACTGGCATTGCTTGGTTTTGGCCTGATTGGCGATTCAAAAGATTGCTAATCGCCAAGGATATCGATGAACTAAAGCGACTCGATGCCGCAAATAAAGGTGTATTGCTGTGTTGTGTGCATGGGCTCAACTTAGAAATCACCGCGCGTGCCTTTCCGCTCTTGGGCCTGCCTGGATCGGGCGCCTATCGACCAAATACCAATCCCGCCTATGAATTCATTCAATATCGTGGCCGTGCTCGCAGTGGCAACGAACAAATCTACCGCACCGATATGAAAAGAATGATCCGAGTGTTGCGTAATGGAGGACGGTTATTTTACTTACCGGATCAAGATTACGGCCATCATCGATCCGTATTTGTCCCGTTCTTTGCTGTAGAAGAAACATGCACCACCACGGGCACCAGCATTCTAGCCTACACCAGTAAATGCGCCATCGTCCCCGGCTCAGGTTTTCGCAATCAAGATGGAAAATATGAAATCATTGCCGATCAATCGATTGAGGACAATTACCCACAAAAAGATGAATTCGCCGCGGCAGCCTACATGAATAAATTTGTCGAACAGATTATACTTCGGGCCCCCGAGCAATGGCTTTGGCTACATAAAAGGTACAAATCGCTACCTGATGAGTCAAAAACCAACTCGCGCTACCTTTAAATGTTTGATTCTTTGAGTGGAATAATTCTGACAACATGAGCACCGAAAAAAACAGTGTTGATAAACACTTACACAGCCCGACCTTCCAATGGCATTTTCTCCACCCAAAACATTGGGGGACTTGGCTAGGCATTGCACTGGCCGCGGTGTTCGCCTTTATGCCAGTGCGCTTACGCGATCGCTTTGCCGCGCGCTTGTCACGCTTCATCTTGAAGAAAAATGGCCGAGTGGTGCGCCGTGCCCGCACGAACCTGCGTTACTGCTTTCCAGACAAAAGCGCCGAAGAGCGCCAAGTTATCTTAGAGAAAACCTTCGCTCGTGCCGCGCAATACCTATTCGGTTATTCCGAATTTTTGGTTCGCTCTACTAAGCACAACCAAAATCGCGGTGTAATGATCGGCGAAGAAAACTTGATCCCCTTGCTCGAAGCTGGGGAGAACGTGATTATCCTAGCGCCACATGCATGGGCAGTCGATTACCCGGCCGTCATGCTGGCCGCAAAAGGCTTTAAAGTCACCACCATCATGAAGCCGCAGCGTAATCCTATTGGCGACTGGCTGATGCAAGTGCAACGCATGCAACACGGCGGGCGCATTTTCGCTCGTGATGCGGGCGTGAAACCGTTTGTCCGCTCTATCAAAGACGGTTACATCGGCTATTGGTTACCGGACGAAGATTTTGGCGCGCAGCACTCAGTGTTTGTGCCCTTCTTTGGCACCGAAAAAGCAACGTTAAAAGGTTTTGGCAAAATGGCGCGTCTATCGAAAGCAAAAGTGGTGCCCGTGCTGCCAACTTACAATGACCAAACCAGTAAATATGAAGTGCATATCTTGCCTGCCCTAGAGAACTTCCCAACGGGCGACGAAGAGCAAGATGCGCGGGCGATGAATAAGGCGATTGAAGATTTAGTCACCCCTCATCCAGAAAACTATATGTGGAACTTGGCACTGTTGAAAACTCAGCGCGACGGACGAGAAATCTACGACAATTCACACCATGGTGAACAAGACTTGGCTGGTGACGAATAGCCCTCTGTTTCTAACCAAATATTGATCAGTTCCCCGTGAGAATAAAAACGCCCAGCAGGTAATACCAGCTGGGCGTTTTTTAATGCATTTATTTAATGCGGCTTATTTGATTGATGCTTTATTCGCTCTATCGCTTAAATGCCGTATTGGTCGCGATACGCCTGCACGGCTAGCAAATGTTGCTCGTTCTCACCTTGCTCACTCAAGTAAGTAATCAAATCAGTTAAGCTAACAATTGATACCACTGGGCAGCTGAAATCGCGCTCCACTTCTTGAATCGCCGACAGCTCACCTTTGCCTTTTTCCTGACGGTCGATAGCCACAAGAACGCCAGCCAGACCAGCATTACAGGCTTGGATAATTTGCATAGACTCGCGAATCGCCGTCCCTGCGGTAATCACATCGTCCACGAGCATAATGCGCCCTTCTAATGGACTACCCACTAAACTCCCGCCTTCGCCGTGAGTCTTCGCTTCTTTACGGTTAAAACAGTAAGGCGTGTCTACATTGTGCTGATCGGCCAGTGCCACGGCGGTAGTCGTCGCAATTGGGATGCCTTTATACGCTGGGCCAAATAGCACATCATATTTAATGCCTGACTCCATCAGCGCCGCAGCGTAAAAACGTCCTAGCCGCGCCAAATCCCGACCTGTGTTAAACAATCCAGCATTGAAGAAATATGGGCTCTTACGACCAGACTTTAACGTAAACTCACCAAATTTTAAGACTTCTTTCTCAAGTGCAAACTCTATAAATTCACGTTGATATGCTTTCATGCTGCTCTCTCTCAATTAACTAAAACTAATTCATCTACATAAAAAAATAGCCCCTAATTAGGAGCTATTAATACATCATTTTTCAAGTGCTTGTTTCTGCGCCGCGACGATTTCGTTGACGCCTTTACTTGCGGAGGCTAATAACGCCAGCAACTCTTCGTGGCTAAACGGTTCGCCTTCGGCAGTGCCTTGAATTTCGATCATCTTGCCATCTTCTGTCATCACCACGTTCATGTCGGTGTCAGCGGCAGAATCTTCAACGTATTCTAGGTCACACAATATATCTTTACCTAGAATGCCCACTGAAACCGCAGCCACATGGCCTTTCATCGGATTTTTCTTCAGCTTGCCTTTCTCGATAAGGTGTTGGAACGCATCCGCAAGTGCCACGCTGGCACCTGAGATAGCCGCGGTTCGTGTGCCACCATCAGCTTGAATCACATCACAATCGACCGTGATCATAAATTCGCCCATCGCCTTCAAATCCACGACTGCTCGCAAGCTACGCGCGATCAAGCGTTGAATTTCCATCGTACGACCACCTTGTTTACCACTGGCGGCTTCACGACGAGTGCGTGAGTGAGTGGCACGCGGCAACATGCCATATTCAGCAGTCACCCAGCCTTTACCCTGGCCTTTTAACCAACGAGGTACATTTTCTTCTACCGTGGCATTACACAATACTTTGGTGTTGCCGAACTCAACCAATACCGAGCCTTCTGCATAAGCCGTATATTGACGAGTAATTTTGATTGGGCGAACTTGGTCCGCAGCGCGATCATTTGGACGCATAGAAAATCTACCTTAATCTGAAAAAGGGGAATCTGGTTGGGGCGATATTATATAGGAATTGCCAAGCAGTGCCTACAGCCAGCAATAAGCAGCGAACTATTTCTGTGTTACTATGAGCCACTTTTATATTCCGCAGCAAGGATAAATCAATGATCTACAGCATGACGGCCTACGCACGTAAAGAAGTAAAAAGTGATTGGGGCTCCGCCGTATGGGAAATTCGTTCGGTCAACCAGCGCTATCTAGAAACGTATTTTCGTATGCCCGAGCAATTTCGTGGCTTAGAGCCGGTGCTAAGAGATCGTTTCCGTAAACGCCTTGCCCGCGGCAAAGTCGAATGTCACCTGCGTTTTGAAGCCAATCCGGCAGCACAAGGCGAGCTCACCATCAATAACACCTTAGCCAAGCAAGTGATCAACGCCGCTCAGCAAGTCATGCAACTGACTGGTGAAGATAGCCGCATTAATCCTTTTCAAGTGATGCAATGGCCCGGTGTGATGGAAACACCAGAGCAAGACATGGACACAGTGAAAAAAGATTTACTGTCAGCGTTTGATGAAGCACTCGGTGAGTTTATCGAAGCGCGCGGCCGCGAAGGCGACAACATGAAAGCCCTTATCGAGCAGCGCCTCACCGCTATTACTGATGAAGTAGTTAAAGTCCGCGCAAGAATGCCTGAGATCATCGAATGGCAACGCGAGCGCCTATTTAACAAATTCGAAGATGCTAACGTTGAACTAGACAGCAGCCGTGTCGAGCAGGAGCTTATCATCCTTGCACAAAAATCTGACGTGGCCGAAGAATTAGATCGTCTCGATTCTCACGTCAAAGAAACCAACAACGTGCTAAAAAAAGGAGGCTCCGCTGGCCGCCGCCTTGATTTCATGATGCAAGAATTCAACCGTGAGTCGAATACGCTGGCGTCTAAGTCTATCGCAACCGACATCACCGCTTCCGGTGTTGAGCTAAAAGTACTGATTGAGCAAATGAGAGAACAGATTCAGAACATAGAATGATGTTTTCGCCAGTTTTACGTTAATGAAAACAAACAAGCCCCTAAATATAGGGGCTTGTTTGTTTCTACCGGTTAGCAGCAAACACTAGCGTCTAAAACTACGACCACGAGACGAACGCTCTTTATGGGCGGATGCGGCTTTGGCTTGTGATTTCAAGATTGAATCGACCGTGAGCTCCATTGGCTCTTTAGGTTCAATACCGTGGGGGAAAGTTCGGGCGCGTGGCGATAAATCATACTCTTCGCTAGAAGCGCGAGGCATGCGCTTAAAGCGGTATAAATAAAAGTTTTCTAGCTTTTCTCTCGCCCAATCTGTTTTCTTCAAATACTTAGCGCTGCTGGCAACCGATGGGTTGGTGTGGAAACAGTTAAAACGCATCGCCGTATCTAAAATGTCCCAACCATAACAATCGACCAACTCTTGCAGTAAGGTTTCTAACTTAAGACCATGCAATGGGTTATTTTGTTGTAATTCAATTCTTTCTTCATCAGTCATCATAATGAGTTCCTAAGTATCTAACTAACCGAGTTGGCTGCGTAATTTTATCTAGACTTCAATGCAGCGCAAAAGCACTCTGAGTGATTAAACTCATCACACGAAGAGAAGGGGGGCGAGTCTAACAGAGTTAACTTCCATTCTCTATTTTCATGATAAGTGACGAATCACTAAGCATGAGTGACCTTGCCAAACTAAAGCTATCAAACCGAACCTATCAAATAGATAACACCGCCTGTATTGATACCACCCCACCTTATCCTCGTGTGCACCAGACACCCCAAATAAGCGTAGTCTGTTTGAGCTACAAGAGCCTAGGTTTCACGACTAAACAAATACGGGCGACACCTGTGAATTTACGTGGCTTCATGCTACGCTTCGCGTCCATTTTCTGGCTAAAATCAGTGCAATTCAATGTGCTGTCCTGAGTCAGTGCTATCTTTTATATTGAGTCATATCAAGACTCACACCCTAACTACGTGGAATGAGAACTATGGGCAAAGGCACTTTATACATCGTTTCCGCGCCAAGCGGCGCAGGAAAATCGAGCTTGATCTCGGCAATGCTAGAAACCAACCCGACCTATGCGATGAAAGTCTCTGTCTCTCATACCACTCGCGGCATGCGACCGGGAGAGCAAGATGGTGTGCATTACCATTTTGTGCAAAAAGAGCATTTTGAAGAGCTAATAGAAAAAGATGAGTTCGTCGAATACGCTGAAGTGTTTGGTAACTACTACGGCACCTCTCGGGTTTGGATTGAAGACAACCTAGAAAAAGGTATTGATGTCTTCTTGGATATTGATTGGCAAGGCGCTCGTCAGATCCGAAACAAAATGCCACATGCTCGCAGTGTATTTATCTTACCGCCATCAAACGGTGAATTAGAACGTCGACTTAATGCCCGTGGCCAAGATAGTGACGCCGTGATCGCAAAACGCATGGCAGAAGCTAAATCTGAAATCTCTCACTACAGCGAATACGATTACGTGATCGTTAATGATGATTTCGACACCGCCTTAATAGATTTTAAAGCCATTATTCGCGCTGAGCGATTGAAGCAAGATAAACAAACCGCCAAATACCAAGGCATGCTTGAAGCACTGTTAGCAGAATAATCACATAACAATGTGCTTCGCGAAGTTTAATCGCTAGAATATACAGTACTAAGTCTGTATACTTTCTCGTCATTCAAAAATTTAGTTAATTAGTTGGAGTTCTCATGGCACGCGTAACTGTTCAAGACGCTGTTGAAAAAATCGGCAACCGTTTCGACCTTGTACTCATTGCGGCACGCCGCTCTCGTCAAATGCAAACTGGTGGCAAAGATGCACTTGTGCCTGAAGAGAACGATAAGCCAACGGTTATCGCCCTACGCGAAATCGAAGAAGGCTTGATCACTAAAGATGTTCTAGATGCCCGTGAGCGTCAAGAGCAACAAGAACAAGAAGCAGCAGAACTTGCCGCAGTAAGTAGCATTGTTCACAACCGTTAATTTAGGCTAAACCAGCTTACGGGTATGTAATTTGTATCTATTCGATAGCCTCAAAGACGTTGCCCAAGAATACTTAGCAGAGCCTCAACTAGAGGCTCTGCGTCAATCTTACGTGGTAGCGCGAGACGCCCATGAGGGGCAAACTCGCACCAGCGGCGAACCTTATATCATCCACCCCGTTGCCGTTGCTCGAATCTTGGCAGAAATGCGCCTTGATATTGAAACACTGCAAGCAGCCCTCCTGCACGATGTCATTGAAGACTGTGACGTCAGCAAAGAAGACCTCGAACGCCAATTTGGTCATACTGTTGCCGAACTTGTCGATGGTGTCTCTAAGCTAGACAAACTAAAGTTTCGCGATCGCAAAGAAGCCCAAGCGGAGAACTTCCGCAAAATGGTGCTGGCGATGGTGCAAGACATCCGAGTGATCTTGATTAAGCTCGCTGACCGAACGCATAACATGCGCACACTGGGCGTACTACGGCCAGATAAAAAACGTCGTATCGCGCGTGAAACCCTCGAAATTTATTCTCCTTTGGCCCACCGCCTCGGTATCCACAATATAAAAGTGGAACTGGAAGAGCTCGGCTTTGAAGCCCTGTACCCCAACCGCTATCGCGTTCTCAAAGAAGTAGTTCGCTCGGCGCGTGGCAATCGCAAAGAGATGATCCAGCGTATTCACAGCGAGATTGAAGGCCGATTAGAAGATTTTGGTCTCAATGCCCGAGTGGTTGGGCGCGAGAAGAACCTGTTTTCCATCTACAACAAGATGAAAACCAAGGAACAGCGTTTCCATACCATCATGGATATCTACGCATTTCGTGTCGTCGTCGACAGCGCTGATACCTGCTACCGAGCTCTTGGCCAAGTGCACGGTTTATATAAGCCTCGTCCGAGTCGGATGAAAGATTATATCGCCGTCCCAAAAGCCAATGGCTATCAGTCTTTGCAT
The DNA here is from genome assembly GCF_050337555.1 of Vibrio profundum. Taxonomy (NCBI): domain Bacteria; kingdom Pseudomonadati; phylum Pseudomonadota; class Gammaproteobacteria; order Vibrionales; family Vibrionaceae; genus Vibrio; species Vibrio profundum. The sequence goes on from NZ_JAKJTA010000006.1 coordinate 268,536, forward strand.
ACTTCTATGGTTGGCCCACACGGCGTACCCGTTGAAGTTCAAATCCGTACTGAAGACATGGAGCAAATGGCGGACAAAGGTGTCGCTGCGCACTGGTCATACAAAGGCAAAGGGGAAGCGACAGGGACGACAGCGCAAGTGAAAGCTCAGCGCTGGATGCAAAGTTTGCTGGAATTACAGCAAAGTGCAGGTAACTCCTTTGAGTTTATCGAGCATGTGAAGTCTGATTTATTCCCTGACGAGATTTACGTCTTCACGCCGAAAGGACGCATCGTTGAGCTTCCTGTACGCGCAACGGCGGTCGACTTTGCTTACGCGGTGCACACTGATGTCGGTAACACTTGTGTCGGTGCTCGAGTCGACAGAAACCCTTACCCACTCAGTAAATCGCTGAAAAACGGCCAAACGATCGAAATCATCAGTGCTCCAGGCGCAAGACCGAACGCGGCATGGCTTAACTATGTCGTGACATCGCGAGCCCGGACTAAAATCCGCCAAGTGCTGAAAACCATGCGCCGAGAAGAATCGATTACCTTAGGGCGTCGCCTACTCAATCATGCGCTTGGCGAACAATCCTTGTCTGAGATCGCGACTGAAAGCGTAGAAAACGTGCTCACTGATCTTAAAATAGCCAGTGTGGATGATCTGCTCGCTTCGATAGGTCTTGGAGAATTGATGAGTATCGTCATCGCCCGTCGTTTACTTGGTGACACCGACGAGCTGACCGATACCGCCAGCACCAATGGAAAATCGAAGAAAAAGCTACCAATCCGCGGCGCAGAAGGCATTTTGCTGACGTTCGCGAATTGCTGCCATCCGATCCCTGATGACCACATTATCGCGCACGTCTCTCCGGGACGAGGCCTAGTGGTGCACAGAGAAACTTGTCCAAATGTCCGTGGTTATCAAAAAGAACCGGACAAATACATGGCAGTGGAATGGTCAGAGGGCTACGATCAAGAGTTCATCACTGAGCTGCAAATTGATATGCAAAATTATCAGGGTGCGTTAGCCGAGCTAACGAATGTGATTTCCCAAACTGGCTCTAATATTCACGGTATTTCCACCGAAGAAAAAGATGGCCGTTTGTATACCATTACAGTGCTGCTCACCACCAAAGACCGTGTACACCTTGCTGGCATAATGAAGAGAATTCGCGTCATGCCACACGTACTACGCGTTCGACGCCGCAAAAACTAACCTTATAGCGAGCGCCAAAATGCGCTCGCTACCTTAACACTATGAACCTAGAACGATATCAGCGTATCCAGCAAGTACTTGCGGCGCGCCAGCCAGATCTGACCCTCTGCCTCGAAGAAGTCCACAAGTCCAATAATGTCTCCGCGATCATTCGTAGCGCCGATGCCACAGGGCTGCACAAAGTTCATGCGGTATGGCCTACCGCACAAATGCGCACCCTCAGCCACACCTCAGCAGGCGCGCGCAACTGGGTTGAACTCGATACACACGATAACATAAAACAAGCAGTGCACACCTTCAAAGAGCAGGGCATGCAAGTGCTCGTCACTAACTTATCTGATAGCGCGGTAGATTTTCGCGAGATTGATTACACGCAACCAACCGCTGTGATCTTCGGCAGCGAGAAGTCTGGCACTTCTGAACAAGCGGTATCTCTTGCCGATCAAGATATCATCATCCCTATGATGGGTATGGTGCAATCACTGAACGTCTCGGTCGCGAGCGCCGTGGTCCTATATGAAGCTCAGCGCCAACGACAAGCAGCGGGTATGTACCAACGTGAGAAAAGTGCTTTACCGGAACAAACCATTCAGCGCATTTTATTTGAACGTGGCCATCCAGTGCTGGCCAGAGTGGCCAGAGTGGCCAAGCACAAACGACTTCCCTATCCAAGCCTTGATGATCAAGGACAAATTGTCGCTGACGATAAGTGGTGGCAACGAATGCAAAGCAAATAGCACCCACTGGCAAATTTCCTGTACAAAAACACAGCCTAATGGTTAACTATTTCTAGTATGTTTATCTAAGAGACTGATCATGAGCCAACTTTTATCTGCTATCCCGCTCACTTCGCTGTCTGGCGTCGGTGCCAAAGTGGCCGAAAAACTGGCTCGCATTGGCCTGCACAATGTACAAGATCTGCTGTTCCACCTACCGAGCCGTTATGAAGACCGCACCCGTGTTTACCCTATGGTAAAACTGCACCCGGGACTTTGGGCTTCAGTGCAAGGCAAAGTCATGGCCGTTGATACCAGCTTTGGCCGCCGGAAAATGCTCACGGTAAAGCTTAGCGATGGCAATGGTAGCATCACTCTACGTTTTTTTAATTTCACCGCGGCGATGAAAAACAACTTTGCGCCAGAAAAACCTGTGCATGCATACGGTGAGATTAAACGTGGTCAGCATGGCCTTGAAATCGTCCATCCAGATTATCAGTTTTATTTACCGGATAACCAACCAAAGCTAGACCAGCACCTTACCCCTGTCTACCCAACTACTGACGGTCTAAGACAAATTACGCTAAGGAACCTAACCGAGCAGGCGCTGGAGTTAATGGCCAGTAGCTCAGTACAAGAACTGTTGCCAAGCGGGCTGTACGATCACCAAATCACCCTAGCTGATGCACTGCACACCATTCACCGTCCAGAGCCATCCCTAGATCTCAGTGAATTTGATAAAGGCAAACACCCAGCGCAAAAACGCCTAATTTTAGAAGAATTACTCGCACAAAATCTATCCATGCTCGCTGTGCGTAGCCAAAGCCAACAAGAAGCCGCGCCCAAGTTGAGGGAAGCAAAAACACTCAAAAGGGATTTACTGGCGCAGCTACCTTTTACTCCAACCAAGGCGCAGGCTCGCGTGGTGGCTGAAATTGAGCAAGATCTCAATCAGCCTTTTCCGATGATGCGTCTGGTGCAAGGAGATGTCGGCTCAGGTAAGACCTTAGTGGCCGCGCTCACTGCGGTCAGCGCCATTGAGCAAGGCTACCAAGTGGCCTTAATGGCGCCTACCGAAATTCTTGCTGAACAGCACGCTCTAAACTTTACTCGCTGGTTTGAACCTATGGGTATCCAAGTAGGCTGGGTTGCTGGCAAGCAAAAGAAGAAAGAAAAACAGCAACACCTTGATGCCATTGCCCAAGGGCAAGCTAAAATGGTGGTGGGTACTCATGCCCTCTTCCAAGAGCAAGTCAGTTTTGCCAACCTTGCTTTAGTGATCATTGATGAACAGCATCGCTTTGGTGTCCACCAAAGACTTGAGCTTAGAGCGAAAGGCGCGCAAGCGGGAATGCAGCCCCACCAGTTAATCATGACCGCAACGCCAATCCCTCGCACCTTAGCCATGACAGCTTACGCCGATTTGGCTACTTCCATCATTGATGAACTGCCACCAGGCCGCTCACCGATTCAAACGGTTGCGATCCCCGATAGCAAACGCGACGCCATTATTGAGCGGGTTCGCAATGCCTGCCACAATGAAAATAAACAGGCTTACTGGGTCTGTACCCTCATCGATGAATCTGAAGTTCTCGAAGCGCAAGCTGCTGCCGATACCGCCGAAGAGCTCACTCGCAGACTTCCCGACGTCAAAATAGGCTTGGTACACGGCAGGATGAAGCCTGCTGAGAAGCAAGCGGTGATGGATGCGTTTAAGCGTAATGAATTGCAATTATTGGTGGCCACGACCGTCATCGAAGTGGGCGTGGATGTGCCCAACGCCAGCTTGATGATCATTGAAAATCCAGAACGATTAGGCTTAGCGCAATTGCACCAGCTACGCGGGCGAGTCGGGCGAGGCAGCGTTGCCAGTCACTGTGTGCTGCTCTACCACGCGCCACTTTCCAATACAGCGCAGAAACGACTCGGCGTCCTACGTGACAGTAATGATGGCTTCGTTATCGCGCAGCGAGATTTAGAAATCCGCGGCCCCGGAGAGGTATTGGGTACCAAACAAACCGGGCTGGCAGATTTTAAGATAGCCGACTTATTACGCGACCAGCATTTGGTGCCTGAAGTGCAAAAGCTTGCCAGTTACTTACATCAGCAATACCCGGATAGCGCATCGGCAATCATCGATCGCTGGCTCGGAGACAGGGAAAGCTACTCCAAAGCCTAGCGACCGAGAATTTCACCTCGAACTCAATGCGCCAGAAAACTAATCTGCGCCTTGAGTCCGCCTTCCGTGCGATTGTGCAGCGTGACCGTTCCTTGATGCTGACTCATAACCCGTTTCACAATCGCGAGCCCCAAGCCCGTCCCCTCACTACCGCGCGCCGTATCACCGCGAGTGAAAGGTTCAAATAATTTGGCCATCTGCGTTTCATCAATTCCGGGACCATTGTCTTCAATACACACCCAAACTTGCTTCTTGTCCGCAGTCATCCCAGTACTGATCTGCAACCAACCATCGCCATATCGAATACCGTTGACCACTAAGTTAGTAATGGCGCGCTTCATCGCCACGGCGCAACCTAGTGCTTCAAGGTTACTCTGGGCTAAATTGAGCGCTATTGCGACGCCGCGATTGCCCTCAGCATTCGCCACATTGTCCACCATAGTGTTCACATCAACACTTTGAAACGCCTGCTGGTCAGCAGGTTTCAAATAATCCATAAACTGACCAATGATTTCATTACACTCTTCCGTGTCACTAATGATTCCTTCAGCCAAGTAGCTATCTTCTGGAGACATCATTTCAGTTGCTAAACGAATACGAGTGAGCGGGGTGCGCAAATCATGGCTAATACCAGCCATCAATAAGGCTCGGTCTTCTTCCACGGCTTGAATGCCCTGTGACATTTGGTTGAAGGCACGCGTCACAGCGCGTATTTCCGATGGCCCTTTTTCATCAAGCGTCGGCGCAATCTCTCCCCGCCCAACCGCTTTAGCCGCAGTTTCCAATGCCGATAGCGGCCGATTTTGCAGACGAATAAACACCCAACCACCCAGTACTATCAAAATCGCCATCAGCAGACTATTACGAAACAACGGCGCAAAATCCCCTTCTTGCAATTCGGTTAACGGCACTCGTAATAAGGCGTTTGGCATAGAAGCAATTTTCATCCACAGTACATAACTGTGGCTATCCAACGTCATCCGCACTTCCGTTTTCAGACCTAGCTCATGGGTCATGTCTTTGCTCATCAGCTCAATCGGCACCGCGCGCTGAAACTGTTCCGCCACTAACGGGTCGCTAGATGAATGAATGGTCACGCCCAATTGGTCGAGTACGCGCCGACGAGCTGGGTCACCAATTTTAAGCGTGTCGTTATCCGCTTCATCAAGCATCAGATTTATTTCGTGACCAAGGATTTTGTTAAATTGGCGCAGGCTTGGCAGCAGTGCATAATTAAATACCGCGTAATAAGAGTAGATCTGACTCGCCACCAATAAGGTGAAAAAGATAATAATAGATTGGGTAAAGGAGCTACGAATACGCATCGGCAGGCCACATCCTGATAGCAAAAATAAACAGGCACCTGCCAATTGGCCAGGTGCCTAGTAAAACGCTTAGTAGAGTTTAGCGGTTAATTGTATTTGGTGAGCAATAACACTGACTGATTAAGCTTCACTGCCATCGGGCACAAAAACATAACCCAGACCCCATACGGTTTGAATATAACGTGGCTTGCTTGGGTCCACTTCTAACATCCGGCGTAAACGGGAGATCTGAACATCTATCGAACGCTCCATCGCTGAATATTCACGACCACGTGCCATATTCATTAACTTATCGCGAGACATTGGCTCACGAGCGTTGGTGACTAAAGTTTTTAGCACCGCAAATTCGCCAGAAGTGATCGGCATCGGCTCCTCACCGCGGAACATCTCCCGTGTACCAAGGTTTAAGCGGAACTCACCAAACTCGACCACAGACTCTTCCGTGCTTGGCGCGCCAGGTGCTTCAATCGTTTGGCGACGCATCACCGCTCTAATTCGAGCAAGGAGCTCTCGTGGGTTGAATGGCTTAGGCAGATAATCGTCAGCACCGACTTCAAGGCCCATAATGCGATCCATTTCATCGCCCTTGGCGGTCAGCATCAAAATCGGCAGATTGTTATCGGCTGCACGTAAACGGCGACAAATCGATAATCCATCTTCGCCGGGCAACATCAAATCAAGTACCATCAGATGAAAGTTTTCTCGAGTTAACACTCTGTCCATCTGTTCACTATTCGCCACCCCGCGAACTTGAAAACCTTGTTCGGTCAAGTAGCGCTCTAATAACGAACGTAGCCGTGCATCATCATCGACCACTAAAATTTTGTAGCTTTCCTGCATTTCGTGCCCTTACCCAACGGAAATTGATTCAGCCTTCGCGTGAATCCACTCAATGTAACATCCTTTAGGCACTAGCGGCGCAAAGAAGTGTTAACGCATATTTCCTTTTTAACCAATTGAAAACGCTCTTTCAACGTCAGCCATAAGATAACTTGATGACCAACGCTTTTCTCAGTAAATGGTGATAAACCAAGGCTAGTTTACGCCATCAGCTGGAGTTTTTTCATAGCGGATTGAGTTAACAAACCATTCTTTGTCTCCCTCCGGGGTGCGGACCACAAACTCGTCATCCACCTGCTTCTTCAGCAGCGCACGCGCCATCGGTGAATCAATCGAGATATAACCTTTCGCATCCCCATAAATCTCTTCTGGGCCAACAATACGAAACGCTTTCATCTCACCCGACTCATTTTCAATTTCTACCCAAGCGCCAAAAAACACTTTGCCTTCCTGTTGCGGCGAATAATCAACAATCGTCACTTCTGGCAAGAACTTACGTAAGAAACGCACCCGTCGGTCAATCTGGCGCAACAGGCGTTTGTTAAAGGTGTAGTCTGCGTTTTCAGAGCGATCGCCTAGCCCAGCCGCCCAAGTAACAATTTTGGTGATCTCCGGCCTTTTCTCATGCCATAGGTGATCATGTTCTTGTTTTAACTTGTTATACCCTTCTCTAGTGATCAGTTTACTTTTCACCATCTATCCTTGCTGTTGTGCTTTACCATCACTTGTTTATACATGTTATTCCTAGAACTCAGCAATAAGCGACAGGCCGATAGCCTATTTACCCAATTGGTAATTTGCCGAACTTCCAACTAACACGCCGTATTTAAGAAAGTTTTTGCCCAAAATCATACTATATTCAAAGCGGCTACGATCTTGTAAATTGACTTGAATAGCTTCTTCAACATCACCAAGTTTCACCGTCATAGTCACCACCGGGCGTGGTTTAGCCTTCTCACCTTTTTTCGCTTTAACCCGCATCATGGCATCGACCGGAAGTTCAAACGTTTTCTTAGCGCCTTGTTTGTTGCGATAGACAAAGCGCACCATTTTTTTACCTTCTTTTTTAAACAGGTGAATATCCTGCGCACTGATGGAACTCACATCAGCGCCGCTATCCAATTTTACGGGGAAACGCATCCCTGCTACTTGCGCCATTTCAATGTGGCCAGCTTTAAACAACGGATGCGGCAGCAACAAATTATCAACGCGAGTGTTCACCAATAGCTGGTAGTCATTCAGAGTACGTCCTAAGGTGAGGTAGGGTTTAGGCCGTTCATGCCCTACACCATCAAGCGCGAAATCCAATGGCTGAACCTTGCCATGGATTGTAATACTGCCCGTTACGACAGGGTGACGATGCTTGCCCACTTTCACCCAACGAACGACGGACTTGGCGATTTTGTGACTGCCGCCTTTGCCATCCGGCCAACTATATTCCACCATCCCCTGTTTGCCTTGGTGATACAAATGCAACTTTTCGACATGCAGTACGGGAGTAACCCGAGCGGGTGCCAACGTCGTTGATACCGTCATGCTATCCAACGCCACTTCATCGTTCGGCGCAAGAAGCAGAGTCTCAGCTGCGCTTGGCGGCTGGTAAGTTTGCAGCGCTCGCGCAAACAACTCTCGCTCAGCAGGCTCAATCACGAAATAGCGACTAATGGTGTTCGTGCCAAGGCGAATGGGGCTCTTCCCTTCCGGCTTCTCGGCCACATACACCAACCAATACTGCTGAGTCTCCGCATTGATCTGCACCGGCAGATACACCAAAGGTTTCATCACGCCGCTCACATTGAGCATTCTAACTACCGGCACCGTCAGTTTTTTATTCGCACCGAGAAGCTCAAATGACACTTGCTGCCCTTGAACCTGCACATTTTTCGCCTGTAAACGGCTGTATTTATGTTTTAGCGATACTGAAACGGCTTGCTTCACCCCATTCACCGTCACCGTTTCTTCACGACCTGCGATCAAGGCTTTTGGCTGGGCTTGTAAATATTGATAGCCGGGTAACACCCAAGCTTGCTGCTGCAAAAATGTGCGACCAATCAACACCAAAGAAGAAAAGTGCCGGCGATCAGTCAAGTTCACTGGAGTCGACACTGTTTTTCCAGCAATACGCAGCTTGATATTAATCCGTGGACGTAAAATAGGTTGTTTGCTACTGCGACTACGAATCTGGCTGACTTTTACCAACGGGCGCTCTAGGTGGGTTTTCTCACCCGTATACGGGTTTTGCATTGAGAATGAGACCATGGTTTGCGATTTAGCATGATCTTTTAGCCAAGCTTCACTGCGGTCATGAGAGGTCTTGATGATAGCGGCAAGCAGCTCATTATCTTGCAAGTGAGCCAATTGTGGAAATTGGGTATGAATGTGAATATCAACAGCATTAATGGATGAGGAATCCGCGCCGCTGTCAATTTTGGCACTAAAAGGAACCGTCTCTAGCCCTTTCACATCAGGAAAATACACATTCTCCTGCCGACCAAGCACTAATTTGTTATCCAGAGAATACGCCGGATCGGTTAATGAATAGCGCCCTTCTTCGGCATTAATTCCCCAAGCGGCCAATAAGCCAAATACCAACACCGCCAGAATAAATCTGTGCATATTTATCGTTCCTCTGGATAATAATAAGCTGTCACGTATCAGATAAGCGATCTGCAGCCATAGTTCCAGTGTACCTCGTGTATTTGACACACTACTAACACTGGGTTTACGCAGGACTAAAAGTTTCAATTTCATTGACAATCCAAGCGTCAAACAATTGCAAAATCGTACCGCTACCCCAATTTATAGATCATGACTCAATGTTGGCCTAAAAACACGGACAACGTAAACACTTATAATTAAGAGATCCCACGGATGAGCCAAGCTATCTATCAACTGATTGCCAATGAACTGACCGTTCGTATCGAACAAGTGACTGCTGCGGTTACTTTAATTGATGATGGCAACACTGTTCCCTTTATTTCACGTTATCGAAAAGAAGCCACAGGTGGCTTAGATGACACTCAGCTACGTAACCTCGATAGCCGTTTGTCCTACCTGCGAGAGCTCAACGAGCGCCGTGATAGCATCATCAACTCAATTCAGCAGCAAGGAAAGCTCAGCGCTGAACTCGAACAGCAATTACAACAAGCAGACACCAAGACGCGCCTTGAAGATTTATACTTACCGTTCAAACCTAAGCGCCGCACCAAAGGGCAAATTGCCATCGAAGCTGGCCTTGAACCGCTAGCTGAACAATTATGGCAGCGCCCAGATAGCCAGCCAGAACAAGTGGCACAAGGCTACCTAAACCCTGATAAAGGGATCCAAGAAACCAAACAAGCACTCGATGGCGCGCGAGCCATTATGATGGAGCAGATGGCTGAAGACGCCGATCTTCTGGCGAACGTGCGCCGCTATTTAACCAAACATGCGCATTTATCCGCTCGCGTAATAGAAGGCCAGCAACAAGCTGGTGAGAAGTTCAAAGATTACTTTACTCATGATGAGGTACTAAGTAAGGTCCCGTCTCACCGAGCACTGGCCATGCTGCGCGGACGCAACGAAGGCTTTTTAACCCTCGCCCTCAATGCCGACCCAGAACAAGATGCCAGCATTCGTAGCTCACACTGTGAAACTTTGATTGCCGAGCACTACGACCTACACCTCTCAGATTCCGTCGGTGATGCTTGGCGCAAGCAAGTAATCAGTTGGGCATGGCGCGTCAAGATTTCCATGCACATGGAAACCGAGTTGATGGCGACGCTCAAAGAGCAAGCAGAAACAGAAGCAATCGATGTTTTTGCCAGCAACCTAAAAGATCTATTGATGGCCGCCCCTGCTGGCGCCCGTACGACTTTGGGTCTCGATCCAGGCCTGCGCACAGGTTCAAAAATTGCAGTGGTGGATGCGACGGGCAAAGTGCTGGCGACCGAAACTATTTATCCACACCCGCCACAAAAACAATATGATAAGTCGGTACATGTCCTAACCGCCATGGTCGAAAAATATCATGTTGACCTCATTGCGATTGGTAACGGCACGGCCTCACGTGAGACCGACGCTTTTGTCGCTGACGTCATCAAACGCGGCAAGTTACCAACCGATAAAATCATGGTCAGTGAGGCGGGTGCCTCCGTCTATTCCGCTTCTGAATTAGCCGCGCAAGAATTCCCTAATATGGACGTCTCTCTGCGTGGTGCTGTGTCTATCGCACGTCGTCTGCAAGACCCACTGGCCGAATTGGTGAAAATTGATCCCAAGTCCATTGGCGTGGGTCAATATCAACACGATGTAAGCCAAAGCATGCTGGCGAAACGCCTTGAAGCCGTCATCGAAGACTGTGTGAACGCTGTGGGCGTCGACGTTAACACTGCCTCACCCGCACTGCTCGCTCACGTGGCTGGCCTGAGCAAAACCATCGCGCAAAACATTGTCGAATACCGTGACAACAACGGCCGCTTCGAAGCTCGAAGCACATTAAAGAAAGTCGCTCGTCTTGGGCCAAAAGCGTTCCAACAATGCGCAGGTTTCCTACGTATCTTAAACGCCAAGAACCCATTAGACAGTTCTGCTGTACACCCTGAAGCCTATCCTGTGGTAAAAAGCATTGCCGAGAAAAATGACCGTGCGATCCCTGAGCTACTGGGTAATAGTGACTTCCTAAAAAGCTTACACGCGTCAGCATACACCAGCGATATCTTTGGCCTGCCAACGATTATCGACATCATCAAAGAGCTTGATAAACCCGGCCGAGATCCCCGGCCGGAATTTAAAACCGCTAGCTTCGCCGATGGCGTCAATAAAATATCAGATTTGGAGCCCGGCATGATTTTGGAAGGGGTGGTGTCGAATGTGGCGAACTTTGGCGCCTTCATCGATATCGGTGTGCACCAAGATGGTTTAGTGCATATTTCTGCGCTCACCGACCGTTACGTCGCCGACCCACGTGAGGTCGTGAAAGCAGGTGATATCGTCAAAGTTAAAGTGATGGAAGTGGATGTCCCGCGTAAACGTATTGGTTTATCCATGCGACTAAAAGATGAACCGGGACAAAACCAATCTACTCGCTCTGGCGGCCAGCGCACAACGGAAAAGCCAGCCAAGCGCAGTAGCTCTAACGCGGACAACGCTATGGGCGGCGCATTCGCGGCGGCATTTGCCAAAGCGAAAAAATAATCTGCAGACCACCGCTACCTAGCAAAAAAATACCCACTCATAGGAGTGGGTATTGGTACGTGGCTTTGTTGCAACAACCTCTACAACTTCATTAACCTCAGCGGTTTCAATATCAGTAGTTACAACACTGCTATCACGTCAGAAGGTGTGTTTGGTATCACGGCGTGTCCGTAGTGATATTGAATCACAGTGCGCCGACGCGCCATCTTCCCTTCTGTTATCGCAGCATCAATGATGTGCCGGGGCAACTTGAAGCGCATGGCATAGCCCTTCCCCTGTTGTGAGCTGTAGGTGTCTAATGACAACAAGCTAAAGAGCTTAGCTAACCTCGCCTTAGCATCGGCGTCTCCCTCTGCTGGCGCCGCATCTTCTTCTGCAAGGCCTACTTCATAAGCTGGATGCTGTGCAGGATCCCAAGATGCGCGTTTGCGCCTTTTGTCATCTGACGTCAACCTGCGATCAGGATGGCTTTTCACCAACTCGACCGTCGGTACTATCGGCTCACGTGACTTATTTTCGTGCGCGGCTTGCTCCGTTTGCACATTCACTGATGGGGCGATAAGCGGCGCACCAACATTTGCTGGTGACACGATCATGAACTTACCTCCTCATTATCGCCCGTCTCAGTAAGGCTACTGCGCGTAAACCTTACTGAGTTCTCTTATTATCGACTGCACATAACAAAAGTTTAGCTCCTGGGCTTTAATCCGCTGTCTCGATAAAACAAGAGCGAACAAATGAAGACAGCTTTCGACAAAACTCGTCGAGTTCCGTCATAAAAGGGGCGTGAGAGGATTGAGCAAAAATATGTTGATCGGAATGAGGAGCAAGAAACTGCATGTCTTGTGCGACTTTCACTGGAACAAGCCCATCTAAACGACCATATAAGCGCAACATAGGTACAGATACATCTTGCATCAAGTGGCGTAAATCCACTTGAGCCAACATCTGCAAACCTAGTAACAACGCGTCTTTGTTCGGTTCTGGCCGAGTAAGAATCGCACGCTTTAACAGCTTCACATCGGTCTTTGCCGTCGGACTCCCCATCGCTTGCAACGCCATAAAACGTTCAACGGTTACCTTGAAGTCCAGCAATAATTGACTAGTAAAGGTATCTAACACCTTAGGTTGTATTCCGCGCCAAGGTCTATCAGCGGCAAACTTCGGTGAGCTAGCCACGGTGACTAAGCCTTGCACTCTATCCGGCTCAGTCGCCGTGATATGAGATGAAATCAAGCCACCTAACGACCACCCAACCCAAACCGCTTTACGCGGCGCTTGCTCAAGCACCTGCTGCGTAATTTGCTCTAAGCTATTGGCCGATTGCAAATGACTAAAGCCATAACCGGGTAAATCCACCACATGAACGCGAAATTGGCTGCGCAACTGTTCAACCACTTGGTGCCAAACGGCGCCATTCATTCCCCAGCCATGCACCAGCACCACATCTTGGCCTTCACCTTCAGTGTGCCAATGCAAGGTTGAGCCCTCGCTCGCATAATCTACCACTAACTCCATCCCCTCAATATCGCTGCTTGTATCAAAATAACCATCAATATATCAAACAATGCTCCCAGCCAACCAATTATGTGGTTTTCCCAGTTAACTCGCACTTTCTCTCATATATTCCCCACCCGCTGTGAACAATGTGGGCTGACTTTTATCGCGCCTGAGCGCGGAGTTTGGTGCCAAGATTGTACACGCTTATTTCATACCCCCGAGCTGTGCCAACGATGCGGCTTACCTCTACCAACCTATGACGGTCAGCCCAAAACCATCTCGTGCGGCGAGTGTTTACGCCAACCTCCCGCGTGGGATAAGCTCGTTTGCATCGGTGATTACCGACGACCTTTGTCGAACTATATTCAGAAAATGAAATATCGACGCCAATTTTGGTATGCGGCCAGTCTCGCCCACCTGCTGGCACACCATATTTCAGCACCACCACAAATCATCACCTATGTCCCCCTGCACTGGCAAAAAAGGCTCTATCGAGGCTTTAACCAAAGTGAGCTACTGGCCAAGTACCTTGCTCAACATCTGAATCTCCCCGTCGCTTCCGGTTTGTTTCATCGAACCCGAGCAGGCAGGCCACAGCAAGGGCTCACTAAGCCCCAACGCCAAACCAACGTTCACCACGCCTTCCAGTTAATTGAAAAACCAACAGCTGCTCATATTGCCATTGTTGATGATGTGGTCACGACAGGCGCGACCGTGCAACAGTTAGCAACACTATTGCACCAAGAAGAAGGAGTCGTCACAGTAGATATTTACTGCTTAGCGCGCACGACACTAGACATTGAACGACCACTTAATGCGGTAAAAAACTAGATCTCTCGTTCGACAAGAGTAGAATGGCGCTAATAGCAGACAAAACTACTCAGGTATTTATTGTGTCAAATTCCATTACCATTACTGAAGCGGCTCAACAGCATTTTGTAAACCTATTAGGCCAACAACCTGAAGGCACCAATATTCGCGTGTTTGTGGTTAACCCAGGTACACCAAATGCTGAGTGTGGCGTTTCTTATTGCCCAGTTGAAGCCGTAGAAGCCACAGACGTTGTGTTTGAGCTTGCCGGTTTTTCTGCCTACGTGGATGAGCTAAGCCACCCATTTTTAGAAGACGCTGAAATTGATTACGTCTCTGACAAAATGGGTTCGCAGCTAACGTTAAAAGCGCCAAACGCAAAAATGCGTAAAGTGAATAGCGATGCGTCACTAACGGAGCGCGTTGAATACGCGATCCAAACTCAAGTGAACCCACAGCTTGCAGGACACGGCGGCAACGTTAGCCTACTCGAAATCACCGATGACGGTGTAGCGATCGTTGCTTTTGGCGGCGGATGCAATGGCTGCTCTATGGTTGACGTCACGCTAAAAGAAGGCATTGAAAAAGAGCTACTACAACAATTTTCAGGTGAGCTAACTGCTGTACGCGATTCCACCGAGCATGACCGTGGTGAACACTCTTACTACTAATCGTAAGATCGGTAATTTATCGTAAGACCAGTCTTTTTAAGCAGCGCACCAGCGCTGCTTTTCTATTTCCTGCCTCCCCCCTTTTATCTTCCAGCAATTGAGCGTTCTAATTTCAATTGGACCACTTTTCTCATATAGTTATAGCCAGCAACCTCAATGTGCCGATACCACCTTCTCTGCCTTGCATTGGAGCCGAGGCATGCTTGCCGAAAATGTCTAATACGGTTTGGCTACCCACCTACGATTGACACGCTAAGGAGAGAATATTGTGAGTAAACGGACACCTCCAGAGATCCTAACCAAACAGTCTATTGCGAAATCCAAACTTTTTACGATTGAGTCGCTGGAATTACGCTTCAGTAATGGCGTAGAACGCACCTATGAACGAATGAAACCCACCAAACGAACAAGTGTCATGATGGTACCACTCACGAGCCAAGGTGAGCTGTTATTGATTCGAGAATACGCGGCGGGCACAGAAAACTATGAACTGGGATTTCCTAAGGGCCTCGTTGACCTCGGAGAAAGTGCTGAACAAGCAGCCAATCGTGAACTAAAAGAAGAAATCGGCTTTGGTGCCAAGCAACTCACACCACTCAAAGAGGTGGTGCTCGCTCCTTCATATTTTTCTAGTCGCATGACTCTTTTTCTGGCACAGGATCTATACTCAGAAAGACTAGAAGGCGATGAGCCCGAGCAATTAGAGGTCGTGCGTTGGCCACTTGCACAAGCCGAAGAATTACTTTCCCATCTCGACTTTTGCGAGGCTCGCTCCATCACCGCGTTAATGCTGGCGTTAAAGCATCTCAAATAAATTTCACTTAAGGCGTTAGGAGTTAATATGCCTGCTACACCCGACTTCGCTCACCTTTTGCCTGACGTTATAAACATTGCCCGTGCAGCGGGCCAATTGATTCTCAAAATTTATGACAACAAGCAATACGAAGAATTTACCAAAAGCGATCAAACCCCGGTCACCAGTGCCGACCTCGCCGCGCACGAATTTATTGCCGACGCGCTCGCCAAGCTCACCCCAGAAATTCCTGTCTTATCTGAAGAAGATGCCGAGATAAGCTTTTCACAGCGTGCCACCTGGCCGCGCTACTGGCTGGTAGATCCACTCGATGGTACACAAGAATTTATTGCTCGCAGTGGGGACTTCGCCACGATTATCGCGCTGGTTGAACACAACCAACCCATTATGGGGGTGGTGTATGGCCCTGTCGCTGACGTAACGTATTACGCCTACCAAGATCATGGCGCTTGGAAAATTACTGAGCAAGACGCAGATAAAGTGCGCCTTAAAGCGAACAAGCACCTAGGTCAGAAAAACGCTATCGTAATGGCCATTAGTCGCCGTCAGGAAATTAGTCGCATCCAAGCTAGAATGAGCGACCAATGGCGCTATGATTTAGTTCCACTAGGCTCTGCAGCCTTAAAAGCGTGCTTGGTTGCCGAAGGCGGCGCGGATTGCTACCTGCGAATTGGCCCGACTGGCGAATGGGATACCGCCGCGACTCAATGTATTGTGGAAGAGGCAGGGGGGCGAATTCTCTCGACACAACTGACGCCATTAAGCTACAACGAACGCGAAAGTTTAGAAAACCCCAACTTTATTGTCATCGGTGATGAGCAGTTGCCATGGCAACAAATCTTGGTTGAAAAAGACTAGCTGCAAAGATTAGTTGCAAAAAATAGCTATAAAAAATGGGGCGATATCATCGCCCCATTTTTTTCTTCCTATAAATATCCTTGACCGGAAAAGTGGAATCGGCCTTGGTTATCTGGCCGTCCTAAAAATTGCAACTGGGGCAATAATGGAGCCGGAAATTCTGCACCGGGTTTGAGCCAGCCTTGCCACGTTGCACGTCCTGACATTTGTCCGTTCGCAGAAACTTCACCACTTAATTGGCCGTTGTTTTGATTGGCGCTCATGGTCCACTTATTCCCTTGGCACAGCACTTTGCCCATGATGGTGCCCAATGATAGCTCACCCAGTGGTGAATGGATCTGACTGCCATTCCACACCAAAGAACCGGGAGAGCTTTGGCATTGCCCAGAGTGGTAGCTGATGCGTTGCATTGACAGCTCAAACTGACCGACCAAATCTACGGGGATTGGCATACGTGCAAATTGCATCGCGGATTGTGCGGGCATCGAACCTATCACTTGCTTGGCATACGCGCCGCTAAAACTATAACCGACGACACCTTTCACATGCGCACCAATCTGTGGATCATTCACACGAACTTTCGCCTCGATACGACCGAGGAAAATCTGACTGGCTTGCACATTCCAACGCACTGAACCGAGCGAGTATTGACGCCACTGTGCATGGCTAGCTTGGCCTTGCCAGACACTGCCTGAGACACCAGTTAAACGTAACGGTACTTGCGACGGCAACCATTTTAACGCCAACGAGGCCGGGAGATGGGCAATCAAACTCAACGCAAACGACAGCAGGATCAATAGAGCCAATAATTTTTTACTGCGTAACAAACCTAACCTCGCTTAAACTGCAATCGATTGATTTTAACCATGCCGGATGTGTCACTTTTTCCGATATCCAAAAAGGCGACACCGACACCTTGTTGCTGCTGCAAAAAATTCAACCAATCAACCAACTGATTAAACGGCACAGGCTGCGTCCACACTTGCAGCATGTCACCATTTGGCTGCACACGAATTAACTCAATATTAAAACGGCGTGTTGACGACGAAATAATTTGATTCAGGGTTTGCTGAGAATTATGCACCCCATTTTGCGCTCTCAAGGTAGTGATCTGGTCTGCTTTGGCTTTCACCCAAGTTAATAGTTCACGATCGCTGTTAATGCGAGCTGATGCTGTTTGCGTAGCGCTATTTAGAGGTTGAATTACCCCCATATAGATGACCATAAAACCAAACACCACGGAACAAATCATCACCAGTCGCTGCTCACGAACGCTGATGCTTGCCCACCATGTTTTTGCTGATAGCAGTAGTTTATCCACTGAACTCAACCTCATTTTTTCTTAAGTACGAAAGTGCCACTGACCACTTTCCCATCACGGCCAAGCTGCCCTTCTTTGACGTCAAAGTCTTTTTGTAAGGCGACTCTGGCTTTCTCAAAGCTTTGGAAATCTTGGCTAAACGCAGCCACTCTAAGCTCGCCGCGGCTGGCGTCATAGCGAACGCTTTGCAGCTGCATGCCTTTCACCGAACCTAGAGTGGTTGGAAGCTTAGTTAACCACGTCAATACCGAGGAGCCCGCGCTATCACCCGAGAGCTGATGCACTTCATCATCCATTAACCGCTTCAAATAGCTTATGGTCGGAATACGGTGGCGATTTGGGAACAAACGATGAAAGATCCGCTCGCTTTCCGCTCGGTAGGCCGATGCTTGAGTCTGGTATTGGTGCACTTGTAGTAGACTATGGCCGACCTGAACCGCCACAAACACCAATAGTGCAATGGCAGCCCCTTGCCATACCTTCACATATTTTGACCATGCCGATTTTGGTTTAAACACGCCCGTCAATAAATTAACTGGGCTGGTGTTGGCGTGCTCAGCGAGCAATTCCAAGGTGTCACGTGCTTCTGCTTGCTGCCAGTGCTGATCCTCCGCATAAACTAAGTTAGGCAAAGGAGAATGCGCCTGTAGCTCAAGAAACGCCTCACCTTCTCGTACCCAATCCGAATCTTTAACCAGCTCCAACCATTCTTTGTCGACTTGCAGGCCTAGATACGCCCCTTTTTTAACTAACCAGGATTGATCAAACTGCGCCGCGCTGAGACCGCTTGAACTTGGTAACGCCAAGACATCTGGGACAATCTTTCTTACTTCAACGTGCAATTCAGTCAACTCGTCCAGTAAACCTGAAAGCCACTGTCGATCAACCCCACACACGGAGGCACGCGAGCCTTGTTTAGCAAGCAGCAGAAATTGTAAGTCCTCGACATCTTGCGCCACATCGTCTTCCAGCAAATAAGGCAGCAGCCCATCGAGCTGGCGACCTGCACCCGCAGGAATGTCCACTTCAGACAAAATCACATCTTTCGCCGCCAGCAATAAAATCACTGTACGTGACTCAGCCAGTGGTACCAATTCCGCTAACGCTTGCCGACCAATTAACTGACCAACATCAACGGCCTTACGGCTACTTTCAGACCATGCCAACCAGTCAATAGGGGCCTCGTCTTGACTACTTAGACGAACGATCAGGGACTCGCTCAATGATTCCTCCAAAGCGACGGCGTATCACCGTCGCGGTTTTTCTATCTTTACTAAATAATAAACTGCGAATTCGCACCCGCGATTCGCCTACAAACACTTGGGCATCCATACCAAAGTAGGCACTGTCGATTGCCAAATATTTTTCCGCACTGGTACGAGTCTCCTCACTCAGTGCTGCCAAAACTGAAGATGACATAAAGTCACTCACCGAGGTCCAGCCCTTTTTAGGCCGGCTGGCTATCAAATCTTTGGCATTCGATTCACTTAAATTGGGGTAGAATAGAGCCACCAGCAAGTTCGCCTGCTCTGGCTGAATCGTGTTAACGTTTAATGCCCATTCCGTATTAGGCAACGCGCACAGCAAAGGCTGCAACTGCAACATTACTTTCCCCGTCACCCCACTGACCGCGCGAAATTCACTGCTGTCGGCCATCAAACCATCGGCAGGCAAATACGCGGGAGACAACGACTCATACTGGCTATCGTTGATGCCGGTGATCCCTTGCACGCTCTGGCTATTGCTGACATACGACCAAGTAGACTTGGCGATGGTTTCTGCTTGATAACCATCAATACCCGTTGTATCGATTAAGTGCTGCAGAACTTGCACTAAATACGGACTGGCTGTCGAACTGGTGGATGAGGTGACCGACGCCAACGCATTCAGATTGAAGCAAGCCTGCTTATCAACAATTCTGCCCTTCAAGGTGCCGTAATCAAGCGGAAAAGTCATCGCTTGCTTCGCCCAAGGTTGGGATAAGTTGACACTGTCTTTGTCGTCTTTATAGCTTTGTTCAATCGCTTTCTTGGCCAGCGCTTCCGCGCCAATCGCATACCAATAGGCTTGCTGGTGGTTAATCTGGTTCCCCACCCGTTTGAATTGGGTGAATAAGCGCTCTGACATAGTGGCAGCAATCGCTGCCATAATGGCCACCAGCATCAGAATAATGATCAGAGCCACACCGCGCTGGGTACGCATACGAGCTTGCCGCATTAGCTACCTCCGTCATTATTGGTGCTGCTAGTCGAGTCCATATTGCCACCCGCCACCAAGTACACACGGCGTAATTTACCAAAGTCTTGTAAGGTTAAATTAACCTCTACGGCTTTGGGTAATTGATCGCTCTGCTGCCATTCTTTTTGCCATTGCTTACCATCATAAAAACGTAGACTAAACGCCTCAACTTTACTTAGCAGCGGCATAACATAACCCTTATCACCCGCGGGCGTATCTGGATAACGCCACCAAATACGTTGAAGTTCATGGTTCTTAACTCTATAGCCGACTTTTGTCACTTCACCGCGAGGGAAGCGTTGCTGTGGATTAAAAAAACCTAACCGGCTAAACAGGACGCCTTTGTTATCGGAATCCAGCAAATAATCTTGATACATTAGATATTCACTACTGGGTTCATTGCCGTTGGTTCTAAAATGGCGAGCGGCAATTTGGCGAAAATCGTTATCCATAAACACTAACGCACGCTGCAACTGCTGCAAGCGTGTGGTCTTTTCTAGGGAGATTTCATCGCTACGCTGCACTTGATTCACCACTTGATATGCGGCAATACTCAAACTGGCAAAAATCGCAATCGCGACAAGCACTTCTAGCAAGGTAAACCCTTGCTTATGAGGACGTGTTGGCAACATAGCTCCTCACTGTCACTAATGGGCTCGCTTTTTTGCTGGTCGACACACTCACGTCAAACGCTTTCAGTAAATTATCCGTGGTGGCGATCGGCGTTATTTTCCAATACCACGTTTGTCCGGCCATTTTTTCGGTCCCGCTTCTTGTCGATAAGCTACTCGGTTTTAGCATCTGCAACGCCATCTGGTTATCCACCACCATGGCGGCAAACGTTTTCTGCTCTAGGTAACTCAACGTATTGATATGCTGCGACACGGAGCGAATAATCGCGATGGCGGCCGTGGCAAAAATCGCCAATGCGACCAGCACTTCAAGCAAGGTCATCCCGCGAACATTATTTTTCATCCGCGTCTCCCGGTCGGTGGAATAATATTTCACCATTGGCTTTGGTCAACACCTGCCAACCATCTTGCTGAATGCTCTTGTGAGCGGGGTATAAGGTCAAGGAAAAAGGCGTCACTTCACCACTAGACAAAATGAATATATTTGGCGGGGCCTGCTTTTTCGGCTTATCGGGATCGCGAAATTTACTGTCTTCAAAGAGTTTATCTGATTTAAACAGGCGATCTTTTGATTTCCAAACACTGCCGCCTAGCGAAAACTTAATCGACAACCCCGCTGCAAGCTTCACTTCGGCCGGTAAGCGATCGCTTTTCAGCTTTTGCCAGCCTTTTTCGGTCAACGTAAGAAAGGTGTACTGAGACTTTTTATCGTCCACCCGCAAGCCAAAATCTTGGCCATTGAGGATAGCCTCTTCATTGAGCAATCGCAGCTGTTGATACAAAAGCTGCGCGGGTTTTTTCGCCATGTCTTTGTCGTTGCTCGGCAAGGTAGAAATCACGGCGACTGCGCAGACGGCAATCAACACCACTACCAGCAAAACTTCGATCAGGGTAAAACCACGTTGTGTATGCATAATAAATTCAGGGTGGCTTGCGCCACCCTCTTCAATGTTATTGGAACTTCTGAATGTTCCAGTTACCAATGTCAGCATTGGCACCGTCGCCGCCCTCTTGGCCATCGGCTCCTAGGGTGAAAATATCCATAGTGCCATGTTCGCCTGGCGTCATGTAGTGATATGGACGACCCCATGGGTCATTCGGCAGGCGCTTGATGTAGCCGCCGTCACGGTAGTTACGAGGCTCTGGATCGCTCGGTTTTTTCACCAAAGCTTCTAAGCCTTGGTCAGTAGTTGGGTAGACACTATTGTCTAATTTGTACATATCTAGGGCATTTTCTAACGCCACAATATCGGTTACTGCTTTTTGTTGATCGGCTTTTTCTTTATTGCCGAGCAAATTAGGCACGACCACACTGGCCAGCAAGCCCAAAATCACAATCACTACCATCAGCTCTAACAACGTAAAGCCCGATTGATTCTTCTTTCTCAATTTCATACTTTCTCCAAGATAGACATCAGACCGGCGTATTACCGGCCCATCAAGTTATTCATTTCTAGCATCGGCATTAATGTCGCCATCACGATAAACAGCACCATCCCCGCCATCAAAGCGATAATCGCGGGCGTGAAGATGCCTAGGGCAATATTCACTGTGGAGGCAAAGTTGGCATCCTGAGTATCCGCAGCACGGGTAAGCATGCTTTCCAGTTCGCCACTTTGTTCACCACTGGCAATCATGTGCAGCATCATTGGCGGGAACAATTTGGTTTGATCGAGGGATTTACGTAAGCTCCCTCCTTCGCGAACGTTGTCGATAGCCAAGCCAACCTGCTGTTTAATATACCGGTTCGTCATCACCTCGTTCGCCACTTTCATCCCATCCAAAATGGGGATCGCACTGGAGGTGCAGATTGATAAGGTACGTGCAAACCTAGAGGTATTCAGCCCTTTCGAAATCTTACCGATCAACGGCATTCTGACCACCTGTTTATCCCACTTGAGGCGAATTTTGGGCTGGCTCAAAAGCCACTTAATCAGATAAATCAGTGCCAACACGCCAATGAACAGCGCGAGCCCCCAATGCTGCACAAATTGGCTCGCCGCCAACAAAAACTGAGTCGACGCAGGCAGGGCTTGGCCCATTTGAATAATTGGGTTGACGATTTTTGGTACCACATTGGCAAGCAAAAAGGCCACAATACCCACGGCAAACACCACTAAGACAATGGGGTAGACCAACGCTTGCTGAATCGTCGAGCGCATTTTTTGTCGGCTTTCCGCATAATCGGCGAGTCTTTCTAGCACCGCATCTAAGTGGCCCGACTTTTCACCTGCCGAAACCATAGAGCGAAACAGTTCATCGAATACCTGAGGGTAGTCAGCCATGCTGTCAGCCAAGGTATGGCCTTCCGTCACTTTAGAGCGCACCGCCATCAGCATCGAGCCGATACGAGGTTTTTCTGATTGCTCAGAGACTGCTTTTAAGCACTCTTCCAGTGGCATGCCCGACTGCACTAACGTAGATAACTGGCGGGTGATTAACGCTAAATCTGGAGTACTGATCCCACGACGCAGGCTCAGAATCGGAGCGGCGCTGCCTTTCTGCGCCCTAGTACGCGTCTCGGTAACCTCCACGGGAATCAAGCCCTGCTCTTTCAATCGAGTCCGGACTTGTTTCGCGTTATCGCCTTCAATTACACCTTTTTTATGTTTACCCGACGCCTCTAACGCCTTGTATTCAAACGCTGCCATTACACTTCCTTCGTTACCCGCATGACTTCTTCAAGGGATGTGATACCACGTTTGACTTTATCCAGTCCATCGGCGCGGATGCTTGGTGTTGAACTGCGAATCGCTTTCTCTATCGCCAATTCGCCCGCTTCACTGTGGATAAGCTCTTGGACTTTGGCATCAATGCGCACCAATTCATGAATGCCGGTTCGACCTCGATAGCCTTTCTGGTTGCACTCATCACAACCCACTGGATGGTGCAGCGTCAGCGATTGGTTCTCTGATAAACCAAACAGTTTCTTCTGCTCTTTATCAGCTTCAAACGGCTCCATGCATTCTTGACAAAGGGTCCGTACCAAGCGCTGAGCCAGCACGCCTAACAAAGAAGACGAAATCAAGAAGGGTTCAATGCCCATATCACGCAAACGCGTAATAGCGCCGATGGCGGTGTTGGTATGCAGCGTTGACATCACCAAGTGACCGGTCAAAGAGGCTTGCACTGCAATTTGCGCGGTTTCTAAATCACGAATCTCACCCACCATCACCACGTCTGGGTCTTGACGCAAGATAGCGCGCAAACCCCGCGCAAAGGTCATATCGACCTTAGGGTTCACCTGCGTTTGGCCGATACCATCGATATCAAATTCAATCGGATCTTCAACCGTGAGAATATTGCGCTCATTGCTGTTAATTTCTTGCAGCCCGGCATACAAGGTGGTGGATTTACCAGAACCTGTCGGGCCCGTCACCAAAATGATGCCGTGTGGACGCTGAATCAGCTTGCGGAAATCGTTATGGTTATCCGCCGTCATTCCCAAGCTGTGTAAATCTAACCGAGTCGCGTTTTTATCTAGCAAACGCATCACTACTCGCTCACCATGAGACGACGGCATGGTCGAAACACGCACATCCACCGCTCGACCACCGATACGCAGCGAGATACGACCATCTTGAGGTACCCGCTTTTCGGCGATATCCAGCTTCGCCATGACCTTAACCCTTGAGACTAACAAAGGCGCTAGCTTACGACTTGGCGCTAACACATCACGTAGCACGCCATCGATACGAAAACGAATCGACAACGATTTCTCGAATGTCTCAATATGGATATCCGAAGCCCCTTCTTTGATAGCTTCGCCCAACATCGCGTTTATCAGTTTAATGATTGGCGCATCGTCTTCGGCTTCCAGTAAGTCTTCATCTTGTGGCAACTCTTCTGCCAAAGAGAAAAAATCATCGCTGTCGGCGCCAATATCTTCCATCAATTGGCGCGCTTCTGAGGAATCGCGCTGATAAACTTCGGTTAACTTTTGGTCAAATTCGTCTACGCCAAGCACCTGCAATGTAAATGGGCTTTGCATCACCCGTTTCACTTCCGCGAGCGCTGGGATAGAGAGAGGTGCCACGTAATACAGCACCGCTCCTTGCGCTTGACTCGCCAACACAATTTTAAAGCGATTGGCAAAGCTAAATGGTAAGCGGCGCTGACTAACTGACTGCTCTGGTTGATCCATTAGTTATGTTCTATTTTTTTGTCATTGACTTGATCGATAATGCTTTGAAACTCCGCTGGGCGGTGGCCATCATCGCCATATTTAGGTAGTACAGGGATTTTCGCGTTTTTGATTAAATCGAAGCCTTTATCGGATTTAAACAATTGCTCCGCGCGCATATAGTTATACTTACGCTCCGTCACACCATTCGCCGTGACGCCCGTGCGAATAATGGTCGGTTTAATAAACACCATCAGGTTCTTTTTCTCTGTGGTGGTTGAGGTCGAGCGGAACAAAGCCCCGATAATTGGGATGTCACCCAAGATTGGCACCTTAGACTTACTTTCCACCGCGCGCTCGTCAATCAAGCCGCCCAAGACAATCATTTGGCCATCGTTGACCATCACCGAAGTATTCAGCGTGCGCTTAGCAAAGCGCACGTCGACCGCACCATTGGCAGGCAATACGTTCGACACTTCTTGCTGGATAGTCAGCTTCACCGCATTTCCTTCATTAATTTGCGGCGTAACTTTAAGTTTGATGCCCACTTCCTTACGGCTCACCGTTTGAAATGGGTTGCTGTTACTAGAGCTGGCAGTTGAGCCCGTCACCACAGGTACTTCTTCACCCACAACAAAATCAGCTTCACTGTTGTCCAGCACCATAATGCTAGGTGAGGACAAGATATTTGAGTTGGAATCCGTCGCTACCGCGCTGATTAATGCCGTCCAATCGCCCATCACTAAGCTCATCGCCGCGCCATTGACGCCACCAAGTGCCGTCGCTAGGTTACTGTAGTCGCCTGACTCCGTGGTTTCAGATGTTTTCCATGAATCCGACGATTCGTCGTAATAGCTTTGAGAGTTAGTTTGATCTTTAGCATCTTCTAAGCCAGTCATTACCCCACCGATTGGCGTACCTGTATTACCAAACTGCACTACAGAGCCGCTTTTAATCGAACCCCATTGCACACCTAGGTTGATCCCCTCACCTTCGCTCATTTCGACGATCAAGGCTTCAATTAAAACCTGTGCGCGGCGAATATCCAATTGAGATACAATACTTTTTAGCGATTTCATAATATCTGGCGGCGCAGTGATCACTAATGCATTAGTATCTTTGGTGGCAGCAATGGTGACATCGCTTTTGCTACTCTTGGTCGCCGCCCCTTTATTTTTCTTTTCTGCTTCTAGGTTTTTCGCCACACCTTGTAGCACTTCGACTAAATTTTCCGCTTTAGCATATTTAAGGAAAATAACTTGGCTGTTACCGTGCGAGGCTAGGCCAACGTCGAGCTGCTTAATCAATCTTTTCAATCTAGCGCGTACTTCTGGGTTGCCGGATATCAAAATCGAGTTAGTGCGCTCATCGGCCACTAACTTCGGCTGCATATTGTTGGGGATATTTTGCGCGGCGTTTGATTTAAGTAAAGAATCAATGGTGCGAACCGTATCCGCCGCTGAAGCGTTTTTCAGCTCAACCACTTCGATATTTTTATCGCCGACTTGGTCGACACGTTGAATGATATTAACGAGCTTGTTAACCGTGTCCGCGCGACCTGTCAGCAAAATGATGTTCGATGGATCGTAATGCACTACATTGCCAGAACCGGCGTTGTTAATAAGCTGGCGCAAGATTGGCGATAGCTCACGTACAGAAACATTGTGCACCGCCACCACGCGTGTGATCACTTCATCGCCAAAGCTGGCTTTGCCTTTACCGGTGAGCACAGGTACCGCACCCATTTTTGCGTCTTTGGCTCGTACTACCTTGATCACACCGTCAGGTTCAGTCACTGCAGCAAAGCCGTAGGTTTGTAAAACGTTCAAGAACAAGCTGTAGTATTGCTTTTCATTGAGCGCATCGTAGCTTCTGACATCAATTTTCCCGCGCACTGTCGGGTCGATAATCATGGTTTTACCGAGATTACGGCCAACCGTATCAATAAACTCTTGGATGTCAGTGCCTTTAAAATTAACACTGAATTCGCTTGCCCACGCCATAGTTGGCGCAGCCAACAGACTGGCAATCAACAGCCAAGTGCCTTTGTTAAGCCAATGCTTCACGTTTTGCTCCTAGTTTCTTATGCAAGATCGCATAAGTTCTATAATTTGACGTTGATGTCACGTGGCTGCCCATTGCGCTCTACCGTGAGATCTAAACGATGTTCATGAATAATGCCGTGGAAAATCTTCTCTAAGCTGGATGGATCCGTCAGTGCGTAGCCATTTGCTTGAGTGGCAACATCACCAGGCTTAAGGCCCAGTGACATAAATAAATCTGGGCTCTTACCCGGTGTCACTCGATAACCTATGATGCGCCCTTTCTGGCTCACCGGTGAAAAGCCAACATATTGTAAAAGCTTGCGGGGCTGCTCAACAATCTGCGCAATAATCGCCGACCGTTTCGCCGCTGGCATCTGCGCATCTTGTATTGGGGCAATAGGCTGATTGCGAGAGGCAGATAAGGCGCTATATTTGACCCCTTTGAGCATTAAAGTTTCATCGTGACCATTATTTTCAATAATCACTCGGTCAATCAAGACTGCTTTTAGTTTAGCGCGGGTTCCCGTAATCACATCATCAACACCATATGTAGATTGTTGGCCACTGTTCGCAATCACCGCGACCCCATGGTGTGGTTCTGAGCTGGTGGAAGTCCCCACTAAGGTTAAGTTCAAACGGGTCTTGGGCGCATTGCGAATAACTTGCTCTACTGCCGCCACTGGCTTTTTATGATAAGCGCCAAACAGCTGGCTTTGTTTCAAGCCATTCACGTCCAACGATTGATGAGCCGGTTGGGCCGAACGAACCGCTGGAGAGCTCCAAGGTGGTATCGGGCTGGCATCGCCGCCTACCATCCAAACTGTTTTTCCTACCGTCCATGCAGAGGTCATCGATAAGCCAACGATCAAGGCCGTACTCAGCTTTTTTTGCATTACAAAGCCATGGCTTTGAATGTATTCCAGCCAAACCTCAGGCTTGATTACCCGTTCTAGGTCAATGCGTTTCACCTACATTCCTTAACATTATTATCAATATCTTCCACCAAAATGCCCCGATATTTTCGAGCGCGCTACTATACCATAGCAACTAGTGGCCATATCATGTCAGGGTGAATATTTCATCACCACCTTGAAAAAATGCCGCATCATCACCATTGTTAGTGCACATTATTAATAATACCCCAACTTACATTACACAATGACGAAGTTAAGCTCTGAGACAACGGCAGTACGCCTCGACAAGTGGCTGTGGGCTGCTCGCTTTTATAAAACACGTTCTATTGCTCGTAACATGATTGATGGCGGCAAAGTGCACTACAATGGCCAGCGCAGCAAACCAAGTAAAATTGTCGAGCTCGGAGCCGTCATTACTTTGCGCCAAGGTCACATAGAAAAGACAGTGGCTATCGACCAAATCAGCGGCCAAAGACGTGGCGCGCCAGAAGCGCAGACCCTGTATACAGAAACATCCGACAGTGTGCGCAAGCGCGAAGAGGAAACGGAAAAACGCCGCCTGCATGCGCATAATCCGAGCCCAGAAAAACGTCCCGACAAAAAGCAACGTCGCGACATTATTAAATTTAAACATCAATAAGCTGGAGTTACCCCCATGGCAAACAATGTGTTAAATCGCTATCTTTTTGAAGACCTATCGGTACGCGGCGAATTGGTGCAATTGAGCGATGCCTATCAGCATATGCTCACCAATAAAGACTACCCGGCTCCACTGCAAACCTTACTAGGTGAGCTGCTGGTTGCCACAACCTTACTGACCGCGACCATTAAGTTTGAAGGTTCGATTACCCTTCAGCTTCAAGGCGATGGTCCTGTTTCTTTGGTGGTAGTCAATGGTAACAATGAACAACAAGTTCGTGGTATCGCACGCTGGGATGGCGAGCTAGCAGAGCAAGCCAATCTACATGACATGTTAGGCAAAGGTCACCTAGTGATCACCATTGAACCAAAGCAAGGCGAACGCTACCAAGGGGTTGTTGGCTTAGAAGGCAATAGCATTGCCGAGGTCATTGAAAGCTATTTCGCTCGTTCAGAGCAGCTCAAAACTCGACTTTGGATCCGCACTGGCGAGAGCCAAGGTCAGGCACACGCGGCCGGCATGCTACTACAAGTCATGCCAGACGGCACAGGCTCTGATACAGACTTTGAACACTTAGAGCAACTTACCGACACGGTAAAAGATGAGGAATTGTTTACCTTAGCGGCAGACGATTTACTGTATCGTTTATACAACCAAGACAAAGTACAAGTATTTGACCCGCAACCTGTCGAATTCAAATGCGGTTGTTCACGAGAGCGAAGCGCTTCAGCCATCTTGACCGTTGGCAAAGAAGAAGTCGCCGATATTTTAGCATCGGAAGGCTCAATAGCACTACACTGTGACTACTGTGGCACCAGCTACAATTTCGACTCATCAGACGTCGCTGAGTTGTATGCTAGCCAAGACAAAGGCGACAGTGTGCTGCATTAATTTTTCCAGCAACGAAAACTCGTAATATTTATTACAAAAAGCCAGCGCCCTGCTGGTTTTTTTGTGAGCTAAATCTCCTATTATCCTCTCAAATCCGTAAACAAATTACTCGTTATTTTAAGGTGATTAATAAGTGAATTTGTTCTAGCGCCAACGATTGCGTACAGGCTAAACTAGCGTTGCCAGTGCACGATCGCCAAGGTAATGCTATATAAAAAGAGGCGCAATTTTCCTATTTGCTCACTGTTTATCTGCGCAGCCGAGGCTAGTATGGCCATTACACAATTATAATAAAATCTTACAACACCCCTACACATATCCTTATAAGGAGCATCTATGACCGTTATGGAACATACTCAGGCCGCCAGCATCGATCTGACCAAACACGGATTGGTTGGCGTAACAGAAGTTCTTCGCAACCCAAGCTATGAACTATTGTTTGCCGAAGAAACAAGGGCTGATTTAAACGGTTATGAAAAAGGCACCGTCACTGAGTTAGGTGCCGTTGCAGTCGATACCGGTATTTTTACTGGCCGCTCCCCAAAAGACAAATACATAGTTAAAGATGACACTACCCGAGATACCTTGTGGTGGTCTGATCAAGGTAAAAACGATAATAAACCGATCAGCCCTGATACTTGGAATGACCTTAAGTCGCTCGTCACCGAGCAATTGTCTGGCAAACGTTTGTTTGTCATTGATGGTTACTGTGGTGCTAACCCTGATTCACGTCTAAGTATTCGCGTGATCACTGAAGTTGCATGGCAAGCTCACTTCGTCAAAAACATGTTCATTCGCCCAACAGAACAAGAACTAGAAAGCTTTGAACCTGATTTTGTCGTCATGAATGGCGCTAAAGCGACCAATCCAAACTGGAAAGAACAGGGTCTAAATTCTGAAAACTTCGTTGCCTTTAACCTGACCGAGCGCACCCAAATTATTGGTGGCACTTGGTATGGCGGCGAAATGAAAAAAGGCATGTTCTCGGTGATGAACTACTTGTTGCCACAACAAGGTATCGCGTCCATGCACTGCTCGGCCAACGTAGGCGAAAAAGGCGATGTGTCCATCTTCTTTGGTTTGTCTGGCACAGGCAAAACCACACTATCCACCGACCCTAAGCGTGAGCTAATCGGCGACGATGAGCACGGCTGGGATGACGACGGTATCTTCAACTTTGAAGGTGGCTGCTACGCAAAAACCATCCGCCTTTCGCAAGAAGCGGAACCAGAAATCTTCAGCGCTATTCGCCGTGACGCACTGCTGGAAAATGTCACCGTAAGAGCTGACAACAGCATCGATTTCGATGATGGTTCGAAAACAGAAAACACACGTGTTTCTTACCCAATTTACCACATCGACAATATCGTCAAGCCCGTATCCAAAGCTGGCCATGCTAAGAAAGTGATTTTCCTCACTGCCGATGCGTTTGGTGTGCTACCACCAGTGTCCAAGCTGACTCCAGAGCAGACTAAGTATCATTTCCTATCTGGCTTTACGGCTAAATTGGCAGGAACAGAGCGCGGCATCACAGAACCAACGCCGACTTTCTCTGCGGCATTTGGCGCAGCTTTCTTGTCTCTGCACCCGACAAAATACGCTGAGGTATTGGTCAAGCGTATGGAAGCGGCTGACGCGGAAGCTTACCTAGTCAATACTGGCTGGAACGGCAGCGGCAAGCGTATTTCAATCAAGGACACCCGCGGCATCATCGACGCTATCTTAGATGGCTCGATTGACCAAGCGCCAACTAAGGTTATCCCAACCTTTAACCTTGAAGTGCCAACGTCATTGACGGGTGTCGATTCAAGCATCCTTGACCCACGTGATACCTACCCACAAGCTCAGCAATGGCAAGACAAAGCGCAAGACCTTGCGGCGCGCTTTATCAATAACTTCGCTCAATACACTGACAATGCGGAAGGCCAATCACTGGTTGCCGCTGGACCTCAACTAGACAAGTAACCGAGTCTCAAATGCGATGACAAGCCCCTAAACTTAGGGGCTTTTTATTGCGACCTACCGCATTTTGTTTCAAGCTATAGCCATTAAGTGTGATTGTGGCTAAACGTCGAATGAAAAAATTAATCAAGCTGTTGGGAATATTGTTAGGTCTGGTCATCATCGCGGCGGGCACCTGTTATGGGTTACTGTTTACTTCACTCGCCACCCCAATCGTTAATGGCCTTATCCATCTCACCATCAGCCCGACTCTTTCTGCCCAGCAAGTTAGCTACCAAGCACCATGGAAGTTTGAACTCAACAGGGTGAATGCCACGCTGGATAAGCAAAAAATCCACATCCCCAAAATCACTGTTTGGCTCAACTCAGGACTGTTCCATAATGGAAAAATCGCATTAGATAGCCTGCTTATCGATGGCCTGCATTGGCAGGGGCGAGTGCCGACGCTGCCGTTCAATAAACACCTTTATCTCTATCAGATCGCTTTTAACCATCTCGACTTTTCCTACCACAACCTCATCGCGCGCAATATTAACCTGCAAGTGAAAAAGCCAATCTGGGTGACGAGCGGGCAAGTGCTGCCGTATGGTCATATCCAAGCATCGGCCGATCAGTTGTACTATCACGGCCAAGCTGTCGATAAAGTACTCATCAATGCCAATTATAAAGCCGAAGACAGCACCGTGTATGGCGCCTCTTTTACTTGGCACGGCGCTCAAGTGTCAGGACAGGCGGAACAGTACGCAGCAGGCTGGTCACTGGTCAATGTCACCGCCACTAAGCTCAACTTAACCAACGAGTCCGATGCAAACGGGCTAAACAAAGTATTCCAACGACTCGCGCCTCATATTCACGACATCAACAGCCTAGATATTTTAAATAGCTCGGTGAGCATGGCTGGCTGGCAGTTTGAAAACCTCGACCTGTCGTTAGAACATATCTTGGTTAATCAGCCCGTTTGGCAACAAGCTAAAGGCTATTTATCATTCAATGCCGACAGTATAGATTATCGAGGACTACAACTGGTACAGCCGAGTGGCCAGCTGCGCTTTACTAAAAATAATATCAAAATCGCGGAGTTTGACTCAGATTTCCAACAAGGCAAGGTGCAAATAAATGGCAGTCTCCAGCCGCGAGCACTGCATCTATCTTTGCTCCATGCTAGTGGGGTTAAATGGTCCACCGACGAAAAAACCGACTTGTCTTGGCTAGCGCATGCCATGCCGCCACTCGATTTGGTGACCATTGACCAATTAGACTTAGAAAATAATCAATTTATTCAGCTCACTCACCGGCCATTCTGGCAACTCAGCGGCTTTAGCGTTGAAGGCTCGAACATGAAACTGCGTCACCAGCAACACTGGCGATTATGGCAAGGCCAAGTTCAAGCCAGCGCCAGCAGTGTCAATTATGGCGACATCATCGGCTCCCACGCGATTATAGACACCCATTCAGACCATGGACTATGGGTTCTTGATCGCTTGTCAGTACCTCTGCAAAACGGTTACATCAACGCGCTCGGACGCTGGAATCTAAGTAAACTTGGTGAGCCTTGGTCGCTCGATGTGCAGGCCGATGGCCTACCGCTGCCTGAACCCTCCGACGCTGATGCGCTGCCGTTTGATCTGCAGGGGATAATTAGCATGAAAGCCAAACTGCATGGCCAAGCGCAAAGCGCTGAGCTGCTCCGCTATAGCCTGACAGGCACGCTGCAAGCTGGGCTAAGAGACGGCACCCTCGCAACCCACCAGCGCCAGCAAGGAGCCAGCCAAAGCGTCGTGGTGCCATTAACCATCGACGACCTTCAAGCCAACGCTGATCGGGGGCGAATTGAGATCAATGCGAAGCAGATTTCCAGTACCAACTCAACGGGACAGTTTGCTGGGGTACTGGATTTGGTCAATATGTCCGACGCTTCCGCACAGCTCACCCTTAAGCAACGTTGCCAAAAACAACAGCTGAACCTTGTTTCGGGCGAAGTCATCACCAGTAAGACATGTAAAAAATCAAAGAAAAGAAGGAAAAAGAAAAAGTAGCGCCCTTCGACGCTCTAGGGTGGTTTAAACGTCCTGCTCAGTGGACTTTGGTAAAATCATATACGTACCGATAAAGTCGACCGCAGGCACACCATCACTAAATATAGTGACGTGAATGACTATCCTCGCTTTTCGGCCAGAAGCCAATCGGTCTAAATCACCACTGATGCCATCTAAGGACGTTGAAGCAACCGGCGAGCTTTCAACGGGCAAGCGATAACGAATTCGGCTATCGGCCAATACAATATCGCCGCGCAAATTACGCTCTTTCATCAAGAGCCAAGCCATTCCCCAACCAGTTAATGTTGCTAGGGTAAAGGCAGAGCCAGCAAACATCGTATTGTGTGGGTTTAAGTTCGGGTTGAGTTGGGCAGAGCATTCAAATTGATAACCACTGTACTGGTTGATCTTGATGCCCATTTTGTCACTGATCGGAATTTGGCTCTCCCAGCGTTTCTGCAGTTCGCTACACCACTCCGGCTTGCGCAGTACATCTGCCATAGGATCCAGCGGTTTGACCATTTGTTGGTGACGTACTGGGCCACGCTGATCGTTAATTTCTCCGCGTGCCTCAAAGCCATTTTTAACGTAAAAAGGAATCGCATCTTCACGGGCATTGCACACCAAACGTTTAGCGCCCTGTTGCCTTGCTAACGACTCCAGCGCCACCAGCACCAATGAGCCCATGCCCTTACTTCGCTTTACATTTTTAACCGCCATGAAGCGAATCTGCCCCTCGTGATCGGGGGTAATGTACAAACGGCCAATGGCCATCGGCTTACCTCGGCCATCCACTATCATACGGTGGTGGCCCATCACATCAAATTCATCGCGCTCAGAGCCTAACGGCATCTGCCAAGGCTCGCGCAGCATTTGCCAGCGAAAGTGGTAGTATTTATTCCATTGATTGTCTGTTTTCGGTGTAATCAGCTTAAACATGGGTCCTTCTCACATGGTTATGACGCTTGTTTGTTTCAGTAAATCGTCTTCAAGATAAAATAACGGCCAGTTACACTTGTAGCCAGAAAGTAACGGGACCATCGTTGACCAAGGCCACCTTCATGTCCGCTCCAAATTGACCGCGCTCCGTCGCAAGTACAGCTTGGCAGTGCTCAGAGAAATACTCATATAAGCGTTCCGCATCCTGCGGACTCGCGCCTTTAGAAAATCCCGCTCGGGTGCCTTTTTTGGTGTCTGCTGGCAACGTAAACTGTGAGACGACCAATAACTTGCCATCGACTTGCTGTACATTAAGGTTCATTTTTCCAGCCTCGTCTTCAAACACACGATACTGAGTGACGCGTTGGACTAGACGGCGAGCCTTCACCTCATCATCATCTTTTTCCACCCCCAATAACACAAGTAGACCTTGGTCTATCTCTCCAATCGTGCGACCGTCAACGCGCACAGACGCTTCACTGACTCTTTGTATCAGGGCAATCACTTATCTGTTCTTCCTTTATATCCAGTTTGTTTGAGTCTACCACGTTCGTTATCAAGCTCCAGCATGCGCGCTCGCCCAGTGCTGCCGTGACTTCAGCGCCAAGTAACACAATTAGCCAGCTTAAATAGATCCAGATAAACAAAATAGGAATAGCTGCGAGTGCGCCATAGATCAACTGATAAGAAGGAAAGTGAGTAATATAAAGTGTGAACAGTTTTTTGCTCAATTCAAACAGCAGGGCGGCGACCAATGCCCCCACCAAAGCATGACGAATACGCACTTTGAGGTTAGGTACTAAGATATACAGCCCGACAAAGGTAAACAGAGACAACAAAAAAGGTAACCAACGCAATGTCAGGTTGTAGGCACCATTTAAGGTATCACTGTCGATAATTCTCAATGACGCCACGTAAGAGGTTATCGCAATACTCGCACCCACGAGAATCGGCCCTAAGGTCAGCACCATCCAATACATGGAAAAAGAAAAAACCGCACGACGCTTGCGCTTCACCCGCCAAATAAAATTCAAACTTTTATCGATATTGGCAATCAAGGCTATCGCGGCAATAAACAAAATCCCACTACCGACCACCGTCATTTGAGCGGTATTGGCAATAAATTCATGCAGTGCACTACTCACTTCGGCCCCAGCCGCGGGCACGAAATTAGCGATAACAAAATCTTGAATAGTCGCGCCAACTTGAGAAAAAGCGCTGATGGAAGAGAGAACAGAAAGCAGGACGGTCAGCAGGGGGACGATTGAGATCACCGAGATATACGCCAAATAACCAGCGCTCACATTAATTCGGTCATGCTTAATACGATTGAGCAAATAACGAAGGTAATGTACTCCCTCACTCAACGTTCCTTGTAGATTCAAAGTCACTTTCCTTGTTTGCCGCCTTTCCCTCAGTGTACCAAAAAAGTGTAGATATCCCTTAGATAGATAAACAAAAACCCCAGAATATCACCTATTCAGGGGTTTTCTATGCGCTAATAATCAGCGATTATTTTGCTGGACGACCAGCACGCTTACGTTCGTTTTCTGTAAGAAGCTTCTTACGGATACGAATATTTTCTGGTGTTACTTCAACTAGCTCGTCTTCATCGATAAACTCAAGAGCTTGCTCTAGAGTGTGACGGATCGGTGGAGAAAGAACCTGAGCTTCGTCAGTACCAGATGCACGAACGTTAGTCAGCTGCTTACCTTTCAGACAGTTAACTGTCAGGTCGTTTGAACGGTTATGAATACCGATGATCTGGCCTTCATATACTTCATCTGCGTGCTCTGCAAATAAGCGACCACGGCTTTGAAGGAAGAACAATGCGTAAGTTAGGGCTTTACCTGTTCCGTTTGAAACAAGAACGCCGTTGTTACGTTGACCAATTACGCCGCCTTTATGTGGGCCGTAGTGATCGTATGAGTGGTAAATAAGACCTGAGCCAGACGTCATCGTTAGGAATTCAGTTTGGAAGCCAATAAGGCCACGAGAAGGCATCATAAAGTCCATACGTACACGGCCTTTACCATCTGGAGCCATATCAGTTAGCTCACCTTTACGTAGACCGATGCTTTCCATGATTGCACCTTGATGTTCTTCAACAACGTCGATAGTTACCGTTTCAAACGGTTCCATCAGTTGACCATCTTCTTCTTTGATGATTACTTCTGGACGAGATACCGCTAGCTCAAAGCCTTCACGACGCATGTTTTCGATAAGGATCGATAGGTGAAGTTCACCACGACCTGATACACGGAAACGGTCTGGGCTATCCGTTTCTTCAACACGTAGTGCAACGTTGTGAACCAATTCTTTTTCAAGACGCTCAAGGATGTTACGTGAAGTAACGAACTTGCCTTCTTTACCCGCGAACGGAGAAGTGTTTACTTGGAACGTCATCGTTACTGTTGGTTCATCAACGGAAAGCGGAGTCATCGCTTCAACGTTATTTTGATCACAGATAGTGTCTGAAATTTTCAGCTCACCAAGGCCTGTAATAGCAATGATATCACCAGCATTTGCTTGCTCAACTTCATGACGCTCAAGACCTAGGTAACCTAGAACTGTGCCCACTTTACCGTTACGTTTCTTACCGTCAGCACCAACAATAGTCACTTGTTGGTTTGGCTTGACGCTACCGCGAGTTACACGACATACGCCGATAACACCAACGTAAGCACTGTAATCAAGCTGAGAAACCTGCATCTGTAGAGAGCCATCAATATCAACGTTAGGCGCTTCTACCGTATCTACAACTGCTTGGAACAGTGGTTCCATGTTTTCGCCAACCGTACCTTCTTCCATTGTTGCCCAACCATTAAGAGCTGAAGCGTGAACAACGGTGAAGTCTAGCTGCTCATCAGTTGCGCCTAGGTTATCAAATAGGTCAAATACTTGATCCATTACCCAATCAGGACGAGCGCCTGGGCGGTCAACTTTGTTGATAACAACAATTGGTTTTAAACCGTGAGCGAACGCTTTTTGTGTTACGAAACGCGTTTGCGGCATAGGGCCGTCTACTGCGTCAACGATAAGTAGCACTGAGTCTACCATCGACATAATACGTTCTACTTCACCACCGAAGTCTGCGTGTCCCGGAGTGTCAACGATATTGATGCGGTAGTCGTTCCAGTTAATTGCCGTGTTTTTAGCAAGAATGGTAATACCGCGCTCTTTTTCGATATCGTTCGAGTCCATGACTCGCTCTTCAGCTTCACCACGAGACTCTAACGTACCCGATTGCTGTAGCAGTTTATCAACCAGCGTTGTTTTACCGTGGTCAACGTGCGCGATGATCGCGATATTTCTTAACTTATCAATCTGTGGAGTAGCCATGGATTTTGATTCACTTTATAAGGGAAATGAGCCCTAGAACTGATAATCAGCTTTGGGTCACATACTCGGTTAAAAAAACCGCCATAATGTACCAGATTTTGGCGCAAAACCCAAAAATTTGTGATCAAGTCTGGCGATTTTCAGCACAAAACCTTGGCTTGCCGACAAACATTCCAGCAACTTTACATTATCTCGACGCGCGAATTGACACCGACAGCAAAGATAGGCTGAATATTAAACTATATGTTATTCAGAATGGTACGCCAGCGCCCCAACTGCACCAATATGGCGCACCAAAGCACCAAATCAGTTCACCACCTTGCACCAAGACAACTCACTGATTTATAATATATTGAAAATAAAGGAATATTTTTTTGGCACGTTTCTAGCTTAGAGGGAGCCAGCATCGATTAATTCATTGTTTGAGTACATTAATCAATGCTGGATTTTATTTATCTAGCTTAAACCGCTTTAACAACACTGGAGGTTATCCAAGATGTCAGTAGAAAATGTTCTATCGTTGATTCAAGAGAACGAAGTTAAGTTTGTGGATTTGCGCTTTACCGATACCAAAGGTAAAGAGCAGCATATCTCAATCCCTGCTCACCAAATTGATGCGGACTTCTTTGAAGAAGGCAAAATGTTCGATGGTTCTTCTGTTGCTGGCTGGAAAGGAATCAACGAATCAGACATGGTAATGATGCCGGATGCATCAACGGCCGTCCTTGACCCATTTACTGAAGATGCCACTCTCAATGTTCGCTGTGACATCCTAGAGCCTTCTACAATGCAAGGCTATGATCGCGACCCTCGCTCTATCGCCAAACGTGCTGAAGATTACATGCGTTCTACTGGCGTTGCCGATTCTGTGCTAGTCGGTCCTGAACCTGAATTCTTCCTATTTGATGACGTTAAGTTCTCAACTAATATGTCTGGCTCATTCTACAAAATCGATGATGTTGAAGCATCATGGAACTCAGGTTCGGATTTCGAAGATGGCAACAAAGGCCACCGTCCTGGCGTAAAAGGCGGCTACTTCCCAGTCGCTCCAGTCGACTCTTCTCAAGATATTCGTTCTGCAATGTGCTTGGTGATGGAAGAAATGGGCCTTGTCGTTGAAGCGCACCACCACGAAGTAGCAACGGCTGGTCAAAACGAAATCGCCACTCGCTTTAATACTTTGACCACCAAAGCTGATGAGATTCAAATCTACAAATACGTGGTACACAACGTTGCCCACGCATTCGGTAAAACAGCGACCTTCATGCCTAAGCCACTTGTCGGCGACAACGGCAGCGGTATGCACGTTCACCAATCTCTAGCAAAAGATGGCGTCAACCTATTTGCTGGCGACAAGTACGGCGGTCTCTCTGAAATGGCGCTGTACTACATCGGTGGTATCGTGAAACACGCGCGTGCAATCAACGCATTCGCGAACGCAGCAACGAACTCATACAAACGCCTAGTTCCGGGCTTTGAAGCGCCAGTTATGTTGGCTTATTCAGCTCGTAACCGTTCTGCATCTATCCGCATTCCAGTGGTACCAAGCCCGAAAGCACGTCGTATCGAAGTGCGCTTTGGCGATCCATCGGCTAACCCTTACCTATGTTTTGCCGCTATGTTAATGGCTGGCCTTGACGGGATTAAGAACAAGCTTCACCCAGGTGATGCGATGGATAAAGATCTCTACGACCTACCCGCTGAAGAGTCAGCTGAGATCCCAACGGTTGCTTACTCGCTCAAAGATGCACTGGAATCATTGGACGCAGACCGCGAATTCCTAACATCTGGTGGTGTCTTCTCCGATGACTTTATCGATTCTTACATCACACTCAAATCTGAAGATGTTGAGAAGGTAAATATGACGACTCACCCAATTGAGTTCGAATTGTACTACTCGGTATAAACGATCATTTTTGTTGCACTAGCCCACCTAAATCGGTGGGCTTTTTATTTCTTCCGCAACCAAAACAAAATAGAAAAATATACAAATCTTCTATACTTTCAAATGGTTGGGCATTGTTATTGCATAATGAACTACATCAGAGCATCGCTCTTGATCTCAAAGTACCAGCGGCTGACAATCCGCACCATATTGAACTCTGCCATGGATTGGTTTTGGCTTCATAAAGTAAATGCGCCATACTAGCAACGCACCATGCACCAAATAAGTGCAACACACTCAACGCATTAGCCATGAAGGATTTGACGGTGAACCACGAGCTAAACAACATCATGCTAGATAATATGGCGACTGCCATGCTGATGCTCAGCGAATCGCTACAAGTACACTATGCAAACCCTGCCGCAGAGCAGCTGTTTTCGCAAAGCGCGAAACGTATCATCCACCAGCCACTCGCAAACTTAATCCAGCATTCCTCGATCGACCTTAGTTTGTTGACACATCCGATACAAAGTGGCCAAACGATCACCGATAGCGATGTCACCTTCATCATTGAAGGTAAGCCGTGGATTCTTGAAATCACCGTTAGCCCTGTTTCTTGGTCAAAGCAACTGATGTTGCTGGTTGAACTGCGTAAAGTCGGCCAACAGCGCCGCCTGAGCCAAGAAATGAATCAACATGTCCAGCAGCAAGCCGCTAAGCTCTTGGTTCGTGGATTAGCGCACGAGATAAAAAATCCCCTCGGCGGCCTTCGCGGCGCCGCGCAGCTACTGCAACGTATGCTGCCTGATCAAAGCTTGACCGAATACACTCAAATCATTATCGAGCAGGCAGATAGGCTGCGCAGTTTGGTTGATCGCCTGCTTGGACCGCAGCGGCCCGGCGTCCGCAAGCAAGAAAACCTGCATCTAATTTTAGAGAAAATTCGCCAACTGGTTGAGCTAGATATCAGCAACACAGTCACGATTGAACGCGACTATGACCCTAGTCTGCCGAATTTACTTATGGATACCGACCAAATTGAGCAAGCACTGCTCAATATAGTGAGTAACGCTGGTCAAATCCTCGCTAAACAGCCCCTTGGTCACATTACTATTCGCACAAGGACGGTACATCAAGCGAACATTCATGGCCACAGACATAAACTTGCCGCGCGCATTGATGTAATAGATAACGGCCCCGGTATCGCCGCTGAACTTGTGGATACCTTGTTTTACCCCATGGTCAGTGGACGAGAAGGCGGCACAGGCCTCGGATTATCGATTGCACAAAATGTCATCGATCAACATAAAGGCAAAATTGATGTCGAGAGTTGGCCGGGCAGAACAGCGTTCACCATATATTTGCCTATTTAATATTTAACTAATTAATTTGAAATCT
The DNA here is from genome assembly GCF_050337555.1 of Vibrio profundum. Lineage (NCBI taxonomy): Bacteria > Pseudomonadati > Pseudomonadota > Gammaproteobacteria > Vibrionales > Vibrionaceae > Vibrio > Vibrio profundum. The sequence goes on from NZ_JAKJTA010000006.1 coordinate 308,990, forward strand.
TTCAGGTTTGAGTAAGGAATTTAGTCAATGAGTAAAGGATATGTCTGGGTGGTGGATGACGACAGCTCAATCCGCTGGGTAATGGAGAAGACTTTATCTTCTGCCAATATAAAGTGTGACACCTTTTCCGATGCAGAAAGTGTCCTTCTGGCTTTGGAGCGTGAAACGCCCGATGTGTTGGTCTCCGACATCCGCATGCCGGGAATGGATGGCATCACACTACTCAACCAGCTACAAAGCCGCGTGCCTGAGCTGCCCGTCATCATTATGACCGCACATTCAGATTTAGACGCGGCGGTCAGCGCATACCAAAAAGGGGCCTTTGAATATTTGCCCAAGCCATTTGATGTCGACGAGACGTTGACCTTAGTCGAGCGTGCGATCTGTCATAGCCAAGAGCAAAGACGTGGCCAAAGCGCTGACGAAAACCTTCCTCAAGAAACCCCCGAGATAATTGGTGAAGCGCCGGCCATGCAGGAGGTCTTTCGAGCCATCGGTCGTTTATCACGGTCCTCTATTTCGGTATTAATCAACGGTGAGTCCGGCACGGGTAAAGAGCTGGTAGCTCAAGCACTGCATCGCCACAGCCCTAGAGCTAATCAACCCTTCATTGCACTGAATATGGCCGCCATTCCTAAAGATTTGATTGAGTCGGAGCTATTTGGCCATGAAAAAGGCGCCTTTACTGGCGCTAATACCGTCCGTCAGGGAAGGTTTGAGCAAGCGAATGGCGGCACCCTCTTTCTTGATGAGATAGGTGACATGCCGCTTGATATTCAAACTCGTCTATTACGCGTGCTTGCTGATGGGCAGTTCTATCGCGTCGGCGGACATTCTCCGATCAAGGTCGACGTGCGCATTGTCGCTGCAACCCACCAACACCTTGAAAAACTGGTACAAAAAGGCGGTTTTCGTGAGGATTTATTCCATCGTCTCAACGTGATTCGAATTCAGATCCCCTCTCTAAGGGAACGTAAGCAAGACATTGAAAAGCTCACCCTGCACTTTTTAGCCACGGCAGCCGAAGAGTTAGAAGTCGATGTTAAAACTTTGCATCCCACCACCATAGAAATATTGAACCGACTCGATTGGCCCGGTAACGTCAGGCAATTAGAAAATATCTGTCGCTGGCTCACCGTGATGGCAAGCGGCAGTGAAATTTTGCCAAGAGATCTCCCTGCAGAACTGATGGAAGCCAAACCTAGCCAAACTTTTTCGGGTGAACACAACTGGCAGCAGCAATTATCGCAATGGGCTGAAAGCGCGTTATCTTCAGGGGAAACCAACTTATTGTCTTTTGCCCTGCCAGAATTTGAGCGTATTTTGCTCGAAGCTGCTCTGACCCACACCAATGGCCACAAGCAAGACGCGGCAAAAGTACTTGGCTGGGGTCGTAATACCTTGACTCGAAAACTAAAAGAGTTGTATTAACCTCTTGCTTACCTCTGGGTACTAAGGTGCCCAGCGCTCATTGACTGCGGGTATCGGGTGTCCAAGTTCATATTTTGCTGCAATTATTAGCAATTGCTTACTGACACAATTGTCGCGGGTTTTTATACTAGCGACAATTGCCTAATAGGAAGCAAAACATGATAACTAAAAACCTCCCCCTCACCGATATTCACCGTCACCTTGATGGAAACATACGCAGTCAAACTATTTTAGAGCTCGGCCAAAAGTTCGGTATTGTACTTCCAGCTAATGATATCAAGGGACTAACACCACACGTACAAGTCGTCGAAGTCGAGCCTTCACTCGTCGCTTTCCTATCAAAGCTCGATTGGGGTGTGGCAGTTTTGGGCGATTTAGATGCCTGTCGCCGTGTGGCTTACGAAAATGTCGAAGATGCGCTAAACGCACAGATTGATTACGCAGAGCTACGCTTCTCACCTTACTACATGGCAATGAAACACAAACTGCCTGTACACGGTGTGGTTGAAGCTATTGTTGATGGTGTTCAAGCGGGCATGAGAGATTTTGGTGTCAAAACTAACTTGATTGGTATTATGAGCCGCACGTTCGGCCAGCAAGCCTGCCAGCAAGAGCTTGATGGTATTTTGTCGCAAAAAGATCACATCGTGGCTGTCGACTTAGCCGGTGATGAGCTTGGTCAGCCAGGCGAGTTGTTTGTCGATCACTTTAAACAAGTGCGTGATGCTGGTCTAAACATCACGGTACATGCCGGGGAAGCCGCTGGCGCAGAAAGCATGTGGCAAGCGATCAACCAGCTAGGAGCCAGTCGTATTGGCCATGGCGTTAACGCTATTCATGACCCGAAATTGATGGACTACTTAGCCGAGCACAAGATTGGTATTGAGTCTTGCTTAACCTCAAACTTCCAAACCAGCACCATCGACTCAATTGCCAACCACCCAGTCAAACAGTTCTTAGAACATGGCATTCTTGCCACGCTAAATACTGACGATCCAGCAGTGGAAGGGATTGAGCTGCCACACGAGTACCAAGTGGCGGCACCACAAGCTGGCCTAAGCCAAGAACAAATCCGTCAGGCTCAGATCAACGGCCTAGACGTGGCTTACCTGTCAGAACAAGAGAAGCAGCAGCTGAAAGAAAAAGCAGCTAAGCGCGTCTAACCAGCCGCTGCATCAAAATGAAAGCGCACTAGTGGCGCTTTCATTTTTCCAGAGCTCCCTCTAGCTGTTTGCGCTAGTAGAGGCAGATACGTTTGGGTAATCCGCCCAACCCATTTTCAACGAAACCGTTTTACTGGCCTGATGTAGTAAATGGATAAATTCATGCAGACGCTCAGCCTCAAAACGTATCGTCGGAAAAGACATCGACATACTGGCAACAATATGTCCAAATCGGTCCAAAATCGGCACCGCAAGGCAGCGAATCCCCATTTCTTGTTCTTCATTATCCTGTGCAAAATGCTGCTGGCGAACTAATGCGAGCTCGTGTAATAGCTGCTCCGTGTTTGCCAACGTCTGCTCGGTATATTGGATAAAATCAACCGACGCCATTCGCTCTTTCACCCAAGAGTCTGCCCGTCCCGACAACAATACTTTACCGATTGCCGTGCAATACAGAGGGTTTCGCTTACCAATCCTAGAGTACATCCGCAGGTTATATCCGGAATCAATTTTGTGCACATAAACAATGGCATCTTTGTCCATAACCCCCAAATGCACTGCTTCATTGGTCTTTTCGGCAATCAGGCGCATTTGTTGATCGGCCAAAGCAATTAAATCGACCTGCTCTAATGCCGTGGATCCTAATTCGAATAGTTTTAAGGTCAATGAGTATTTATCCGAGTCGCCGATTTGATCCACATATCCCAATGACTTCATCGTTTGTAAAAAGCGGTATGTGGTCGCTTTCGACATCATCAAACTTTGTGCAAGTTCAGAGACACCGATGGCCCCTCGCTCGCCCAACGCTTGCAAAATAGTAAACACTTTCAATACCGAAGATACAGGCTCGGACTGATTTGACTGAGGCATATACAGGCACCCCTTAGTAATAAAACGCCCACCGACTATACCCAAATTCCCATCGGTATAAAACAACTTAAAACATGGATCATAAATTTATGAACCGCTGTTTCATTTTTATTGATCGCGAATACAATGACAGCAATAATGCCAACATCCATCAGGGGAACGGAGGAGGCGCAATGAGCCTAACCCAACGTATCGCGATTATCGGCGAATGCATGATAGAGCTGAAACAAGTTAACGGCCAACTCGAGCAAGGTTTTGGTGGCGATTCATTAAATACCGCTGTTTACTTCTCCCGGCTAACCAGGCAACAAGGTATAACAGCCCATTACGTCACTGGAATGGGCAAAGACCCATTTAGTACTAGCATGGTAAATGCATGGCAAAAAGAATCGATTAGCACCGATCTGGTGCATATCTCCGACACTCACTTACCTGGGATTTACTCAATCGAGAACACCCCAGATGGAGAGCGCCAGTTCTACTATTGGCGTAGTGACTCTGCGGCCAAATATTGGTTGAGAGAAATCAGCACTGAGGAGCTGTTGGCTCACTTTGGTCAGAAAAGTCTCATTTATCTAACCGGCATCAGTTTGGCCATTTTACCTGATGATTGCCGAGACAAGCTCCTAGCCTGCCTAAAACAATGCCGCCGAGATGGTGTGAAAATCGCGTTTGATAACAACTATCGCTCGGGGCTGTGGCCGAATAGAGAACAAGCGCAGCAGTGTTATCGCAACATTCTATCGATCACAGATATGGCGTTTTTGACCTTTGAAGACGAATGCATGTTATGGGGAGATAGTGAAGAACAGCACACTTTAAATCGAACTCGCAGCTTCGGCGTAGACGAAATCATCATCAAACGCGGCGCGCTACCATGTATCGTCGCAAATCAAGAAGAACAGTGGCAAGTCGCGGCTCAGTCTATCAGTAACATTGTTGATACTACTGCAGCAGGTGATTCATTCAGTGCTGCTTATCTGGCGCGTCGTCTGCTCGGGGCAAGCGCTATTGATGCCGCAATGGCTGGGCATACTTTAGCCGGCAGCGTTATCCAGCACCGCGGTGCCATCATTCCCCACGCTAGCATGCCCACTTTGTAAGGAACCCATTATGACCACCATCGAAAACCAATTACAGCAAATTAAAATTGTCCCAGTGATCACCATCCACGACGCCTCTAAGGCCGTCAAACTTGGCCAAGTATTATTAGACAATGGCCTACCATGCGCAGAAATCACTTTTCGCACAGAGCAAGCTGCCCAAGCTATCGCCAATATGCGCGAAGCCTACCCGAAGATGCTAATTGGGGCGGGGACCGTTATCACTTCTGCACAAGTAGATGCGGCCATTGCAGCAGGAGCCGACTTTGTTGTCAGCCCAGGGTTTAATCCAAGTACCGTTAAATATTGTCAGCTGCGCAACATCACCATTATTCCAGGGGTCAATAACCCTAGCCTAGTGGAGCAAGCGATGGAAATGGGCTTAAACACATTAAAATTTTTTCCAGCAGAAGCCTCCGGCGGTACTGCAATGCTCAATGCTATGAGTTCAGTCTATCCGGTGCGCTTTATGCCGACGGGTGGCATCAACTCTGCAAACGTAACCACTTACCTCTCCAACCCAAGTGTCGTTGCCTGTGGGGGAACTTGGATGGTGGCCAACAAGTTGATTGAAAACGAATGCTGGGACGAACTGGCTACACTTGTTCGAAAAGCTGCCGAGCTAGCTAACAGTAACTAAAAAGAATTGTGTAACACCTCCACAACTGATCAACTTATCCCCGCCGTTTGCTTCTCGATAGACGGCGGATTTCAGGATCTCCAGCCGCCATTACAAGCATCCCAATTCGCGCCAACAGTGTTTCACATGCTAGGTGCACAGCCACTATACTGGTATATAGAAAGTTGAGATTTTGCTACAATAGTGAATCAAATACGCTTATCGATTTCCTTTCCCATACTGGTGTAAATACTATGTCGTCAAAATACATTGAAAAAGCTTGGTGCCATAAAACGGTCACGATGGAAGAAAAACTACTGCTCGTGACATTGGCCGAACTTGCCGATAGAGATGGCGCGTTTATCACCAGTATGAATGAACTAAAAACGATGATGTGTGGGTCTGAAAGTGCGATTGACAACCTCATCAGCAAGCTTTCTCTTGAACAGCTACTGATTGGGACTAATAAACGCACCCCAGCCTATCGTTCAGAAGGGAAAATCAAAGGGCGGCTCAATTTTGATACCTACGTCGCCCCTTCTGATTTACAACCCAACACGGTCGAACAAAACCGAGGACAGGCGCAAGGTCTTTATCAAAACAACCGCGTCTCCAGCTTCCATCGTTCACAGGTCGCGCCCTTGAACGGTACCATTTCCGGGAAAAGCATCAATATCAACGAACTTTCCCCTAGCGTAGTAGAAGACTGGGCCGAGATGGTCATGTTCAAAAGCGGCTTTGCTGGGCAAACTCATGTCTGGGCGTCCTTTATTGAACGCTTGAGAGAGACCCCTACTCGCCAGCTGTTTACACTCGACGAGTTGACCAGCCGCTTGCATTCGCACCTGCACTCGGAGAAAACCTACCGTCAGGGTGGAGGCCGACAGCAATCAGCCAAATCTCCTCAAGTGAAACGCTCAGCTATCGATGTCTTGGAAGAAAAGATTTCTAACTTCAACTTTAACGACGATAACTGAGAGGCGCGCTTATGAATAAGCCAAAAGGTGTTTCTGAATCATTTGACCATTACCTCTCGAGAGTAAAACAGAAAGCAAGTGACCCCTCTCAACCATCGGCTGCCAAGCCAAGTCAGAGCCGCGTGCCAGCTAAGCATAAAAGCGAAGCCAGTGTCTCTGCTCAAGTTGACCTAACCGCTAGTGAATTGAAGATTTTCTCTGCGAAGACGCAAACTCTTCTCTCAAACTTTTCAGGCCTTGAACAGAAAAAGATTCTCAAGTTTTGGTATGAAATGACCCTTAACTTTGGCCAAGGGAAAGTGAGGCAAGAGTTTGGCGACGAACCTGATCGACACTTAATGATTTTTGCAGCCTCCTTAGATGAAAGCGGTTACCGACGTTTGACCGACAATCTAGAAGAAAGGCTGAAAAAAGGGCGCGAATGGCCACCATCATTTGCCGTATTCAAAGCACTGAAAGATACTCCGACCGATCGTGAAATTTTAGAAGCACGAACCAACATTCTGACTTTGAAAAAGCCGGTAAGTCGAGTTGAGATCTATATTAGCCAACGTAAGTCTGCCAAGCTAAAAAGTTTGTCTGAAAGATACATGGCTGAAGATTTTCGCACTTTGTACCTCGAAGCGTTTGAAGAAGTGATTTTATACAATCAAGATCAAACGTTGAATGAACGCGAGAATGTCGTACAAAACGCGATGGACAATATTAAGAAAACACCAACAGATCAACGTATTGACGAACTGGTCGCCAGTAGGTACAAGTTACCTGGTAAATTAGGAGAAATGGTAGAGAACATCCATCAGTTACGCCAGCACGGGGGCAACATTAAAGAAGAAAAGTCTTAGCTGATCCCTTCTCCAGTGCCTTATTTCACCGTTTAATCTGTCCTTATTACAGCATTGGAGCCTTAGAAAATGCGTGAGTTCAATATTATAGAGCGCAAAGATTCCTATTATCTGTGCGAGAAAGACAGCGGCTATTGCCGCATCATTATCGATGACAACAGCCAAAACCTTCCCTTAGGCCGCGTAATGTTGCATGTGGAAGAGATTTCCGACCGATATACTCACCATACCAAAGAAAGTGTCTTTCGACTGACTCTGCCTTTCGAGCAACAACACGATAGTATCGCTATTTGTACGCTAGCTACCGGGCGAAAAAACACCTTTATCTACCAGCGTTGCTTACAGCTAGGTGGTAAGTGGGAACCCATTTTAAACGAGTGGGTTTTTTCAGCTTCAGTACAAACTCAGGTAGATGAGTTGGCGGCCGTTATCCATTCGGAAGAAACTTATCTAGAAGTCACATTTAAGGAAACGATCTCCTTAATCGAACAGCCACTAACCTTATATGGCTACCCGCTGATTAAGGGGCTCACACACAACCATCAAGTTATCTTGCACAATGGGATTAAATTAATCGCTGGGGATTTAGCACGTATGCGGACCCCATCATCACAACAAAAAACGACTATCCTAGCCAACTCGAAAGTGCGTTTATCCATTCCGAGTGCTATGCAAGATAACGCCTTGTTCCATGAGGACTACTTGTGTGTGGTTAATGTAGAGAAGACACGTAAACCTCGCCAGAAGAAGCCTTTCTTAGGTGGTTATCGATAAAGGTATAAAGAAGGAAATCTGAGGCTAGGTGTAGCAATAGGAATGCAAACGATACAGCCACTCTGACACACGAGATATAGAGATATAGAGATATAGAGATATAGAGATATAGAGATATAGAGATATAGAGATATAGCCAAGGATGGCCGTTGTAGCGGATGTAATATCCAGGCCTGTAATAGAGATACAGGTAAAAATCACAAATAAGAAACAATAAAAAAGGCCGCTGAATTAACAGCGGCCTTTCTAATAGTGGCGGAGAGATAGGGATTTGAACCCTAGAACCGCTATTAACGGTTGCCGGTTTTCAAGACCGGTGCTTTCGACCACTCAGCCATCTCTCCACAAATTGTTACTACGATAAAGTCTTACATATTGCTTTACCTAGTATAACCTTTAGGTATTAATCCTAAAGATGTTATTAAAGCCTGGCGATGTCCTACTCTCACATGGGGAAACCCCACACTACCATCGGCGCTATTGCGTTTCACTTCTGAGTTCGGCATGGAATCAGGTGGGTCCACAATGCTATGGTCGCCAAGCAAATGCTTAAATTCGGAAAGCTGGCTTTAAAAGTTCGTCACACATTCAATTCGTTCTTGGCTTTGAGTCCACAAAACCCCTTAGGTGTTGTATGGTTAAGCCTCACGGGCAATTAGTACAGGTTAGCTCAATGCCTCGCAGCACTTACACACCCTGCCTATCAACGTTCTAGTCTTGAACAACCCTTAAGGGCACTTAAAGTGCCAGGGAAGACTCATCTCAGGGCTCGCTTCCCGCTTAGATGCTTTCAGCGGTTATCGATTCCGAACTTAGCTACCGGGCAATGCCACT
>NZ_JAKJTA010000033.1:0-19916 GCF_050337555.1 Vibrio profundum
TCTCCATCTGTGCAGCACCTGTGATCATGTTCTTAACATAATCCGCGTGTCCTGGACAGTCTACGTGTGCGTAGTGACGAGCTGGAGTATCGTACTCTACGTGAGATGTAGCGATTGTGATACCGCGCTCACGCTCTTCTGGAGCGTTATCGATTGATGCGAAATCTTTCGCTTCACCGCCGTATACTTTTGACAAAGTAGTACAGATTGCAGCAGTTAGAGTTGTTTTACCGTGGTCAACGTGGCCGATAGTACCAACGTTTACGTGCGGTTTCGTACGTTCAAATTTTTCTTTAGACACGATCGTGTTCCTTTCTAGTTATGATTCGCCACGATCAAAATGACCGAGACGCGCCAGAATTTGCTATTCTATGCGCCAACTCACGCCAGCGCAATATTTGTACGTGTTCAACTAGCAAAAATTCATATCTTTACTAGTCGCCAGCACAAAACTGTTTTATCTACGTTCGGCAATGATTGCATCTGCAACATTTTTCGGCACTTCTGCATACTCGGAAAACTCCATTGAGTATGACGCTCGGCCTTGAGTTGCAGAACGTAAATCGGTCGCGTAACCAAACATTACGGATAGCGGTACTTGAGCACGGACAATTTTAAGGCCAGCAGTGCCATCATCCATACCTTCGATCATGCCGCGGCGACGGTTTAGATCACCAACAACATCCCCCATCCAATCTTCTGGAGTGGTTACTTCAACTTTCATCATCGGTTCAAGAAGTACAGGTTGCGCTTCTTGAGTACCTTTTCTGAATGCCATTGAGCCAGCGATCTTAAACGCCATTTCATTGGAGTCAACGTCGTGGTAAGAACCGTCAAACAAGGTTGCTTTGATATCCAATACAGGATAACCAGCGAGCACACCATTGTTCATCTGCTCTTCAACGCCTTTCGACACTGAGCTAATGTATTCTTTTGGAACTGCACCGCCAACGATTTCATCGACGAATACAAAACCTTCCCCCACTTCCGCAGGTTCAATTTTCAGCCAAACATGACCATATTGACCACGTCCACCTGATTGACGAACAAACTTGCCTTCCACTTCTGCGCTGCCACGAATGGTTTCACGGTAAGCAACTTGTGGCTTACCTACATTGCAGTCAACACTGAATTCGCGCTTCATTCGGTCAACGATGATATCTAAGTGAAGTTCACCCATACCAGAAATCAAGGTTTGACCAGTTTCATCGTCTGTTTCGACTCGGAAGGACGGGTCTTCCGCTGCTAGTTTACCCAGCGCGATACCCATTTTTTCTTGATCTGCTTGAGAGCGAGGTTCAACAGCAATCTGAATAACCGGTTCAGGGAATTCCATGCGCTCTAGAATAACCTTATGGTTCTGGTCACACAGAGTATCGCCTGTCGTGACATCCTTCAGGCCGATAGCGGCAGCAATGTCACCCGCGCGAATCTCTTTTACTTCTTCACGCTTATTCGAATGCATTTGTACAATACGACCGAATCGCTCTTTTTTCTGCTTTACGGAGTTGTAGACGGAATCGCCTGAATTCACAACACCAGAGTAGACTCGCATAAAGGTCAACGTCCCTACAAATGGGTCGGTCGCAATTTTAAATGCTAGTGCTGAAAACGGTTCGTTATCATCAGCATGACGCTCAACTTCAGTCTCGCTTTCATCTACACCCTGAATAGCAGGCACATCAATTGGAGAAGGAAGGTATTCAACCACGGCATCTAATACCGCTTGAACGCCTTTGTTTTTAAACGCACTGCCACAGGTAGCTAATACAATTTCATTGTTAAGAGTACGAGTACGTAGTGCTTGCTTGATTTCGGATTCAGTTAATTCACCGTCTTCAAGGTACTTGTCCATCAACTCTTCGCTTGCTTCCGCAGCGGCTTCAACAAGGTTTGTACGCCATTCTGCAGCAAGTTCTTGCATGTCTGCTGGAATCTCTTCATAGGTAAAGGTCATACCTTGATCAGCTTCATTCCAGTTGATGGCTTTCATCTTGATCAGGTCAACTACACCATTGAAGTCATCTTCCGTACCGATGTTCAATTGAATTGGTACTGGGTTCGCCCCTAAGCGATCTTTAATTTGTTCTACAACACGCAAAAAATCAGCACCCGTTCGGTCCATCTTATTGACGAAGACCATACGTGGTACTGAATATTTATCAGCTTGACGCCAAACGGTTTCAGATTGAGGTTCAACACCGGAAGAACCACAGAAAACTACAACCGCGCCATCTAGAACTCGCAGCGAACGCTCTACTTCAATCGTAAAGTCAACGTGTCCCGGAGTATCAATGATGTTGATGCGATGGTCTTGGAATTGCGCTTCCATACCACGCCAGAATGTGGTCGTCGCAGCAGAAGTGATTGTGATACCACGCTCTTGCTCTTGCTCCATCCAGTCCATGGTTGCTGCACCATCGTGAACTTCGCCGATTTTATGAGACAGGCCGGTGTAAAACAGAATACGTTCACTGGTGGTGGTTTTGCCTGCATCTACGTGTGCGACGATGCCGATATTACGGTAGCGCTCAATAGGAGTTTTGCGAGCCACAATTGTATCCTCTTCTAGGGACTATTGATGTTTCAAAAAAGAGATTCTGAAATATGAATAAACCCTATTTTCTATTTCAGTTAAAGGTCGGATAGAAAATAAAGAGTGCTGCGAGAAGGCCTCGCAGCACCATAAAGGTATTACCAGCGGTAATGTGCGAATGCTTTGTTAGCATCAGCCATGCGGTGAACGTCTTCACGTTTCTTAACCGCAGTACCTTTGTTCTCAGACGCGTCTAGCATTTCAGCAGCTAGGCGTTGAGCCATAGATTTTTCACCACGCTTACGCGCAGCTTCAACTACCCAACGCATAGCAAGAGCGTTACGGCGAACCGGACGAACTTCTACAGGTACTTGGTAAGTTGAACCACCTACACGGCGAGATTTAACTTCTACCGATGGGCGAACATTTTCAAGAGCTTCTTCAAATACAGCTAAGTGATCTTTACCAGATTTCTCAGCCATTGTTTCTAATGCAGTGTAAACAATTTTCTCTGCAGTAGATTTTTTTCCGTCAACCATAAGGATGTTAACGAATTTTGCCAGCAGTTCAGATTTGAACTTAGGATCTGGAAGGATCTTACGCTGGCCTATAACGCGACGACGTGGCATGGATATTCTCCGTTGTCTTCTTCAGGTTTTATCCAAAACTTTTCAGTTTTATCAAAAAATAATAAATAAAATAGTGTTTGGCCTTACTTAACGCTTTCTTTTAAAAAAAGACGCATTAAGACTTAGGACGTTTCACACCATACTTAGAACGACCTTGTTTACGGTCGTTTACGCCAGCACAGTCAAGTGCGCCGCGAACTGTGTGGTAACGTACACCCGGAAGATCTTTTACACGACCGCCACGGATAAGAACAACACTGTGCTCTTGTAGGTTGTGGCCTTCACCACCAATGTACGAAGTCACTTCAAAGCCGTTCGTTAGACGAACACGGCAAACCTTACGAAGTGCTGAGTTAGGTTTTTTAGGTGTAGTCGTGTAAACACGAGTACATACACCACGTTTTTGCGGGCACGCTTCTAGTGCAGGCACGTTGCTTTTAACAACTTGCTTTGCACGAGGCTTACGTACCAACTGGTTAATAGTTGCCATTAACTAGCTCCTGATTTACTTGAAAGTAAGCTTGATGAAAAATCTACCCTACGTACGTTATGTACAAATAGGGACGCAAAATTCTATTCAGAGCGGGGATGTGTGTCAAGAAATATACAGATCTTTTTCGTCACCAGCAGGTTAAAACTACCCAAATCGCGTAAAAAAAGGGGTTCACCAAGTCACCGAAGCCTCGTTACTTGTTGTTAATTCAACAAAACCTGTAAAACTGACCAGCGTTACCTCATTATCCAGCAGTTTGGATAAACCACGAGCTTCTAAGTCTGCCTGAAGTGCATATACCACACCACGGTGAGCACGCAATACTTCGACCAGAGCATGCTGTGCAATTGAAGCATACACGGCGCTCTCAACGAGCAAAATATCGTCCTTCTCTGAGCTATACGCCAGCGCGGTCGCAATCGCTTCTAATGATCTAATAATATGTAGCACGTTCCGCTCCTAGAAAGTCAAAATGGTCTGACATTGAGAGAGCAACTCCGTGAGTTTCTCTGAATTGACGACTTGCGTGTCAATGAGCAAGTTTTCATTGCTAAGACCCCACTGTGCTAGACTCTGCCCACACACGTACACCTGCTCAATATCGTACAGCTCCAGCAACTTGAATGTCGCGATATAATCTCGGCATAAAATCTGTGTTGGTGACTGAGAGTTTCGCAACTGATTCACGCCATCAGCAAGAAAAAACACCGCCAAGTCTTCGGTATATGCCGACGCAGCCAATAGCGCATCAAGCCCTTCACGACCTGATGCATCCGAGTGCGGCAACGATTTAAATACAAACGCTAATTTTTTTTTCAAAATTCCACCACTCGGTCTTGCGTCAACATGGCTTCGGCTAAACTTCCCAAGCCCACTTGAGAAAACTGAGCAGAAAAATTCTGCCCATCAAGCTTATGCTGTTCAGATTCGGCTTCACTCACCACACCTCGACGCAACGCAGCCGACACACAGGTTTCCAGCCGAACAGCGTGGTCTTTTTCCAGCTGGCGCCACGCAGAGACTAAATCAAACTCATCATTGGCAGGAACGCTGTAAGCGCTAGCATTCAAAACACCGTCTTGATAAAAGAACACGCTCACCAACTGATGACCCTGGGTCAGCAACTCTTTGGCAAACATGTATGCATTACGCGCCGATTGCGAACCATAAAGCGAGCCTGTCACAAGAAGCGTATAAGTTAACTTTTGATTCAACTGGTCTCATCCTCTACTTTTCTTTGCCTGATATACAAGTACACCGTATGTTTAGAGATATTCAATCGATCCGCAACCCGGTTAATCGCATCTTTAATATCAAAAATGCCTTTGTCGAATAGCTCCATAACTATCTGGCGATTCTTAGTATTATTCGATACCGACTTGTTGGCGTTGATTTCTTCGATGGTACGTTCCACCGTTTTATCCACCAGCTCTTCGACGTCACTGGCAAAATTCACCGAAGACGCAGCCTGCTTGCTGTCTTGATCGGGAAGGAAAGCTTGCAATATTTGGCTAAATGGCGCATCGAGGTTAACGTTAATACACAACAGTCCAATCACCCGATCATCTCCATTGCGAATCGCAATCGTGATTGATTTCATCAACACGCCGCCCTTAGCACGGGTAAAATACGAACGGGAAAAATTACGCTCAGAACCCTCAATATCCTGCAGCATTTTTAACGCTAAATCAGTGATCGGTGACCCTACTTGGCGACCGGTGTTCTCGCCGTTGGCAATCTTAACCGCTGAGGTATTCAAGTTTTCCAGCGAGTGCAGCACTATCTCACAGAAAGGGCCAATTAAACTGGCGATACCATCGACGACAGCTTCATAAGATCGCAAAATCACCTTATCGCTCTCGCTGAAAGCCATCACATTTACGGAATCCATTTCCATTAACATGTCTTGGGTAACAGTATCTGTTGTCGTCACGTGTATCCACCTCAAAGAGACTCAAAAATTTCGCGCGATTTTATCAGAAAATTTGAGCCGATTGACCTATTTAATCAACAGTGAGTGACGTATAGCTAAGATTTGCTGCAACAAAACGAAATAAGGCCTGACAATGTCAGGCCTTATTATTACACCAATAACTTGATGATATTATTTGGTCGTTTTCACGCCTTTAGCTGCTGCCTGCTTACCAACTTTGATAAGTTCAACATCAAATACCAAGGTTGAATTGGCAGGAATGTGCCCAGTTGCTTGTGGGCCGTAAGCTAACTTCGCTGGGATAACAAACTCAAATTTAGAACCTGCAGGCATCAATTGTAGACCTTCAGTCCAACCAGGAATCACTTTATCCAAAGGGAAGCTTACTGGCTTACCGCGATCGTAAGAGCTGTCAAATTTAGTGCCATCGATAAGCTTACCTGTGTAGTTAACTTCTACGATGTCAGTCGCAACAGGCTTAGCACCTTTACCTTCAGTGATCACTTTGTACAAAAGACCAGAAGCCGTCTTAGTTACGCCTTTTTCTTTAGCGAACTTAGCTTGAAACTCTTCACCCGCTTTAAGGTTAGACTCCGCTGATGCTTTCGCTTTTTCTTGCATTTTCACTGTAACGCGCTTATCCAAAGACTCTAGCGCAGTACGCGTTTCTTCTTGGTTTAGTTTCGCTTTACCAGCAAACGCGTCTTCAATGCCTTTCAGCACTTCATCTTTAGTCAGCTTGATGCCCATTTGGTTCGGCTTCTCAATGCTTTCACCTAGATAGTTCGCGAAAGACACACCAATCGCGTACGCCGCTTTGTCATCTTCTGACTTGAATTGCGCTGGCGTGCTCTTTGACGCAGTCGCCGCTTGGCTTTGCTCGGTAGCCGGTGCAGCTGCTTTGCTCGCCGTCTTCGATTCTTCTTTTTGGCAGCCAACGGCTAACACTACGGTTGCCGCGAGTAGCGACACTTTAAAGATTGATTTCATTGAATTCTCCAAGTTAGTGGTCTAACCATTTGTTAACGTGCACAAAACTGTTGTAAAGACTGGAGTGCACTGGGTACTTGTACCAATATATGCTATAGGTGTTGCAATGGTGCTACCGCAAATGGACATTTAGCCATAATGAAAACCATTTTTCATTCAATTTCCCTATTTAGTGTCATCATTCTGTTAAATGGATGCTTTTTCTCCAGTCATGACGACCAAAGATGGGTTCTAGATCCCGATGGAACCACAAGTTTCGCGCTTAGTCGTGACGCTCGTTTTGCCCTAATTTACTCACAACGGCAGCAATTGGTGTTGTGGGATCTCGATAACAACAAAAAGCTGGCAGATTTAGGCGCACAAGATCCAGATGCCAATACCGTCTCTACGATAAAAATATCCGATAGCGCTCGCTTTGCGGTTACAGCTACCCAAACCAACTTCGCTGTGTGGGATCTAGGCTGGGGTCAGGCTCGAGGATTATGGTCAGTCTCTGATGGCTTGATTGTCGATATTGATATCTCCAGCGATGGCCAGCAGGTTCTCTTGGGACTAAGCAACGGCAAAGCCATCTATATCAACCTCACGACCGGCAGACGCCTTGAGTTCCTCGCCCACCGAGATAAAGTCACAACGGTCGCCCTGTCTCCAAATGGCCAATATGCTTTATCAGGAGGTAATGACCATAAAGCCTACTTATGGAGTACAGCTACAGGTCATGTGGTTCGTCAGTTTGACCACGACCAACGTATCGTACGCGTCGCGCTACAACGAGACGGAAAATACGCTTTCACCTCAGACAGTGGTAACCAAGCCATTATATGGGATCTCACTACCGGCAAAGAAGTATCGAATCTACATAGTTTCTCAAGACAACTTATTTTTTCTAGCGCGCGCTTCTCTGATGATGGGAAAGTGCTCGTGACAGGTGCCCCCTCCAGTCGAATCGTAGTCTGGCAAACCGCAACAGGAAATAAGCTCGATGGCTTTGAGGCCATGCCGAAAAAAGATACGCGCCCACCTCGAGCCGTAGTGTATGATGTCGCCTTTGATAATAAGCATAGAGTGATATCTGGCACTTCAGCTGGCATCGCACAAGCGTGGAAACTCGACGATTATGACTGATAACAAGCAAACTTTATTGGAAGGCCGAATTAATGATTTGGAATGCCAACTCGCGTTTCAAGAGCAAACCATCGATAGCCTCAACAACGCGCTAAGCGAACAACAATTATTGATCAGCAAAATGCAAACACAGATGCAATTCTTGGTCGGAAAGATTAAAACCATCGACAGCTCACCGATGGCTGACGAATCGGAAGAAACACCGCCACCTCATTACTGAGTATGTAGAAACACGTAGCTAATCACCATGCCCGCAACCACTAAGCAGCCCCCAATTCGGCGCAGGTTTTGATCGGGTTGCTGGCTTAGCTGCGCCACCATACGCCGCCAACCATTCGGTGCCAGTAAAGGACCTAAGCCTTCAGCAATTAACACCAAGCCAAAGGCTAACCAGAGCGAGTCCATCATTTTCTTTCCCCTATAAAAGACAAAGGCTCCTAAACAGGAGCCTTTTCATATTAGCTATGCGCGACTTACTTTTTCGCAGCATCGCCTCTTGGATTATTCATGTATTGGAAAAAGGCCGAATTCGGATCCAACACTAAAATATCACTCTTATTATCGAACGACTGCTTGTAAGCATTCAAAGAACGAATGAACGAATAGAACTCAGGTGCCTTCTTATACGCTTTCGCATAAATTTCAGCAGCTTTCGCGTCCGCTTTACCACGAATGGTACGAGAGTCTTTATCCGCTTTAGCAAGAATCGTAGCGACCTCTAGCTCGGCTTGGGCGCGAATCACTTCTGCTTTTTCACGACCCTGCGCTCTGTGCTTACGCGCTACCGTTTCACGCTCTGCTCGCATACGATCATAGATAGATTTACTGATACTATCTGGCAAATTGATTTTCTTGATACGGAAATCAATCACGCTAATACCCAAATCTTTCATCGCACTTATTTGAGTTCCATCAAGCACGTTCTGCATTATCACGTCACGCTGCCCTTCGACTTCTAGAGCTTGCTTGGCTGCTTCATTCGACAGCGCTTCACTATCCGGATTCAACGCAATAGCTTCATTACGTGGACCCGAAACGATCTGCTTGATGTCACGCGAACCAATTTGTGAACGTAGAATATCGGTCACTTTTCGGCTTAAAAGAGATTCAGCGGTTAGGACGTTACCGCCACCTGTCGCCAAGTAAAACTTGCCCATATCCTTGATACGCCATTTTATGTACGAATCAATAATGATGTCTTTTTTCTCTGCCGTTACAAAGCGATCAGAGCGACCATCCATCGTTTGAATTCGAGCATCAAGTCTCTTCACTCGGTCAAACAGCGGCAGTTTAAAGTGCAGCCCAGGCTGGTAAATTCGGGCAATCTCATTGTTGTCTTTCAGTATTCGGCCAAAGCGGATCACGATACCACGCTCACCTTCTGGCACAACAAACACCGACATCAAGAATAGCACCAGAACTACTACCAACAGAGGTATCATTAGTTTACGCATTATTGGTATCTCCCTTGACGTGAATCCGTTGCGCGGGAAGAAGGCGTACTACTATGGGTACTGGTCTTCGACTCCACTTGAATTGGCGCATAAGTTGAGTTGTCGCCAGATTTGCCTTTACCTTGAGCATGACTCGCCTCCGATTTCAGTTTATCAATCGGTAGATAAAGCAAATTGCCACTAGATTTAGAATCAATCAATACCTTAGAAGTGTTGGCGTACACAGTTTCCATCGTATCTAGGTACAAACGTTCACGGGTTACTTTTGGTGCCGCTTTATACTCAGGTAATAGCTCGTCAAACTGAGCAACTTTACCTTCTGCTTGATTCACAATACGTTCAGAGTAACCTTGCGCTTCTTTCTTAATACGTTCAGCACGACCCGCAGCTTTCGGCAGCACATCGTTGCTGTAAGCTTCTGCTTCTCTTACATAACGCTGTTCGTCTTCTCGAGATGCGGTTGCATCATCGAACGCAGCTTTTACTTGCTCTGGTGGCCTTGCATCTTCAAAGTTGACAGCAACAATCTGAATGCCCATGTCATATCTATCGATGATGCGCTCTAGCGTTTCTCGAGTGCTTTGACGAATTTGTTGACGACCATCTGTCAAGATGCTGTCCATCAAAGAGTCACCAATAACGGCGCGCAGGGCAGAATCCATCGCCTGACGCAAGCTATCGTCTGCGTTCGTCACTCGATACAAATACTTAAACGGATCCGACACTCGATATTGAACATCCATTGACACAGTTACAACATTTTCATCTTTAGTCAACATAGTGCCAGACGCTCGCAATGAGCGAATAGACTGCACATTCACTAAGGTATAGCTGTCAATAAACGGCGGACGCCAATTCAGGCCGGGGCCTTCAATGTGATCAAACTTGCCTAGCTGCAAGACAACCGCTCTCTGCGCTTCACCAACGGTGTAGATTCCGAAAAAGGCCCAAACAACTAAGGCCGCTAGAAGAATCAGACCAATACCGATTTTTCCGCCTGCACCTGATGGTACACCTTTGCCATTTTTGCCACCAAATTTACCACTCAGCTTTTGACTTAGTTTATTAAACACTTCGTCTAAATCAGGCGGTCCTTGATTACGACCACCGCGATTATTTTTGTTCCCCCAAGGGTCCTTATCGCGGCCGTTATCGTCATTATTATTACCAGGCTCATTCCACGCCATTAGAAAGCTCCATCATTAGGTATGACGTTATACTCTAGCAGTCCTTTAAGTAACTATAAAGTCACGTAAAACTGCCTCTTCTCTTTTCTCTAGTTTAAACCAATCGACTTGTTGCATTCGAATATCGATCAGCAAGTTGCCATCTTGGTCATACTCTTCACTCTGAATACAGTTAAATTGAAAGAAAGTACTACGAATCCGCCCTTGATACTGAGGCGGAATGCACAATTGATAGTGCACAAGCTGGCGCGCCAAACGTTCAGACAATGCCGTAAACAGCAAATCCATACCCACGCCATCCATTGCTGATACCCACACTACCCGTGGCAGACCTTCCTCATCACGCTCTATTCTCGGTCTCTGATCTGGCATGCTGTCGATTTTGTTCATCACCAATAGTGAAGGAACTTCATCGGCATCTATTTCCGCCAAAACAACATCGACCGCATGAATATTCTCTCGGAAACGCTCGTCACTGGCATCGACAACGTGCAGGAGAATGTCCGCTTCTTGAGTTTCTTGAAGCGTCGCCTTAAACGCGGCAACCAAATCATGCGGTAGATGACGAATAAACCCAACAGTATCAGCCAAAATAGCCGGCCCAATATCATCAAGTTCAATCTTTCTAAGCGTTGGATCGAGTGTGGCAAACAGCTGATCAGCGGCGTAAACACCGGCCCGAGTAATCTGGTTAAAGAGGGTAGATTTACCTGCGTTGGTGTAACCCACGAGCGAGATCGTAGGGATCTCCGCGCGATTTCGCGCCCGGCGACCTTGTTCACGCTGTTTCGCCACTTTATCGAGGCGACGCAAAATAGCTTTGATGCGATCTCGTAGTAAGCGGCGGTCAGTCTCCAGTTGGGTTTCTCCAGGACCACGTAAACCAATCCCACCTTTTTGTCTTTCTAGGTGAGTCCAGCCACGGATCAAACGCGTGGAGATGTGACGCAATTGTGCGAGTTCAACTTGTAATTTACCTTCGTGCGTACGAGCTCGCTGAGCAAAGATATCTAAGATCAATCCAGTTCGGTCTAGCACTCGGCATTGACAAAGTTTTTCGAGATTACGCTCTTGAGCAGGAGAAAGGGAGTGATTGAAAATCACGACATCGGCTTCGACAAGCTGCACAACTTGTGCAATCTCTTCTGCTTTACCTTCTCCGACATAATATTTGGGGTGGGGAGACTGGCGACTACCAGTCACAACTTGCAATGCTGAAGCGCCTGAAGACGAAACTAACATTTCAATCTCTTTTAGATCTTCCCACTCACCTGTTTGCGTAAAATTGATATGAACAAGTACGGCTCGCTCACCGGCTTCGTAACGGTCAAACAAGCGATCGACTCCTTAAATATACGAATTTAGTTGGAGGCAGAGGATTAATCCTCTGCTTTTTCTGGACGATCTGATGCCGCACGCTCTGCTGTGTGATGATTCACCGCACGAGCCGGAACCACAGTCGAGATAGCATGCTTATAAACCATTTGATTAACGGTATTTTTCAATAAGATCACAAATTGATCGAAAGACTCTATTTGTCCCTGTAGCTTAATTCCATTTACAAGATAGATAGACACCGGAATACGTTCACGGCGTAATGCATTCAAAAATGGGTCTTGTAAAGATTGCCCCTTAGCCATTTTATCTTTTCCTTATTTGTATTTTGTTGTAATTATTTAGCTAGTAGTGCACGTTAAGTGAGGTACCGCCTTGGCGCCAAGCTAAACGAATAATATAACCCCAATATTACTTGTTATGCAGTCAAAAACCGCAAATATCAAGTAACACCTCTCTCACGAGGTCAATTCACACTAAAGTGATCACATTATACACAGTTAATTCAGTCGGATGCTACCGCATTTACCAGTGTTTCAAATGCTGTTTTTGGATCGTTACTGTCGAGCCAAGTTAAGTCTTTCCAACTTCTTAACCAAGTCAATTGGCGCTTAGCCAACTGCCTAGTGGCGCACACTCCCTTAAATACGGCTTCATCCAACGAGTCCTTCCCTGCTAAGTAATCCCACATTTGGCGATAGCCAACACAGCGGATAGAAGGTAAGTCAGGGTGGAGGTCATCACGCTGATATAACGCTTGTACTTCCTGTTCAAAACCAGCATCCAACATCATTTGAAATCTCAATTCAATGCGACGATGTAGCTCACTGCGTTCTTGAGGTGCGATAGCAAACTGCTTAACCCGAAACGGCAGCGAGTCCCCTTTCGTCTCTGTTAGTTCAGTCATCGTCTTACCGGAGATCTTATACACCTCAAGTGCACGCGATAAGCGCTGAGGATCGTTAGGGTGAATACGTTCAGCAGCCACAGGATCAATCTGTTGTAATTGTTGATGCAACGCTTGCCAGCCAAATTCATTGGCTTGCTGTTCAATATCTTGACGTATTTCTGGATCGGCCGCGGGTAGTGGCGATAAGCCTTCTAACAAAGCCTTAAAGTATAACATCGTCCCACCAACCAATAAGGGGATTTTACCTTTCGATACAATGTCATTCATTGCACGCAGAGCATCCGCGCGAAAGTCAGCAGCAGAATATGCTTCTTTTGGATCTAGGATATCAATGAGTCGATGGGGAGCCAGTGCCAATTCATCGGCGGTAGGTTTCGCCGTCCCTATGTCCATTCCTTGATAAATCAACGCCGAGTCGACGCTGATAATTTCCACAGGAAACTGCTGACAGAGGCGAATAGCCAAGTCAGTTTTCCCTGAGGCGGTCGGCCCCATTAAAAATAAAGCTAACGGGAGTTCTTTGTTCATCGCTATTCGGCCTGTTTATCTTTCAATGTTGAGCGGTAGTTACCATTACAAGTGATCAACACTCGTTGTAAGCACCGTTTTTTTACCCACGCTGGAGAGCTGTGAGGGTATGGCTAAAGTCCACTTCTTGCACTAAAAGTGGATCATGCAAAGGCAGAGCACCTTGCCACAACTGCTCAAATTCCGCAATTAACTGAATTGCCTGAGACAAGGTGTAATCATCCAACGGAGGTGAAGTCTGCACAGAGAGCCACTCGCTCAGTTTACTTTGAACGATCGCATCACTTTGCTCAAGCAAGCTTTGCATATAGACCAATAACTCAGGGATAAGTTTCTGCAAATTTTGCTGCCGAAGCGGCTGAGGTACGGCCATCACTAAGACAGTGGAGCGGTTACGCACTTTGAGCTCTATTCCTAGTGGCGAAAAGTTCGGCTGACATTGCTCTATGATTACGAGCGTTTTAGACGATACGTTTAATGCCAATGGCACCAACAGCGGTTGTGCCACCAATCCACCTTTGCTCGTATCTAAGCGGCGAAAATTATTCAACCACTCAACTCGAGGTAGCGATACGAGTAGCACTTGACGCTTATCGCTCATGAGTAAGTGATTCTTATCCACAATCGCAATCGCACTGCCAAGTTCCTTAATACTGTCGGCATCCACCACCTTATTCAATGAGGAAGAATAAGACGGTGAGACCTCTTGAACCACAGATTCAACAGGCGGCTGTTCTGTTGCCAGTAATTGACCATATACCTGCCTCTCTTGGCGAGACACAGAGGGTTGTTTTTTAGGTAAGGAAGACGAGCTTCCTTGGCGTGGCGCATGACCCTCCCACGGACCTTGAGTTTGAACCTGAGCTTTGGAATGACGAGATTCTGGCAGATCCTGCAACCCAGTAGAGCGATAGTCACCTTGAGAACTCTTAGCGATAGACTCACCTACCGACGGAAACCGCTCCCGGTCAGGTGTAGGTGGGCGCGATTCAGATTCATTCGGTAGCGTCCGGCTAACAACCTCAGCTTTAGCGCTGGAAGTCGGCACGGGAAGATCAATGCTTTGTGCTAATGCATCACTTAAAGCCTGATAGATAAAATCGTGGATTAAGCGAGCTTGATGAAATCTCACTTCATGTTTAGCTGGGTGCACATTAACGTCGACTTGATGAGGGTCAACGTCAATAAACAGTACGTAGGTGGCGTATTGGTCAGCCCTTAGCGTGGTTTCGTAACTTTGACGAATCGCATGATTGATTAGTTTGTCCTTCACCACGCGGCCATTCACATAGCAGTATTGTAAGTCACTCTGTTGCCTAGCGCCTTCAGGTGAAGTAATCCACCCCGTCAGTTTCAGATCTTGATGAGCCAACTGAATATGCAGCATTGAGCGAACAAAGGCGCTGCCGCAGACCGCAGCAAGGCGCTTTTCCGTTTGCTGAGTATTACTGGCTTTACGATACTGGCGGACCACTTTACCGTTGTGGCGTAAGAAAATGGACACATCGAACCGACTTAAAGCTATACGTTTTAAAAACTCGTCAATATGCTGGAACTCTGTCTTTTCAGTGCGTAAAAACTTACGACGTGCTGGCGTGTTAAAAAATAGATCCGCCACTTCCACCGTACTGCCAACTGGATGAGCGGCAGGTTGCAGTTTCACTTCCATGTCGCGGCCTTCGCACTGGGCAGACCAAGCTTGCTCTTGATTAACAGGGCGCGACGTCAAGGTTAAGCGAGATACCGAGCTAATACTCGCCAGAGCCTCACCACGAAAGCCTAAGCTAACAATCGCATCTAAATCATCTAATGAATGTATTTTAGAAGTGGCATGACGACTCAGCGCCAAGCCAAGTTGTTCTTTATCGATGCCTTTGCCGTCATCGCGCACGCGAATCAGCTTTGCTCCCCCGAGTTCGATATCGACTTCAATCTTCGTCGCTCCGGCATCTAGGCTGTTTTCAACTAGCTCTTTCACGACCGAAGCGGGGCGCTCGACCACCTCGCCAGCCGCTATTTGGTTGGCCAGTCTTGCAGGTAAGATTTTAATCGTCATAAACCGTTACTTTACTTGTGAGGAATGATAAGAACCTGACCAATAGCCAGCTCGTTTGTCGTCAACTTGTTGACACGGCGAAGACTGCTCACAGACACGCCGTACCGACTCGCAATCTTACCCAAGTATTCCCCTCTGCGAACTTTATACTTTCGCAGCGGAAGATCCCTCAGGCTCACTGAAATATTCAACTTCTGCCCGACAAATAAAGTATTCGAACGCAGTGAATTTTCCTTCTTAATTTGCGCCACGCTCACTTTATACTTGTCCGCTATACGCCCTAAATAATCACCCCGTTGAACCACATGGGTGACGATTTTGGTTTCAAAATCGCTCACTTTGCGCGGGGCAATATTTGGCGTACTCCGGCTTGGTACTTTAAGCACTTGGCCAACATATAGCGATGTTCGCTTCAAGTTGTTTGCCTTTACCAAAGCGCTCACCGACGTACCCATTTTTTGCGCAACTCGAGACAATGAATCACCTCGTTTCACCTTATAAGATTGCGATTTTAAGCGCTGAGCAAACAAAGTTCCCGGCGGCGGTTCAACCTCAAAATATTTAACGACAGCTTCAGTGATCGCGCGGGCAATATTATTTTGATGACTTGGTTGAAATAACAAGCGCTCTTCTATCGGATTGGAAATAAAGCCCGTTTCTACCAATACAGAGGGGATATCTGGCGACTTGAGTACCGCTAGACTCGCGTACACAGGTTTGCTTCTGTGTAAACGTGCCACAGGGGCAAGCTGCTTCAGAATATCCGACGCTAATTTATACCCTTCGTTTTGCGAGTGGCTAAATTGCAGGTCAAGCAGGGTTTGGCTAACATTTTTGTCGTCAGAGTTTTTCGCCAAGACTTGCCCAGCCCCCCCTAAAAGCTCTGATTGCGCTTCACTATTTTCAACCCACCGAGCGATTTCAGTGTTCGCACGGCGCGTATTGAGCACAAAGACAGACGCGCCTCTTGGCTGCGGCGTCATAAACGCATCAGCATGAATAGACACCAAAATATACGCTTTGTCGTGACGTGCAATTTCGGTACGTTTATTCAAGCCGACATAATAATCGCCAGTCCGAGTTAGCACCGCTCTAATACCGGGAATTGCATCCATATCATGTGCAATCTTTTTGGCAATCGCGAGCGTCACCGTTTTTTCGTATTTACCAGTAGGGCCTATCGATCCAGGGTCTTCACCGCCATGTCCTGGATCGATTGCCACAACAATTTCTTTGTTGCCGCTCGCCTTTGGCGCATCCGTTTTGACCCCTTTTCTGCTACGAGTCGATGGGGCGGCCTGCGCTGACTGTGAATGAGGCAAGTCTATAACTAGACGATGTTTATGCGGACCCAGTGGTGCAGGTGGTAGCTCAAACAACTTAGCCTTAAGTTTTTTCTTTAGTTCAAACACCAAGCGATAGGTGGACTTAGTAGGAGGAGAGCTTTTGCGAATTTTACTCAAGACCGCGCTATTACCGACTTTTATCGGTAGCTTGGTTTGTAAACGGGTCTTTTTTAGATCAACAACCAAGCGACTTGGATTACTTAGCATAAAATAGCTGTAATCTAAATCTGATTTCAGATCGAGCACCACACGTGTTTCATCGGGGGACGGCCAAACGCGAATAGCCTCTAGCGAATTGGCCCACACTAAACCGGGGACCGCCCAAAGCGCTAGCGTCAAACAAAGAATGGCGCCCCGTCGTAATTTTGCAATCAACTTAACTCCAACTTGTCCAGCAGTGAACGTCCATAATCATTGTTGGCTTGAATGAACAATGTTCGCTCTTCACCCTTGTATTCCAAAGTGATATCAAGATCCGCACCGGGCAGCAGCCCATGTCCTTTCTCTGGCCACTCAACCAAGCATATTGAATCCGGTGTTAGATAGTCCCGAATTCCCATAAACTCCAATTCTTCAGGATCGGATAAACGATACAAGTCAAAATGATAGATGTTTTTATTATCAAGTTCATAAGGTTCAACGATCGTATAGGTTGGACTTTTCACATTTCCCGAATGGCCCAACGCACGAATGAAGCCACGGCTAAAAGTGGTTTTACCAGCTCCTAAATCTCCATGAAGGTAAATTGAGGTTTGCTGCACACACAGCTTTGCAATTGCCGCACCAGCATTGATCGTCGCCTGCTCGTTTCCAAGGGCCAATTGTATGGTATTCATTAATACGTTCTCTAATTATTCCGTTAGTCGTGAGCTAACAAGGATCAAAAATAATAAACTGGGACAGTTCGGTGAAACAAGATATGTTGTGTTAGCTGAGGGAAAATTATCTCAACTAACGCCGCTTTTGTCACTATCGCGTTACGAACTGCGCAAACATTCATCACGTTAACTAGATTCACAGCGAAAGATCCGGTAAGATCCGCCCCCCTTAGATTCCCGAGAAACACACCATGGATTACCAAACTCTGGCTGACAATATTAAGCTTTGGGCTTCAGAGCTTGGCTTCCAAAAGGTGGGGATTACTGATGTAGATCTGAGTGAACATGAACCAGCGCTCCAGCGTTGGCTAGATGCGGGTTATCATGGTGATATGGATTGGATGGCACGACACGGGATGATGAGAGCTCGACCTCACGAGCTTCTACCTGGCACTGTGCGAGCCATCAGCGCGCGAATTGACTATCTCCCACCAGAGGCGAAATTTGCTTCCAACCTATCCAACACAGAAGAAGGCTACATTAGCCGCTATGCACTCGGCCGCGATTACCACAAGATTGTTCGTAATCAACTGAAAAAACTGGCGCAAAGAATAGAGCAAGAAGTGGGCGTATTTGGCTATCGTCCATTTGTTGATTCCGCTCCAGTGCTTGAGCGTCCCTTAGCACAAAAAGCGGGACTAGGCTGGACAGGCAAGCATTCCCTAATATTGGACAAGGAAGCTGGATCTTGGTTTTTTTTAGGCGAGCTATTGATTGATTTGCCACTACCCGTCGACACACCGAGTAAAAACGAATGTGGAAAATGCACCGCATGTATGACCTCATGTCCAACTCAAGCCATCATATCTGAAGGCGTTGTCGATGCTCGGCGCTGCATCTCCTACTTAACTATCGAGTTCGATGGCATTATCCCTATCGAATTTCGTAAAGCGATGGGCAATCGCATTTATGGCTGCGACGACTGCCAGCTCGTTTGTCCATGGAACCGGCAAGCAGAAATCACCACCGAGCCAGATTTTCATCGCCGAGATATATTCGCTTCAGCGAAGCTCATCGACTTATTTCAATGGACAGAAGAGCAATTTCTAAAACGGATGGAAGGCTCAGCGATTCGCCGTATTGGCCACCTACAGTGGCTACGCAATATTGCCATCGCGCTAGGTAATGCTCCTTATTCCGAACAAGTCGTTAATGCACTACAAGGTAGGCGTGGTGAGCACAGTTTGCTAGATGAACACATTGAGTGGTCACTCAATGAACAAACCATTAACATGCAAGAAGCTCAGGCATCAAGCACTGACAACCTCAATCGCACCCGCTCAAAGCAACAAAGACTGATTCGCATCGTGCAGAAGGGATTACCCCGAGACGCATAAAACTCCCCACCTCACAACACATATTGTGGGATTTCCGACACAAAATAGAGATGTGGAAAACAACGAAGCGCGATAAAGAATTTTATAAAGAAAGAAATGTTAATCACAAACTGAAACATTGAGAAAGATCAACAAAACTCTTCATCAATTCAACTAAAAGATCAGTGCAACAGGGTAAAAATAATCAACAATTGATTGATATTCAATAGGTTACAGTTAATTTCACTAAATATGCAAGCCAAGTTTGAAGTAAAAAGATCTTTGTTGCCTTCATCAAATTACCGTCTACGCAAGCTTTACCCACTAACTTATCCACACCACTGAATTTGTGGATAACTCTGTTAATGCTTTAAATGAAGCCTGTTACTAGTTTATGCTTGGAGGGTGTTATTAGAGTTTTCTAGGACTAGAGGCTGTCAAGCCGTAGGATGCTTGTCTAAACAAGCCACAACTAACTGTAGAGCACAGATTTTATTTGTGCAACTTTCCATTAAAAAAAGACCAACCAAGCCACACTTACAATAACTGTGTGTTTTAACTGTGTTTTTATGGAATCAGATAAGAAGTTTATAGCAATGCACATCATCTGAGCTTGTTATCTGACCTTAATAAGGTTTCTACTAGCTGGATTTTGTATCGCAGTATCTTTAAGACTAGAGCCTTGAAAGAAATTGGTTGCGGGGGCCGGATTTGAACCGACGACCTTCGGGTTATGAGCCCGACGAGCTACCAAGCTGCTCCACCCCGCGTCCGAATTGTGTCACCGTTAAGTACCGTGAGAACTGTCTCTTTCGATGAACGTAGTCAGAGAAAGAATTGGTTGCGGGGGCCGGATTTGAACCGACGACCTTCGGGTTATGAGCCCGACGAGCTACCAAGCTGCTCCACCCCGCGTCCGAATTGTGTCACCGTTAAGTACCGTGAGAACTGCCTCTTTCGATGAAAGTATTCAGCGAAAGAAATTTGGAGCGACACACGAGGTTCGAACTCGTGACCTCAACCTTGGCAAGGTTGCGCTCTACCAACTGAGCTAGTGTCGCAGTATCTTTAAGACCAAAGCCTTGAAAGAAATTGGTTGCGGGGGCCGGATTTGAACCGACGACCTTCGGGTTATGAGCCCGACGAGCTACCAAGCTGCTCCACCCCGCGTCCGAATTGTGTCACCGTTAAGTACCGTGA
>NZ_JAKJTA010000034.1:0-17305 GCF_050337555.1 Vibrio profundum
TTTGGGATGATGTTTGGGATGATGGGCACCCAAGAAACGAAGCAGTTAAAGCGTTAAAAAATGACACGTTAACCCAATGGAAAATCGACTCTGGTTACCATGACCGCTCCCTGTCTGAGACGGCCATGTCTCGATACAAAGGACTCACTAGCGGTCAATTGAGCTTAAGGCATTACAACGCTCAAGTCGGTGAGGCACTCGCTAATGTCAAAGCCATGAACAAAGTCATAGGACTAGGTATGCCTGTTAGACACTAACGGAAGCTAAGCGTAGGTAAGATCTGTCTTCAACCTGATTTGTTCAACAACGCCGGTCAAGGGTAAAAGACATTCGTTCGTTAGCTATACTGAAGCTAAGTATTCCCCATTTTTGGGTCACAAACGATGAAAGACTTAATTCACGGATATTTCACTCTAGAATATAATGGGGATGTTCTAATTGCACACAATCACGGGGCATGGAACGAATATACATCGCAGGAAATGTATCGCCAATTGGAAGTCTTTATCAGGAATAACCCAAGAAAACATTGGTCTTATCTGGCTGATAATCGTTATTGGGATATGGCAACCCCTGAGGGGTGGGAGGCTCTGAATCCTGTCTACTCTTTGCTAGTCGATGAAGGGATGTTAGCGTTAGGGATGGTGTGTAACACGACTCTTTTTAAATATATGGTAGATAACATGCAGGCTAACAAAGATAACCCCTTGCCCTACGGATTGTTCTTTTCTAAGGATTATGACGAGATATTAAAATGGTGTTCTGAGCAAGTTAAAATTCATAAGCTAAAACAAAGCAGTTGATGCCCCATTCCTATTTGACTTGGGCATGATATGAGAAGGAGTAAAGCCATATTTGGCCAATCTGAGATAATCCGAAGTTCGTCCCCAAGGTCGATTACAGGCCAAATGACTCCTCGGAGAATACGGCCTTGAGTTCGTTAACTATACTGAAGTTAGAATCTTGATACCTGTTGGCGAGAAATAATGACACCACGTAATATCCATGGTGAGTGGAGCATGAGTTTTGAAAATCGATTTTTACATGTGGAAAGCTTTGGAGCAACCAATAGAGAATTGGGTATTGCTCAGATGAACGAATTGCAAAAACACTTAGAATCGTCTTCTGAGAAATATTCAACTCCTTGGGTGATTCTGAATGATTACCGCCGTTGGCAGTTAGCTTCTCAAGATGCATGGGAAACCTACAATTCCATTGTCACATGGATGTCAGAACACAATTGTGTGTTTCTCGCTTTTGTTATAACAAATCAAATGCAAAACTTTGCTCTTGAAAAAGGTTTGCATACCGATGAGATCTTGCAGTTTTTTTTTGATTACAATAAAGCTTACCAAACTTGTCTCGATAAACTTTCTGAAGCTCAATGGCAACAGCAGCCATAGTTTCGCCCAAATTAATCTAGCCCAACTTTTGTGTAGTCACAAATTATTAAGCCTTCCCAAATTTAACTAACCCGAAAGCAGTTCATTTCTACGTACGTTAGCTATACTGATGGAAGATTGTTTCTTCTTAGTTTATAAGGGATAACACAGCGAAATACGAGGTGCGGCGATGAAGAACGAACCTTCTGGTGCTTTTGAATTTGATACATCCCTTACAAGTGATAGGATCTTAATCCACAGACTCTATGGTCAATGGAACATTCAAATGTCTCATAAGGCTATCGATCTATTTTTGCACATAGCCAAAGAGAACTTTCCCAATCATAAATGGGGCGGAGTTAGCGACTTAAGGAACTGGGGATTATGCTCGCCCGATGTGGTTGAACATTTCAATAACAGCATACCTGATTTCATGGATTCGCGATGCCGGTGGCATGCTATCATTACAAATAACAGCATCAAAAAAATGGTTGCTAAACAGCATATTGAAGCAAGTGGGAACAAGTTGACTATGCAATATTTCAATGATGACGCAGGCGCGATCCATTGGCTAAAAACCAAGTTAAATGAAGATAAATCCATATGAGAAATTGAACCCAATTTCGTTACTCAACTAGGTTCACTAGATGACTCTTCACTAGGATCATCGTCTTCAAACCTACAACTTCGCTTAGTAAGAAAGTTTTGCCTCTTTTCTGTTTGGCTTTGCAGTTTGATAGTAAAGCTCTGAGCCAAATTGACCTAACTAAAAGTAATCTGTATCTTGGCCAAAGTTCCCTTGTAAACTCCATCAAAGCGATTCATAGCCACGTTAGCAATACCCATAATTAATTAGCTTGCTTAACTAACAACTAAACTAGAGAGCCGGTTATTCCTTTGCATTTTGCAACTACCAATTGCAATTTGGAGTTTTTTACGTTGCGACCACGTTATTCAAGTCAATAACAAATTGATTGTTCAGATAATTATTATTGGCATGAAATCTGATAGTTGAGTTCTGACCTTATTGCATAGGAAGCAGCCATGGTAACTAATACAATAGTTAATTTGTTGAAGGAAAGACGTATTGCCACTGGTTTCACTCAACAACAGGTCGCGGACAAAATTGGTATTCGGTTGACTCTTTTTCAAGATATTGAGCAGGGAGAGAGAGCAATGACCTTGACCGAATATTATAAGACCCTGAGAGTGTTACAGCTATCAGAATCTACTATCATAGGCTATCTCTTTGCTTCATTTTACTTACCCTAATTATGCGGGCGTTTCTTAGTCCAGCCCTCTGCAGTACAATGTTGCTGGCTGATGTCACCAATCTGGCTAGAGCAGGCCAATACAAGAGAAGCTATAGACAGAAAATATGAATATCAATTGAATTGAATCGATGACACCATAATCAGAAATAAAAAGAGTACCGCATATAACAATTCTCTGAGAAGCATATAACACCTCTATTCTACATCATTGATGGGGACTACCACCCAGGTAAGCTCTTCCCACTCATTATCGGCTCGTTTAACGATAACTTTTGGATAGTATTTAGATAATCGGCTAACTGATTGAGCGAACGTCGAAAGCATTCCAGAAGATATCCTGTCACCTCTAACTTACTGGGTGCATAACTTTAAGTTTGAGTTCAACTCTTCGAGAAATCCTGTATTCCTAGATAGGTAATCGTTTGAGTAGTAGATCCCCCATGATTTGTCGCTTTCAACAATAATATCAAAAAGGTGCATTTTATTGTGTGTAGTTAGGTATTCGTTAAACAGTACGCTGCTGCCAAAAATAGCGTCGACTCTCTTTAACTCAGCTAACGTTACCATACTATTTAGGTTGTCTAGCTTATGTACAACTAAGTTATAGCCATTGTTCTTTGCCCATACACTCGCGTTTGCCCCGAAGATACCTGTAACCTGAGCATTATGTTTAAAATCAAGAGAGTCAGGTAAGAGGTTTGAGCCCTTTAATACATACCAATTCCAACTTTGCTTGACGAATGGAATCGACAAGGTGGCATATTCATCCCGAGTATTACTCTGGGACGCGGCGAAAAAAGCGCTGGCTTTCCCCTGCTTAACTTTGGTTTGAGCTCTCAACCAAGGTAGGAACTTAACAATATACCGCACATCCATTTTGTCTAAAGCGCACGTAAGGGTTTTGGCAGCAGATCCTGAAATGTCACCTTGGTCCGTTTGATAGTGAAAGGGCTTCCTTTCATCCGCTGTGATAATCTGCTGTTCGTAAGCAAACAAACAGGAACAAAAAAAACAACTTGAAGCAATGATTAGAGGATGATGCGGTTTCATAGCTGAATATCTATAGAGTCCTGACTGAACTTAACTTCTAAATTATAGCATTCATGGCGTGAGGGACATGTATCAGAGCGGGTGCATTATGGCGCGAACTTTCGTGGACCATAGGCTGCTTCTTTCCCCATAGCTGTCCAGCTCAGTAAAGTGTTAGTAAGGAGTCAAGCGATGTTTGGCCAACTAGAAATGGCCCTAAGCATCTGCCAAATTCACTGTGCCACTTCACTGATAGTCAACCGCTCTATTCTATACTAGAGAAAGTCACATTTATGGCTTGGTAAAATAGGAGCGTCAGTGCGATGGTAGGACGAACTGTTCATGGTGAATGGGATATGAAATTTGAGGGCAGAATATTACGATCTAAGCTCTCAGGTTCTACTAATAAAGAAGCTGTTCAGGTCTGGTTTGATGAAATGTATCAACTGTTATACTCATCACCGGATAAAGATCTGGTTCCATGGTGCGCATTAATGGATGCTAGAGACTGGGGAATGGCTCCTTTAGATGCCTGGGAAGCTAACAACCAATTAATAAACTGGATGTCTCAACATAATTGTGTGCTATTTTCAGCAGTATTCTCAAAAAAGATTCAACTTTTTTCTGCTGAAAATGGTTTTGATACACAAGGAATCGTCGAGTTTTTTTTCGATTATGGCAAAGCTTACCAAGCCTGCCTCTACAAACTCGCTAAGACCCAAAACTCGCGTAAAACGTAGTTGCCCCGAACTAGTGCAATAACAAGATAGGGAGAAGCTACGATTCGTTTAAATAGCCAGAAGTAATCCGAAAGATCGGCCATTGTGACTATGTCACACACTCGCCACGTTAGGAGCCCCATCCAATATTTATTGGCTTCTTTTTAAGGATTCTCTTACCCACGCCAATGCTGTATTTTCCTCGATAAAGTATTGGGTAATAACGGACTCTTTCATCGCATGACTGTATTGCCCAACCACCATACTCTGCAACTGGTTGTTGGGAATAACCGCATGACGCACTAGGTTGCTAGCAGAGAAGAGGGTGCAAGAGCCATTGAAGTAGTTCATAACCTCTGGTGTACACAGTCCCCATTTTCTATAATCGACAATACTAGCCCATCGCTCACCTGAAAACCGATCCTCGACTATTTTTAAGCTTTCATCTACGAATTCTTTTGCGGTTTCCATGTTCCAGTTCTCAACAAGCCTGAAAACTAAAATATTTTCATCGACATAATCGTATTCTACTAGAAAGCTTCCGTGAGAATTTTTGTTCATACATCTGCACCTAATAATGCAAGGATAGTTACCCGATTATGTTTTATTGTAGGCTAGATACTGAACAGAGCATCCAACCCAAAACAAATTATTGTTTTCGCCTTACCATTATATTTGGACCATTCAGTGTCACTAGGCGATAGTGTCTCATAGTTCCACTAAGGTTAGTTCTGTTTGCATGAATTATCATAAGCACATTGATCGTGTAGTAGAGTGAACTTTTGGACACTGAGTTAAGTGGATTAGAGTGTTGTTAGTCGAATTAAGCCACTCTAACGATCATTCAATAAAAAGTGACTGCATTATTCTTCCCAGTATACTTAAACACTATCTCTTCAATCCCCCCATTTCTATGAAGTAGGCTCACCGAATCTGACAGTTTATTTACCATGTTTTTCATGTTGCTTTTATTAGACATAAACAGCCAAATCTGCTTAGAGCTTATGACATATGGTGTCCCTAAATCATCCCAATCGTAACCATAATTATTAAGCTCATGTCCGAGCGGTAAAGTCGGCCCTATGATCGCATCCACTCGTCCTTTTAGAAAAAGGCCGACACTCTGACGATAGTTATTCACTTCGACTTTGTTAATATTTTTATCTAGTTCAAATTTGGTAGAATAAATAACACCGCGAATAATGGCTACTTTCTTTCCATGAAGATCTTCGAAAGACCGTATATTTAGACTTGGTTTTCCAACCAAAACATTTTTATCGGTAAATATTGGCGCAACTTTTATGACCTTTCCTTCAAGGTTGGGGTTAGACACCAATAAAGTAATATCGGCTTCACCACTTTCAAGGTCTTTCACCACCCTAGCATAAGGTTTTAATACATTGAGATAGGGTACCTTTGCGGTTTCTGCTATCTTGTTCGCAACGTCATAAAACATGCCTGCAGGCCTACCGTTCTTCCCTACAAAGCCACCAGGAACTATATCAACGGTGGTAATTTTTAGTGGCTGTGCAGTTAAAGAAAATGACACCATACTAAGAATTAGAGTTGTGGCTACTTGCCAGAGCCCTATACGGAGTAGCCCGCTTAGCGGATTTACTGGTTCATTTGAGAGTATCTTCATGTCACAGCTCAACATTGTCCCTATTAGAGATAAGCATAGCGTACTCATATAGTTGAACATTATAGATCGCAAAGAAAACATTGCAGTGTAAATAACGACATTGAAGTTTGTACATTCACAATAAAGTCTGTTCACTTTTTTGGCTTAAAAGGCATGATTTCTAGACATTAGCTATCTCATCTTTTCCGCTAAACTGTTTAGTTCCACAAGGCTGCGGGGAGAGACTAAGCCAAGTTTGGCTAATTTGAAGTAACCTGAAATCTTGCCCAAATCCAACATACCACTACGACCTATATCCATGCTTAGCTAGCAACAACTGAGATAGTTTAGGGGTGATGAGTTTGTCGCTATGAATCGTTGTTACGGAGCGGAAATTTGTGAATGTTCGTTTTTATCAGGGCTTATAGTGATGGTGGGGAAAACTACTTCTTCCGTTACCTTTGAAAATCGGCAAGTTTGTTTAGGCAGGCTTGATAGGCTTCATCGTAGTCATAAAAGTAATGTAAAACACTCTTAGTATCGAAATCTTGTTGGTCAATAGCAAACTCTTGTAATTTGTATGAGAATACCGCTGCTTCGAATACAAGGTTGTGGCTCGTCATCCATGTCATTATCTTGTTATTAGTATCTGCTATATCTTCAGGCCCCAACAGCCACTCAGTGCAGTCAAACAGAAGAACCCAAGGTGACCTATCACTTTCCGGTGACGATAGCAGATTACTTTTCATATCTTTGAACCAAGCGAGGCTCGCTTCACGATTTGATTGCCCTACTAACTTCGTTGTCATCAGCCTACCTTCAAAGGTGAAAGCCCACTCACCGTGAATGTTTCTCTGGATCATTGCCTATACCTATGTAAAGAGCTACAACTCAGTATAGTAGATGCACTAGATGTAAAGTGCTTTTAGTTATGTGATGGTGGTTGTTAAGTGGGTACTAAGAGCCTGTTACGTATACTACTTAGAGATTGAAATTGCCCCGAAATTATCTAGGATTGAGTAACTACTAACTCTCGTTTCAGCTGACTTACAGTACCTAAACTTATCCGAACTTAATCGCTTTATCTGAGGTGGCCAGATTCGTTACAACGATTTGCTCAACACAGTAGTGATAACAACCAAATCTCAAATCATTTAGGGAAGCAATAAATATCTCGAGCAAGTCCGTCAGGGAATTCCATTCGTCGATTTTTTCGCCCACCTAATTTCTCAGTGAGAGCTCGAGCCGCAGTGTTGTCATCTTTCATGTAAGTTTCTACATGATCCCATTTAAAGCTAGTGTGTGCATGTTCTATGGCTGCCTGAGAGGCCTCCGACGCAATGCCTTGCCCCCTATATTCGGGAAGGACCCACCACGTCAGTTCTGTTGGCCACCCAAGCCCCTGCCAAAATCCACAAGTACCAACTAAATGATGATTTGAGCGTAATTGAATCACCCAAATACCAAAACCTTGAAGATGCCATGAACCAAGGTCGGTTTGAAGCCTTGACCAAGCTTGGCTTTTGTTGAGAGGCCCTCCGTACGTTTTTGACGCTTCTTCATCTGTATAGAATTGTTCATACATATCAAAGCAATCAGCATTGGGTGGGAGTAGTGTGAGATTAGTGGTTTGGATCTTAGGTATCATTTAGTGTCCTTTTTGAAGAAATCCCAATTTATGAAGTAACTGTTAAGCGGGCCCAATCGATTGGGCACATCTTGATTTACGCCGAGTTTCTCCTGAGTAAGCTAATTAACAACATTTTGTGTTAAATTAATACCTTATGTATTCTTTGATGTGGGGTAAATATGGAAATATTTGAAGCAGATAAATCTCGAGTAGGTGAGGTCGACAAGTTTTATAGAGAGCAGGGGTACCATGGGAGTTGGTCTGACGACGAGAGAGCTTTTGTCTGTACTGACGATGGGGTTGTTGTGGGTTCTGTAAAAATTGAATTCAATCAGGCTGTAGGGGTTCTTAGAGGAATGTATATCGATAAAAATTATCAAAACCAAGGTATAGGTACTCGTTTAGCGGAGTTTATTGAACCTGTACTAAACGATATAACGGTGTTTTGCGTTCCTCTGATAGAGGCTGCTAATTTTTATAAGAGAATTGGTTTTGTTGAAACTTCAGAAATTATTTGCCCGACATTTCTGGTTGAACGATGTAAGAAATATAGAGCTGATGAATATGAAATCACAATTATGAGCCGAGCGCCGACGCTAAATGGACAACGCCTCATTTCCACTAGTGAATTTAACTAGGCCCAACCCCTAAACGGGATTTTCCATATCCAAAGCTATTTAGGTCGTATCGTTGTAAAAGCGTGTTCGGTCAGACTTGGTATGGGGGTACATTTTATGCGTCATAATCTACTATTGGAAAACTCATATGGTTACTGGGCTTAGTCACATCACCATTGCTGTCAGCGACTTAGAACGTTCTTTACATTTTTACATTGACGTTATCGGACTAAAAGGTCATGTAAAGTGGCAGAGTGGCGCATACCTCAGTGCTGGTAACTTATGGTATTGCCTTTCGTGTGGCACTCCTACGAAAAGGGATGACTACACACATATCGCTTTCAACGTATCCGAGCTTGAATTTGATGAAGCTGTTTTGCGCATAAGGTCGTTGGGTATCGAAGAATGGAAAATAAACAAAAGTGAGGGAAAATCTCTCTATATTTTGGACCCAGATGATCACAAGCTCGAACTTCACGTTGGGGATCTAGTTAGTCGATTATCGAGCTTAGAGATGAATCCATATCAGGATCTAGTTTGGCTATAAGTCGCGATGTGTTTTCGGACATACCTATAGTAAAACTGTGCGGAGAGTGCCCCAAACCTACTCACACGTATCATCTGTTAAAGAAAGAGTGGTAAGGCTTTTCCCCTCATAAAAATAATCTATTTTATGCCAGACCGCCGAAACTTTTAGGTCACATATCTGGCTATGTATGCAAATGAGTCCAATTGGTTTGATACATCAAAATAGAGATGAATAATTTTGGTTAATGTGTTGATTTAAAAGGTAATGTATTATGATAATTAATCATCTATGGATTCTGTAAACTTTTAGACGCTGGGAGGAAGAATGAAATTAAAACCGCTAAAGGAAAATCAGCTTCATCATTTGCTCAATGAGACCGAGTTCAATTCAGAAGTAACGTTTTGTGCCGGCTCTATACCACCAAAGCACGTTTTACAACGCTCACATGACCATGTTGAAAGCTCTAAGGCTGAGATTTGGTCATTGCCCTACATGATGCTATTGAATGAAAACGTAGTAGGCTTTTGTGGTTTCAAAGATGAGCCAAGAAATCATGCAGTAGAAATTGGATATAATGTATCACCTGAGCAACAAGGAAAAGGATTTGCGAAAGTAGCTGTCCATCAACTTTGCAAAATAGCCTTTGACTCTGGTTCGGTACAACAAGTAGTTGCTTTGGTTTCACCGACTAATCTTGCGTCACTGAATGTTGTGAAAGCCAATAGCTTTATCTGCGAAGGGGTAGTGGAGGGTGATGACAATGAAGATCTGCAAATGTGGATACTAAATTTAGTATCCTGTACCTAGTAGGGGAAGCCAACGGGAGACGTTTGAAGATGTGAAGTATTTTTAAGCGTTGTAAATATAATAGGCTAACGTGATTTGGGATACCGATATTTACGTACTTTTTGCCCCAATCTTATCTGAAGTATCAATCCAACGACAAAGAACTCTACCAAGTTTAGCCAAATTGAAGCAATCCGAAACATTGGTCAGGGTTACCGATCGCACAACAGCTTAAGGCTATGACATGCTTCCTATACTCAACTATCATTGGTTCTGACTATACTAATAGTGAAAAAAGGAGGCTGTGAAACTTATAACTACCCTCAGCCATAGAACGAACTCGACAAGGGTACAGTAATGTCTTATCAGAAAAACCCGCACGGTGAATATAAGGTTAAAGTAAAGGGGCGTTTATTAATTGCCAAAACAATAGGTGCATGGAATGTCCAAACCGTGGAAGAGTTTTGCGATGCTCTTATAGTGGAATCAAACCAGTTTCATGGAGAGTGTTGGGGACTCGTCGTAGATATGAGAGAGTGGGAGTTAGGTGTGCCTGAAGTTTTTGATAAAGCTGATAAAACCCTCCCAGTCCTGCACGATCACAACCTATTTTGTCAGGCATTGTTATTTAACTCATCGGTACAAAAAGGTTTAATGTCTAACCATCGTTCTCGCTCCCAGGGTGATAACGACAGATTTAATTTTTTCACTGATCTCTCATCAGCAATAGATTGGTGTAATGCACATCTAGACGCGCTCGCAGAAGATCAAAGCCGAGGAAATAACTAACTTTTGCCCCGAAACTGTTTAGCTCAACAAGGTGAAGTAGAGGGGCTGAACGAACTTTACCAGACAAAAACTAATCCGATACTAGGCAGATGCAAAGACATCTAAAAAAAGGTTCTAGGACGTAAAAATATCCACTTGTTCTTTTAGCCATGTAATAAAAAGATTAACTTTATGGCGCTTAAGGTGTTTCTCCGGTAGGCATAAAAAGTAAGAGCATTCAGGTTTCAATGCTTGTTCACCAATACGCACAAGAGTTCCGTTGTTAACATATCGATGAGCCAGGCTGTGTTTAACCAGTGCTATCCCTTGCATCGCCAAAGCACTTTCTAAAACGTATTGAGAACCATCTGGAGATCCGTCAAACATAAGTGATGGCACCATGGCCTCTCTTCCAATCTGCTTTAGCCAACAGCTCCAACTCACATCGGTGTTCGCATCTTCAATTAACTGCCACTTATGTAAGTCATTCAAATGATAAACGTCATACTGTTGTTGATAGTGGGGGTTACAGACTGGATATACGCTATCTGTCATTAGCCACTCACTGTGCATTCCTGGGTATTGCCCAAGTCCGAATCTCACGCATAGATCGATACCTGTATCATTAGGCAATGTGAGACGATTTGTAGGTTCAATTAATATACTTATCTCTGGAAATAGGTCTCTAAACCCTTGTAGCCTGGGAATGAGCCAAGAATGAGCAAATGAACTTTGAGCTGATATCTTTAGCTTGTAGGGCTCTTGGTCATCGTTCAGTGCATCAACTCCAGCTTGCAAGTGACTAAACCCTTGTTTCACTTCTTTGAATAGCTCCTCTCCCAAAGTGGTCATTTGTATCGAACGATGACCTCTAGTGAATAGGTCAGTATCAAGGGTTTCTTCGAGCTTTCGTATTTGCTGACTTACGGCTGCAGGAGAGACAAATAACTCTTTAGCCGCTGACTTAAAGCTGCCTAAAGAAGCCGCTTTATAAAAGTACAGTAGCCCTTGCAGAGGTAGGTTCTTTTTCTTCAATTAAGTATACCTTAACTGTGTCTAAGAAATGATTGTTTGTCAGGCTAGCATCAATTGATAAATATAGGAAGCCAACACTTGCTTAAGGACTAGTAGTGGAAACGCATATTAAGTGTAGAGAATACGAAAATAGATAGATACGAATTGTTAGAGGTGACTATATGCATTTAATTAAATCAGGGGATATCAGATTGAACGATAAATTTAGCAACTTATATTGGGTGCTTAACGAGCTAAAGCAAAGTATTGGAGTATGGTATGTGTAGTCAAAACAAACGGTGGGTCTTAGTTCTTTCCTGTGCATTAGTACTAATGACGCAAATGGCAACCACTGTATATTTACCTGCTTTAACACAAATTGTTGATGAATTAAATATCAGCAGTCGC
Organism: Vibrio profundum; assembly: GCF_050337555.1. Lineage (NCBI taxonomy): Bacteria > Pseudomonadati > Pseudomonadota > Gammaproteobacteria > Vibrionales > Vibrionaceae > Vibrio > Vibrio profundum. Next base: position 11,778 of record NZ_JAKJTA010000034.1, read on the forward strand.
TATGCAGAGCTCTCTATTTCGCTCTTTGTCATCGGCGCAGCTTTGCCTGTCATTTATTGGGGGTACGTCGCGGAAAAATATGGTAGGAAACGTGCTCTATATGCCGCCCTGGTGCTGTTCAACATATCTTGTGTTGCTCTTTACTTTTCACACTCACTTCAGGTTTTGCTTGTCGGCAGAATGGTACAAGGCATCGGAGCAGGAGGTGCCGCGATTATCGCAAGGATAATTGTTCGGGATTATTGGATTAGTGAAGCACTTGCTGAAAAGCTTTCGTTACTCTCAATGGCATTCATAGTCGGCCTTAGTATAGGACAATTTATCGGCTCATTGCTCACCGAATATAGTGATTGGCGAATCGGTTTCTTGTTGCTGTCATTCATTGCAGTGCTGTCTTTGTATTGTGTGAGTAGATTGCAGCTTAAGGGGCCAGATCAAAGTAGTCTAGAAATGCCGAAGCCGAGCCAGCATTATATGTCGTTAATCAAAGACAAAAGATTCATCGTTCCGTGTATTCAAGGTGGACTTGGCTTTGCCACAATAGTCATAATGCAAGAAGTCAGTCCATTTGTCTTTTCTGATGACTTAGGACTAAGTGGTCAAATGTTTGGGTTCTTTGGCTTAGTTATAGGCTTTACATATTTCTTAGGGTCTTTGTACGTAAAACGGGTTGTCAGGCGATTGGGTAGTCAAAGGCTATTGGATAGAGGTGCATGTGTTCTTGTAGCGGGGACTCTGTTAATGCTAGCGATATGGCTATTGAAGGGAGCTATTCCACATGAACTATTAACTTTTGGGTATATTAGTTTATATCTAGTAATTATCTTTGGTCAGGCTCTGATTTTCCCCAACAGTATGTCACTAGCTGCTCGCGGTACTAGCCAAAGTGGAGCATACAGTATTGCCCTGTGTGGTTTCTTACAACAATTAATAGCTGGTTTAGCTGCTACTTTTACAACGGGAAACACTCAAAACCATAGTTGGATAGACTGTATTGCTATCATGGGAGTTATTATTGTCAGCTTACGAGTTACCAAGATGGGGACTGAAACAGTTGCGTGTAACTAGACAAACTATGACAGGAGAAAGAGAGCTCAAACGACTGTGATATTGAAAGGGGTTAACGCCCCTATCATTGTAAGTATATAGAAGTAGAACTTTTGCCCCTAAATGAGCCAGCGTTATAGGCTGGCTTTGCTGCGTGAGAACTAATGTACCCTCATAAAAGTAATAGGTGAGTATTGTCTATTAAAGACTGAGCAGTCCAAGTCACTTAGTGCCGTGTCCTAAAATTAGGGGCCACTTCTTAACGTTGGTTGATGTTTCGTTGCGTACCTTAGCATCAATAAAACCCTACCCCGTCTCTTGAGAAAAAACTAACGTGCATTCTGCGACGTCGCCGTGCTCTGTAAAACGCGAATTTCGTGTTCGGTGATGGTACGTACGAGGTTACGGACTAAAAGTTTCATAAATGTCCATTGGTGTAATAATTGCGAGTTGATTGTCGGATTTTCAACGTACTACTGGAGGTGTTGACATTCTCCCCCTCCAGCCACTAGTCTGTCAGTGAGCCTCTAGGGGCGAAAGATGAAAGTGTTTTTCCCCTAATTAGTTATTTTTATGTTGCATTGTCTGTTGTCACATTCATCAGGTGGTATTACAGGGTCCTAATACGAATTTTTTATGAAAGAGATCAATAATGAGTAGTTTAACCAAATCCCAATTATCGGCAATTGATTGCTTTAGACAACATGCTATTGAACGAAAAGATAACGCAATATCTACCATTAGCCATATTTTGAAGATGTCTAATATTTCGGATGAAGTATATAAGAACGCTATTCGGAATTTAGTAGGACATGCTCAAGTTGCGCTTCACTTTCATCCGGACAGGTTGGATTCCAATATGTACTCCGTGGCAAATTCTCTTTTAAGTTCAGGCTTGTATAAGAGCCAATTTGAAACGGCTATATCGAATGGAAGTGTGTCAGCTCATTCTGGGGGGGATAGAGATTTATGGGAGAAAGAGTTGTACAAAGGGGCTTACCATTCAGGCGAGTTTGATGGAAAGGAGAGAGCAAAATACGGTGCATTAGACTTATTTAAACACCCCGATGGTCCGGCCCCAAGGTTTGGCTCTTGCTACTTTGTACTAAAGCCTGAAATATCAAGACGGTGTACGTATACCTATTTAGATTCCCATAATATCCCTGAAGAAAGAGGTACAATAGATGAGTTCGACGACATTATATCTGCCCTGTTTATAGAAATATTTACACGTAACTTCGCGTTAGGTGAAAACGACATTAACATAACTAAGTTTGTTGATTTTCTATCTACAAAATTGACTGAGCCTCGAAACGATTTTTCTCGCGAACATATTAAATCAAACCTGAACCATTATATTGAAGTTCAAGTCCATGGAGACGTAGATTTAGCAATAGATGTGGATTACTTGGTTGCAGACCCATCTTTTAAGAACACTGACATTGGAGATAACTTTGAGGAAATGTCTAGAAAATACAACTTCACGGTGTATTGGCATCGTGGTTTTAAGTTGCATATTGATAGCGTCCCCCTAGACTTTCGAGGACCTAGCATGCCCTTATTGGCTAAGAGAGTCATTTCTTCAGGAGAATATCTTACGACGAATATGATAGGTGACTCTGCACAATCCTTGAAAACGAATCCAGAGCTATGGTCTGATTACGGCAGTATCGCGGAGGTTACTCAGGAGCTAAAACTACTCTGGCACGTCTTAGTTACATTTGGCACGCCTTCAGAGTAGGTGGCTAACGACGTGGGCGTAATTTCAATTCATTAGAACCACTATAATTTAAAATTACGCCTGTTTCAGTTGCAAACCCAGTTCACTATTCGTATTTACTGCGTGGCTAATCTATGCCCCATAACTGTTTACCTTAGAATCGCATTCTCAAGAAGTTGGACCAATTTTGGCTAACTTGAAGTTATCCGAAGCGGGGCTATTTTTTGTAAGAAGCCATGCACATTGTGTGGTTTAAATCCGTTTAAGGTCGGAAATTCCTAGGGATTCCACAGTGCTTACTATACTTAGGTACTTCCCATAGAATGGAGAGAGTAAATGGCTAAAAGAAATATTCATGGTGAGTGGACAATACGCTTGGATGATCGGTTTTTATATTCCGACGTAGTTGGCTCTACAAATACTGAAGCTAGCTTAGCTTATCTCGAAGAGCTAAAACAAACCATACTCACTTCCCCAGGTGGCGTTAAAAGCCCTTGGGTTATTTTGCATGATGGTCGCCGATGGGAGATGTCTTCGGCTGATGCGAAAGTAGGAAACGATGCTATTACCGATTGGTGTAAGGAACATCAGTGCATGTTGTTTGCGATTGTTTTAGAGAATAGCATGCAACGCTTTGCGTCAGAAATAGTGTTCAAAGAGCAAAGTATCTTAAAGTTTTATTTCGACTATGATGAAGCCTACCAAGCTTGTTTAGATGCACTCGCAGAGGCTAAAAATCGCTAATTGTTGCCCAACTCCTGCTTGGCTTTGCGATGGGACAAGAAAAAGCAAAGCCTGATTTGACCAACTTTAAATAATCCGATCATTGCTCAAAAGAGAGTCAATGCTGGAAGTTAATGCCTCTATACTGAAAGTGGGCAATTTCCACGTTTTGGTGGCAAGCAATGACTAAACGCAGTCGTAATATTCATGGTGATTGGAGCATGAACTTTGAAGACCAGATTTTAAAGTCGACCCTGATAGGGGCCTTTAATCAAGAAGCAAACCTATCATGGTTCAACGAAGTTAAGCAAAGAGTGGGTCGTGACTCCAATTAGTTGAGCCACTAGTAATACTCTCGCTCGATGAAAGTACCAATCACCTTGTCGTGCATGGTTTCTGACTTAGAGAAGCCAATCGTTTTTCTCACTAACCTCTTTAGTCGAGTGCGTAAAGTAAGATTGGTCCGCTCGATTCTCTGTGTGTAGCGTTTGCCCACAATGTGTTTTTCGCGTGGTAAGTTTGCCGAGTAAACACTGAAGTCATCCGTACAGAAGAAATTGACGGTAAAGGGAGCGAGCAAGCTCTGGAGGTGCTTGAATGCTTGGCTGCTCCGCTTTCCGAATGCATGGGCGACAATGCGTTTGAATCTTGGTTCCCATGCGTACCACAACCAGCGTTGATTCTTTTTATTTCCAACAGACGACCATTGCTCGTCGACTTCGCAAATCAGTTCAATATTCGCGGCATCAAACGGGATCTTGGTCACTTACCTTGGTTGGATTTTTTTAGAGTGCGCAAACCAGTGTTGTAACCGTCCTTCAGAACTCATCCTGTGTCTCGTAGTCCCGCGCTATTCATTGCCATGTCGACTATCTTTTCCTTTACTCCGGGTTTACAGGCTTCATAAGCGTAATCGAGAAGGAAGCTTCGTTTACGTTCCAAGCAACGGTATCGCTAGATACCTCTCGGGTTCCGCCCATGCTTCATGACAGGGTCAATCTGAGAACAAGAACGACATTTCACTTCAACAGTAGCCATAATTCAATCCATGTAAAAGAGAAACATTGCACACTAAATCAAATATTTGGCGTCATGATTGAAATTCGTGGGGATCCCTCAGATATTATACACTAACTCAACTAGTTGGCGTCGTGACCCGTAGTTCGATGGCTATACTAAATCATACGTTAGCTATACTGAAGTTATGGACTTTCTATAATTTGGTGGCAAGCGGTGAAACATCGGAATATTCATGGTGATTGGGAAATGTTTTTTTCAGATCGAATGCTTCAATCTGAACTAATCGGATCTTTTAATAAAGAAGGAGGACAAGCTTGGTTTAAGGAAATGAAAGAACGTGTTCTCACTTCACCTGATAGAGACGAAAGACCTTGGGCTACATTAATTAACGCTCGCAACTGGGATATGGCCTCATCAGATTCTTGGGATACTAATAATGAATTAGCTAATTGGATGCCCGAGCATAACTGCGTATTATTTGCCGTTGTTTTATCTAAAAAGATACAGGAATTCGCTGTTGAAAAAGGAATGGAAAATCAAAAAATAATGAAATTATTTTTTGATTACGACGAAGCCCATCAAGCCTGCTTAGATGCACTATTCGAAGCGCAAAACCAACCAAACAAGTGACTTTCTATGCAGAATAGTTAACCTGAGTTCGGTTTCAGCTATCGCCATCAGTCCAGTTTTTTCTGTACTTGAGGTGTTCAGCGATGGCTTTTCTGGCTTTAGACGGCGTTGTTGCCCAAATCGATTGAACCTTTTTCCATCCTTACGATCTGATCTTTTGAGAATGATTGTTGGGATACAAAAATGGGTAAGTCGAAAGCTAAAATCACGAACTGGAGAGCATACAACCAAGCACTCTGTCAGCGTGGCGGGGTTACTTTTTGGATTGACGATTCAGCGGTGAAAGCCTGGAAATGTATGACCCATCACGGCAAGAGAGGTCGAGGGTTTCAATACACCGACACGGCGATTGAAACCGCCCTAATGATAAAAGGTATCTTCTCTCTCC
>NZ_JAKJTA010000035.1:0-7808 GCF_050337555.1 Vibrio profundum
AGAGCACGAAGCGGGAGAGAGAAGATACCTTTTATCATTAGGGCGGTTTCAATCGCCGTGTCGGTGTATTGAAACCCTCGACCTCTCTTGCCGTGATGGGTCATACATTTCCAGGCTTTCACCGCTGAATCGTCAATCCAAAAAGTAACCCCGCCACGCTGACAGAGTGCTTGGTTGTATGCTCTCCAGTTCGTGATTTTAGCTTTCGACTTACCCATTTTTGTATCCCAACAATCATTCTCAAAAGATCAGATCGTAAGGATGGAAAAAGGTTCAATCGATTTGGGCAACAACGCCATGTTGTAGTAAAGGCAGCTCACTTAATGTGAAACCCACTAAGCTAGTAGTATCTGTTATACGAGTCCTTTTTGAGCCAAAGACTATGCGTTTTATTTTATATTCGATATTAACTTGTAGTGCCCTCTTATTTAGCTTTACTGGTCGTTCTGACGATAAAGTTCTGCGTATATCTACTCTGGAGGTTTACCCCGCTGGATTCAAAGAAAATGGTCAAGAGAAAGGGTTTTTGTATGAGATTTCTAACGAGATTGCCGAACGAGCTGGTTTAGAGTATGTAAATATCCTTAAGCCATACAGCAGAGTAGTCAACGACCTTAATACTGGGAAATCAGATTTTTCTCTTCTTTCATACAACCAACCTTTAGAGGGTAAGACTATTCGAATCATGCCATTACTGTATTTTAAAACTATCGTTGTGGGGCAAAAAGGAAATAATATAAGCAGTTTAACTGAATTAGCGGGGAAAGATGTTGGGATTGTACGAGGAGCATCCCTTCTTCCTAATAGAGAGCTCGATAAGATGAACCTCATTAGGACTAAAAACTTTGAACAAGGCATTAAGATGTTGAAATTGGGCCGATTACATGCCTTTATTTCTGCTGATATTGGTATGTATTACACTATGAAAAAGTTGAATTTTTCGAAAGAAGATTTTGGTGAGCCATATATAGTGAATAGAAAAGCTTCTGAGCTGCAAATTTCCCATAGGTTTTCTGATGAAAAAACGATAAAAAAGTTAAAGAGTTCAGCTGAAGAGCTAGTAAAGGACGGGACAATCAAAATGATACTGTCGAAGTATGTTGATTAAGGTTTGTGTGGCAGTATACCCGTTTACAAGAAAGTTTCTCGTTTCTCAGTAGCGTATCTAAGAGCCTGAAATACGCTTTGCCCCTTAATGGTTTAGCGCATCATTGTGATGGGATGAAGTTGAACCAACTTTGGATAACTAAAAGTAATCCGAAAGATTGGGCAAGCGTATATCTATAAACCGAAGTGCATGACGAGCGCTTATACAAACCTTTATATGTCTATACTGAGTTATAGTATTTACGAAAGATTGGATGCCATAGATGACGCAGAGAAATATCCATGGGTTCGCCCCTATGACTTTGAATGGGCGGATATTGCACTCTGAAGTTACAGGTGCAAGCAACAAAGAGTTAGGTGACATTTGGTTCAATGAAATGAAAGAAACCATACTTTCTTCACCGGAAAAAGATACGGCCCCTTGGGCTCTATTAATAGACTGTAGAAACTGGGGCGGAGGGTCGCTCGACTCATGGGAAGCGAGTAATAGGAGTACGGATTGGATGATTGACCATAATTGTGTCTTTGGAGCAATTATCGTTTCCAATAAAGTTCAGCACTTCGCAATCGAAACTCAAGTAGAAAATCAGGATGTTTCGCACTACTTTGTGGACTTCGATGAAGCCTACAAAGCCTGCTTAGAAAAGCTAGCTGAGGCTCAGAGTCGTCAAGAGTAATAATTTCCGTCTTACACCTATTTCTATAAGGTTCTTGCCATGCGGATTTTTCTTAGTCCAGCCTTCTGCGGTCCAATGTCGCTGGGTGATGTATCAACCTAGCTAGAACAGGCCAATACAAGAGAACATATAGACATAAAAATATGCATATCAATTGAATTGAATCGATGACACCATAATCAGAAATAAAAACAGTACAGCATATAAAAATTCTCGAAGAAGCATATAACACCTCTATTCTACATCATTGCTCGGGACTATCACCCACGTAAGCCTTACCCACTCATTATCGGCTCGTTCAGCGAGAACTTTTGGATAGTATTTAGAGAATCGGCTAACTGATTGAGCGAACGTCGAAAGTATTTCAGAAAATATCCTGTCTCCTCTAACTAGGTGGCCAAATTAACTATGCCACTACACTTCGAGGTGTTCATTGCCAAAACATAATATCAGCTCTGTCCTATGGCTCCTAAGGGCTTTATGTACCGAAGAAAAGTCCATTTTAAGATTTCAAAGCCTTACTTTGCTCAGTGATTTACCAGTGAGTAAGATGGATAGAACGAAACTGGAACGAAGTCTGTGGACATCTGTTTGTATCAGATTGGACTGCTCAGTATTGGAGGAGCAGCTCACCTGCACCTTCAAGTTGAGCGGGTATTGTGAAAAACCCTTTTGGGAAACAACGCTGATGAAAACTATACTTTCAATGTTAGATACTGAGGTCGCGTGATCATGGAATATAATAAACATGGCGTATACAAAGTTTACACCAAAGGACATATTCTGTTTGTAGAAGCGAGCGGCTCATGGAATCAAGAAGTTGTCGAAGGATTTTCTAACTCGGTAAAAGATTGTGTGCAATCTTTTCAAGGTCGAGCATGGGGCAGTATGTTTGACGTACGTCTATGGGAGCTATGCACACCTGAAATGTGGGCGGGCACAAATGAACTGACCGAATGGATGATGACTAAAAACTACGCTTTTGAAGCCATGTTGTGTAGCACTAAGGTACTATCCATGATTATCGAACACTACCGAGTACAAACCAGTAAGTTAAAGAGAGAAGCTTTTTCTGACTACGATGACGCTTTGCAATGGTGCTTGAAACAGGAACAGGCTCTCTTAAAGTAGCGAATAAACCGTGTAGATAATTCTGTGTAACTGCCTTGGTTACATATATACCCGTGTTCATTGAAGGTGCTTGATTTTTTAGAAAATACTCATAGGTTACTTAGCACTAAACATAGAGGCAACTTATGGGAGTTATATGTAAGAAAAATAATATTCTAGATTTATACTGGCGTTAGATGCTCTCAACAACTTGGTGAGAAACGATGACTAAGAGAAATATTCATGGTGCGTGGACTATACGTTTTGAAGATAGAATCTTATATTCAAAGGTAATAGGGGCAACAAACAAGGAGGCGGCAGAGTCATGGTTTGAAGAAGTGAGGCAACACATAACGTTTTCTTATAGTAACTGCATCGAAGGTTGGGTATTTATAAATGATGCGCGTCAATGGGATCTTAGTTCGCCAGACTTTTGGGAAGGAGCTAATAAGGCTATTGAGTGGATGTGCAATCACAACTGTATCTTTATGGCCTTAGTCCATTCAAAGCAAATACAAAACTTCGTCACGGAGAAGGAACTTGACGGTCACGGCGTAGTGCATTTATTTTTTGATTATGACGAAGCTTATCAAGCCTGCCTAGACAAGTTAGCCGAAGCTAAAAGAAAACAAGACAAGTAATTTCTCACCGAGATCATCGCTCTTACAGGCGATTTCTATAAAGTTGATGCCCCTAAGTTGCCTAGCTCATGGGGTTCGTTGCAAGAGTCTGACCCAAGTGTGCCCTACTAAACATAATCCGAAGATTACCCAGAAATGAGACCACACAGGGGCACCGTTCCCGACTTTCGATGGCCACTCTTTCGTTCGCTATAATGAAGCTAGGTTCCACATATGATTTGGTGAAAAAGGATGGCAGAATGCAATATCCATGGTGAATGGACCATGAGTTTTGAAGATCGACTGCTGTATCCTAAAGTCATAGGAGAAACTAACTCTGAAGGCAGCCTGCGTGGTTCAGAGAAGCAGAAGATCTAATGTTATCCTCGTCAGATGGCAACAAAAAGCCTTGGGTCTATTTACTTGATGGCCGAGAGTGGGTAGGAGCATCATTAGATGCTTGGGAAACGAATAATGATTTAATGATATGGTTTGCCGAAAATAATTGTGTCTTATGCGCCTTTGTATACTCAGGAAAGGGACAAGCTTTCGCAGTAGAGAAAGGGATAGAAGATAATCGTGTAAGATAGCATCTCGATTTAAAGGACACTTTGATAAAAAACAGTAATAACGGCGGCTTATCAACATCCTTTTTCCAAGGGAAGTCTCGAACCTTGCGGTAGATATTTACGGTAAAACCCTTCATATCGACAGTTTTTTTTCAACTTTTCAAGGCCACTATTAATAATCTCCCTTAACTCTTCCGCTCGTGGTGATTCTTTAGAAACCCATGAGTAAAAAGTTGTCTTTGGTGTATCCAAGGTACCATAGCGCACAGTCTCTGGTATGGGTAATAAGCCTAGCTCATGAGCTCCTAGTATTGGTTCCAACGCTGTGAAAAAAACGTCACATCGCCCCAAAATCATCTTATTTAAAGCTTGATAATTAGTATGAGCCCCAGTGTCTATGTCTCTAGTGAGCCCCGCTTGCACATAAAGGTCGTAACTGTGTCCGGCTACACCACAAATAGTATAGTTGTTTAAGTCTGTAACCGATTGTACTTTAAGGCCATGAGGAAAGCGGAGGCTATCATAAAAATAACCATTAGTAGTATGATATAAGGCGTGTGTTCGCAGGAAATATTTTTCTCTCCATTCATTACTAATGCCATTGTTGAAGATCTCGTATTTATTATATTTTGAGAACCCCTTTGCTTCTTTCAAGCATCGCTTCCATGGCAGTAAAGAGAATTCAATGGGTAGCGTCTCTTCAGAGAAGATAGAGTTAAAAATTTCTACAGTGATACCATTTATCACTGAAGTTTTTTCCCCTATGTTGTCACGTTTGAAAAAAGTATATGGTGGCCATTCTCCAACATCGTCGCAAACTTTTACTATACGAGGGGAGGCGTGCGTTATTGGTAGGTAGGCGATTATTAATAAGGCCAATATGACCCTGCCAGAAATTTGTTGTAACACCGTAGTCCCTCTAACTTAGCCATTTATCACGTATCTTGGTTTTGTTAATATTAGTTCATATGCAGGGAGTATCCCCGTGATCATTGAAGATGCTTAATTTTTCAGAAGAAGCTGATCATGCGAAGAACCATGAAAATGACTCTAACTGACAATAAAAAGAAAGAGCTTGAATAGGCGTTGTTAATGATATGGACACTTCCCTCCACCACCTACACTAAAAGTGGGTGAACTAAACGCTAAGATTCACTTGTTAATCATGGGGGTTAGCGTAAAATTATTTTAGGTATCAACCACCATTGACCTTAGTTTGGCTGGAGTTCCTGACAAACCGAACCAACTGCTGAATTTCCTCGTATTTGGCTATGTCTACGTAATGATGGCTTTTTCTTGCAGCTTGCACCACGATAAGCATTTATCTGGATTATCAAATATTTGGTATATCATACCTAGGTCTTTCGTTGCTTCATCCATAGCTTGATCGACCATGTTTATGATCATTTGTTTCGAAAAACTAACTCCGCCGAATTGACAACCGTTTTTAGCTACCCAAGTCATAAATAAGAAGAGCTCTTCCCATGCGTCAGGCGTGGCCATCTCCCATGCAGTGGCATTAATACAGAATCCCCAGTGTGTTAAGCCGCTTTCTTTTAGCTCTCGTACCCAGTGAGATTGGTATAATTCAATTGCTTCTAGATTCCAGGGTCCCCAACTTCGAGAGATAAGAAGACTCCCCTCAAAATGACACTCATGCCCACCATGAATATTCCAGTGTTTCATACTTTTCTTCTAACGTAGTCTATTCTAATCCAGTATAGGGTATGAGGGTTATAGGTAAAGTGGTCGGATTCTCACAGAGACGATCTGCCTGCCATGTCCAATCCTGATTTCAAATGAAAACACTTTACTCCCGATGGACGCTCAGTTTATTTTGCAATACTTTGCCTTATCTGAGTGGGCTGGACACAGTCATTATGCCTAGCTCGTTTTTGTCCAAAAATAAGCTCAATCTGATCATACTTTATTGTCGTCGTTTAAGCTTATTCGTATAGCTCTACGAGAAAAAACGATCAAACTTTAACGCCCTTGCGCCTGTTAATCGCTCAAAACTAGGCTCATTCGATCAGACTTTATTGTCTACCGACAGCAGTTGTCAGAAGACATTAAAGTTTGTCTAGTTACAATATAGATAATTGGACTCCCCATCCCTGAAACAGCTACATTTATATACTGGTTGAACAATGGAGTCCGAAATGAACAAAACAATCATTGGCGTAGATCTGGCTAAAAAAGTTATCCAAGTTTGTACATACTCAAACAAAAAAGTGCGTTCAAATGTTGAAATGACACCGAAGGAATTAACTTTTTGGCTTAACACCATTCAACCAGCAACCATCGTATTTGAAGCATGTAGTACCTCTAATTACTGGAAACAGCTTTCAGATTCTTTAGGGCATGATTCACGAATCATTTCACCAAAGTTAGTCTCTTCTGTAAGGCAAAACCAAAAAACTGATAGAAATGATGCACTGGCTATTGTTCAAGCTTCAATGCTACCAGGTGTGTCATTTAGTGCAGGCAAATCTACCGAGCAGCAGCAATTACAATCGATCATGCGTCTAAGGGAGCTCAGTGTTAAGCAAAAAACAGCGTCTAAAAATCAGATAACTGCGCTGCTAGCCGAGTTCAATATAAAAGCCTCCCCTAAAAATGGTGGCTTGTCGGGCTGTGTAGAATCAACACTAGAAGATGGAGAAAGCGGGTTGTCTTATGAATTCCGAACCGCACTCTTTACCGCATGGAAACAATATCTTTCACATGTGGAAGCAGTGAATTGTTATGACACCTGTCTAGAGCAATCCATGCAATCTCAGCCGGACTGCAAAAAATTACTCAAAATTGAAGGCGTTGGGGTTATAAATGCAGTCAATTTATATATTGCACTAGGGTGTGCTGATTCAGGAACATTTTCATGTGGAAAAAATGCAGCGGCCTACATAGGATTGACGCCAATTCAGCATTCATCAGGAGGAAAAGTTAAACTGGGTTCAATTGGTCGACGGGTTAGGAATAGCATCTTGAGGAGTCAATTGATTACTGGATCAATGGCTGTAGTAAGAAGTTTGTCTAGTCGGGTCCCAAAAACTAAGAAGGAACTTTGGCTTAAAGAGCTCATGGAGYGCAGAGGTAAGAAATGCGCCGCAGTCGCATTAGCTAACAAAAACGTTAGAACAGCTTTTTCCATGTTAAACCATGGCACTGAATATAAAGCTGAACTGATCAGCCATTAAACTGAGTCTAAGCAGTAAAAATTCAAATAAGATGACAAATCGCTAGAGAAAGCAGCTTCAAACGAAGAGCTTAGAGCTCGCAATATAGATTTGCTCCTAGCCCGCATAATTATCATTGAGCCTGAGATAGCTACTCAGTTAGAGCTCGTACATAAGTGTGCATTGATATCTTATTGCTGATTTTTATTGTTGACAACGGGGAGTCCACATAAGTTTGATCAATTTTTGGCTTTAAAGGCGTGAATAGCTAGACACGAGCTATCTCATATCTGCCCCAATATATGGTACGTCCCGTTATTGCAAGTGAAGTTCAAGATAACGGGCTGATTTGCGCTAATATATTCAGAGTCTATTAGAGACTGTCATTAGTCTCAGCTCTAGGATGAGGTGTGCGCCAGACTGTCCTCACAAAACTAAAAGCATATTACGTTGCTGTTTGGGGCAACAGGTCTTCAATCTGGTGGTCTAACCGTTGTGTCATCTTTTATTCTCTTTGCAAATTCTGATTATGCTCTTACTTCAAAGCAC
>NZ_JAKJTA010000036.1:0-6162 GCF_050337555.1 Vibrio profundum
CTCTACTCTATCACCACACCCATCAAATTGTTGCTTACGTAAAGGTAGAATTTAATATCAATTACACCGTATCCGGCATGAACAAATGGCTTCATCACAACAGATTTAGCTATAAGAAACCGAAAGGTATCCCCCGTAAGGTTGATGAGCAAAAACAGCATGATTTCATTCACCATTACCATGCGCTGAAAGGGGCGACGAGTGACCCGATTTTGTTCTTAGATGCTGTTCACCCAACTCAAGCGACTAAGATTAGTTATGGTTGGATCCGAAAAGGTGAAGACAAAGCAATCGTGACCACGGGAATCCGCAGTCGAATGAATCTCGTCGGCGCTTTAGCGCTCGATGACATCGGCAATACAGTGGTTGAACATTACGACACAATCAACAGCGAGAGTATCGTCCGCTTCTTCTGGCGCCTCCAAAAAGAGGGGGCATTAGCCGTGTCCACATTATCTTAGATGGTGCGGGGTATCACCAGACAGAATTGGTCCAAAATACGGCAAAAGTGCTGAATATTGAGCTCCACTATCTTCCACCCTATAGCCCGAATATCAATCCAATCGAACGACTCTGGAAAGTGATGAATAAGCAGATTCGAAACAACGTTTACTTTGCCAATAAACGAGAATTTGAGTCAACAATAAAACAATTTTTTACGGTGGTATTACCGAATATCGCCGACTCTCTTGTGTCTCGAATTAATGACAATTTTCAGACCATCAAACCTGCACCTTCAAGTTGAACTGGTATAACAATATCTATGTAAGAAATGAGGGTGAATGAGTTGATACGCTGTAGACTGTGTATTATTAACATTGATTAAAATAACACCCACACTTTATATCAAACGCAAGGGAAGCACTGTGTTCATCTTCAATTAGCGTTCTATCACAACTTGTCTCATGGCTATCACATTATTTATTCATCAAAAAAAGATGTAGCAAGAATAGCAGAATCATGTTTTAAGATCGGTATTCCTTTTAATTTTGGAAACAGCAATCCAGTATCAGGTGAAGCTAGAAAGCTTCCATATTTCTTTAACAAAAAATCAGTGCCAGGAACGCTGAATGTAATTTCATCATGTCTTTCAACAATGTCAACATTAGGTGGCTCTATTATATAACAAGCTGTAGGGTTCATTCTGTTAGCAGAATAATCTAGCAAGTCAACGTCTAACACATTGCCACCAAGTTTTCTTACAATGCCTTCGATGTTTTTTATATACCCCAGTTTATCCATGCGCCGCTTACCATCTTCGGAGTTTAGTTCATAAGAAGGCTCAAATAGAATGCACTTTTCTCTTGTAACTCTGAACATCTCTTTAAGGAGAGAGGGCAAATTAGAACCGTTCGGTTCAAGAGCATGAACAGATGTCACGATATCAATACTCTTGGAACTTAAAGGTATTTGTTTAATGTCAGCAACGAATGGGGTTAATTTTATATCTTTAGAAAAGGTATTTTCTCGAAAGAATTCTAAGCCGCGGTACATCCTAGACCAGCTTATGTCAAGGGAATAAACTTTTGACATACAGGAGTCCAGGTGATTTAGCATTAAACTCAATGTCGTGAGTTCACCAGAGCCTACATCCATTAGGCTTTTATGCTTATTCAGGTGAGGTCTTAACTTATTAGCTAGTCCTTCTGCAAACATTTCGGATCCTTCACGATACAAGTTCGCATGTTTAGTATAGCTTCCTGATTGTAAATCATAAGCAATTTCAATAATCTCACTTGTATTATGACTCTCTCGGAATTGCTCTCTTAGGAAAGAAGTTATATTCCCTCCTTCAGAATAAACTTGTTTCGCCTTCATTAAATCTAGATAGTTCATCTACAATAACCCTCAAACTACTTGTTGGAATCCGTTCATCATTGTCAACCACTATGACTTGCCTAGCAAGTTACTTTCTTTTTATAGCAATAGACGGGTTATAATTGTACATCAATTACAAAAATGATTATGGGGCAGTATAATATTATGTGACATAAGCTGACCTCTACGATTACATAAGTATTTCTAAAGAACTACCATCCATAGGTTATGACGCCAAGTGGTTGAGTTAGTCTATAATCTGTCTCTTTTACATGGATGTAATCATGGCTGTTGTTGACGTGAAATGCCGCTTTTGCTCTCAGACTGACCCAGTTATGAAGCACGGGCGCAACCCAAGAGGTATCCAAAGCTACGACATGAATGTTTTTTGAGCAAAGAGGGATCTAGTTGACGGTCACTCTAATGAACTTGGAACAATTCGCTGCTCAATTCGATGATATTACCGACCTAGGCAGTCAGCAAAAGTCACTTACCCACTGTTTGATATTCTCTTTACTACTCTTTGTTCAATGATTGCTGGAGCAAAGGGATGGCACGAAATACGACTCCCACTATTGGGGAAGATTTGCAGAGCAATTTGGGCATGATGTCAAAATTATCAGCCCTAAAAAAGTGAAGGGTTATCTGGAAGGACATAAAACTGATAAAAATGATGCTCTTGCTATCGCTAATTCAGCTATACAAATTGGCATAAAATTTAGTCAGCCAAAATCATTGGAACAACAGACTCTTCATTCACTGGAAACTAGTCGCCGATTTCTCACTAGGAGTATTGTGTCGTTGGGAAATCATATTCGAGCGACTATCTTTGAATATGGTATCGCCTACCCCAAAGGGAAAAAGGGTTGCAGGAATCTGTTGCTTTTGTACTAAACAGTGATGAGTCTATACCAAAGAACCGGATTAGCGTTTTATCTGTACTTTGGAAACAATATAGACAGAAAAAAGAAGATCTTAAAGTGTTAGAACAAGAGAAAAATCCTTTAACTCGTCAAATGGAGCCATGTAATCGATTGATGAAACTAGAAGGTGTGGGAGAGACAATCGCTGCAATGCACTATTCTACGCTTGAAGATGGACAGTAATTCAAAAATGGAAGACAGGCTTCCGCATTTATTGGTCTCATTCCCAAGCAGTACAGTAGTGGTGGAAAAGTGATAATGATGGGGATCAATAAGTACGGTGGTGTAAAAGATCTGCGCTCATTACTATATCTTGGAGCCATGGCCTATATAAGTCGGTTACCAGAGGCACCAACCACACAAAAACAAGCGTGGTTGATTCAGGCGGTTAAACGGATAGGTTATAAGAAAATCTGTATTGCTTTAGCAAATAAGACCGTTAGAACCTCATGGGCAATGCTTCGCTACGAGACTAAATATGAACCAGCGCTGATATAAAGTTGAATTAGTAATCCAAGTGATTTTATACAATGATGAGGCGTTGTTGATCAAATCAGGTTGAAGGCAGATCTTACCTATGTTCCGCTACCGTTAGTGTCTAACAGGCATACCTACTCCTATGACTTTGTTCATGGCTTTGACATTAGCGAGCGCCTCACCGACTTGAGCGTTGTAATGCCTCAAGCTCAATTGGCCACTGGTGAGTCCTTTGTATCGAGACATGGCCGTCTCAGACAGCGAGCGGCCATGATAGCCAGAGTCGATTTCCCATTGGGTTAACGCGCCATTTTTTAACGCTTTAACCGCTTAGTTTATTGAGTGCCCACCCTCCCAAAAGGCCGCATTTTTGCGTGGTGGTATTAATGGCGTTATCCCTTTTCGTTGCAACATGTTATGACACACCTTTGTGTCGTAAGCTCCGTCGCCCGGTACCGTCCGCACCTTTCTTCGAAGAAGGTTGAAGAGTGTGGGTAACACTTCACTGTCTCCGACATTGACGAGACTGACTTCATCACTGATGACTTCATGCGTATCCACATCAACAGCGAGGTGTAATTTACGTCAAGTTCTCCGCTTTTCAATGCCATGCTTTTTAACTTTCCACTCCCCCTCACCAAACACCTTGAGGCCTGTAGAATCAATCGTGATATGACGAACACTGCCACGAGATTTATTGCGGTACTGGACCTGAACTGTCTTGGAGCGCTTGCTAATGCAAGTGTAATCAGGAGAAGTGAGCGGCACATCCATCAGCTTGAAGACCGAATCGATGAAGCCTTGAAGAGCACGAAGCGGGAGAGAGAAGATCCCTTTTATCATTAGGGCGGTTTCAATCGCCGTGTCGGTGCATTGAAACCCTCGACCTCACTTCCCGTGATGGGTCATACATTTCCAGGCTTTCACCGCTGAATCGTCAATCCAGAAAGTAACCCCGCCACGCTGACAGAGTGCTTGGTTGTACTCTCTCCAGTTCGTAATTTTAGCTTTCGACGTACCCATTTTTGTATTCCAACAATCATTCTCAAAAGATCAGATCGCAGGGGTAGAAAAAGGTTCAATTGATTTAGGCAACAACGCCCAATGATGATGCATAAAACGTAAGACCAACCTGCTGAAAACCTGACCCTGTGGAAATGCTTAGAACGAAAGCTGTTATCCTGATAAGGAAAGTAGGTACGCAAACATCATAGGTTAGAGGATAGCTTCCTCAGAAAGAAACCAAATATATGCCCGCATCTTAACTTTTTAAAATTTGTCGTTGTGTAAAACGTGGATTCCATATATGGCACTGGGGGCTTTAATCAAACCTAGTCCACTAAAAACTGCTTTTTTGAACTGTGTCTTATTTCATGGATTTATCAATCCAAATCTTTGTGAGATTATTATTCAGAATTGATACATGGACGGGGCTTAGCATGGCTAAATCAGGATGGTTGGTCGTTATGACCAAGCCGAGAGTCGAAACAGAAGCGAAAATACATTTGGAACAGCAGGGGTTCGTGGTCTACTTGCCGAAGTGGGTCGAGCTCAGACGTAGGTCTAATAGATGGGAAAAAATAGAAACTGCGATGTTCCCACGCTATCTATTTGTGAAGCAGGCTCATGTCGAACAATCGATTTCACCCATTCGTTCTACTCGTGCTGTCAGCCAGTTAGTTCGCTTTGGTACGGAGCCTGCGATGGCAAGTGAAACGCTTATCAACGAAATCCAGCTAATGGAATCATCGCGCTGTACTAGCCGCGACTCACTAAAACCGTTTAAATGTGGCGATGAGGTGATTGTAATGGATGGGCCATTCAAAGGTGTATCTGCTGAGGTTTTGTCATCATACCAGCAACGTGTAGTTTTGCTATTTCAAGTACTTGGCAAGAACCAACAGATGGAGTTTGAGGCTGGGGTTTGCCAGGTGCGTTAAGTCTAAATAGGTCATGACTCCAACTCGATTATACACATGAAGTTTGGAAGCCCGCCGCCAACATTGAGCTTAATTGTGAAGTTGGTAAGACCCCACTTCACTAGACACTTAATAGTTATATAATTCAACAAACTATGAGGTGTTATTATGAGCGAAAAGCGCTACACAGACGAATTGAAAATCCAAGCCGTCGAGCAAGTTACCAAGCACGGACATACACTCAACTCAACAGCTGAACGATTGGGGGGGAGTTACAAATCACTGTGCGATTGGGTAAAAAAGTATGACAAGCCAAAAAATATAGGAAAGCAAGAAGACCCACAGAGTACCGAAATCAGACAGTTAAAGCAGCGTTAAAGCGCGTCACCATGGAAAAGGACATATTAAAGGAAGCCACTGTAGGTTCAAGTGGTCATTGCAACAGTTTTACTAAACTACTGATTTGCATGGACACGAATGATGAAACGAGAAAAACGTACATTTACCCAAGACGAAAAGGATTTAGTATTCAGGCTGTGGAAACAGGGGACAGGCTTTAGCGATATTGGTCGTATTTTAAATGCTGCTCCTGGTACCGTATTCACGGTCCTACGGGAGACTGGTGGCATCAAGCCCAACCCTCGGAAAAGGAATACACAACATCTAACGCTTGAAGAACGAGAAGAAATCAGAGTAGCGTTATCATCCAAAATGTCGTTGAGAGCCATAGCACGTATGCTAAATCGTTCTCCTTCAACGATTTCTAGGGAAGTCGCTCGTAATCGAGGGCGTCGTTATTACAAAGCGGTTGATGCTGACAATCGCGCCAAGCGCATGGCTAAACGCCCAAAGCTTGGGGTCTTAGAACTCAATCGAGAACTTAGAAAAATCATCATATCAAAACTTGAGCTTAAGTGGTCTCCAGAGCAGATATCTGGGTGGCTAAGAGTTGAGTATTCGCGTAGAAAACATATGCGGGTGTCGCACGAAACGATATATAAATCAATTTATGTTCGAGCAAAAAG
>NZ_JAKJTA010000037.1:0-5586 GCF_050337555.1 Vibrio profundum
AAGGGATAACGCCATTAATACCCCCACGTAAAAATGCGGCCTTTTGGGATGATGGGCACCCAAGAAACGAAGCGGTTAAAGCGTTAAAAAATGACACGTTAACCCAATGGAAAATCGACTCTGGTTACCATGACCGCTCCCTGTCTGAGACGGCCATGTCTCGATACAAAGGACTCACTAGCGGTCAATTGAGCTTAAGGCATTACAACGCTCAAGTCGGTGAGGCACTCGCTAATGTCAAAGCCATGAACAAAGTCATAGGACTAGGTATGCCTGTTAGACACTAACGGAAGCGGAGCATAGGTAAGATCTGCCTTCAACCTGATTTGTTCAACAACGCCGTGTGAAGGGCTGGATTCTGGTATTCGCAATTTTATCTACTATTGAGTTCCGAATTTGGCTACTTTAGTGCACGCTTACGGTTAGAATAAAAATATACTTATTCGCTAGTGAAAACACTCAATGGACACTGAACTTTTTTCTTCATTAACGCATGACCAATGTCGTGAGGCTCGTCTGTCACGCGATAGCCGCTTCGATGGGAAATTTTTTATCGGTGTGAAGTCGACAGGGATCTTTTGTCGGCCGATTTGTCCGGCTAGATTGCCTAAAGAGGAAAACGTCGAGTATTTTCCTAATAAAGCTCAAGCGGTGATGTCGGGTTATCGTCCGTGTTTGCGGTGTCGTCCTGATAGTGCGCCCAACTCTTGGGCGTGGAAGGGCACAGAAACGACGTTTTCTCGTGCGGTGAAACTATTGGATGCAGGAGAATTACAGCAACAAAATTTAGTTCAGCTATCCGAGCGATTGGGCATCAGCGATCGTTATCTTCGCCAGCTTTTTGAACGCCATCTTGGTATGTCGCCTAAACAGTACGCTCAGTATCAACAACTGCTATTTGCTAAACAACTGCTACACGACAGTTCGATGGGAGTGGCGGATATTGCTTTTGCTGCTGGGTTCAATAGCGTCCGCCGCTTCAATGATGCGTTTAAAAAAATATTAAAACTTACTCCATCACAAGTTCGCGGAATCCGAGCTGGGGTGCCATCTGAAAACCAATTGAAATTGGCGTATAAAGGAACGTTGAACTGGCAGAAAGTATTAGATTTTTATCAGCGACGTGCGATTGAGGGTATTGAATCGATTCAAGGTAATTGTTATCAGCGACATGTCATGATTGATGGTGCGCCTGCTTGGTTTCAAGTGGTTCCGTCGAAAGGTAATGTTGTGAGCATTACGTTTGAGTTGGATAAAGCGTCGCAGTTGCAATCGCTGGTATCGGGCGTACGCCGAATGTTGGATTTAGATGCCGATACCGATCTCATTGAGCGCCACCTCGAACAAATTGCCACAGGTGTTGTGCAACAGAAAGGTCTTCGTTTGTTAGGCACTTGGAATTTATGGGAAGCGGGCGTGCGCGCAATTCTTGGTCAGCAAGTTTCAGTTAATGCTGCGATTAAACAGTTAAATACGTTAGCTAAGTCTCTAGCGCCAGAACCTGACAAGCAGCTGTTTTTCCCGACATCTGAACAGATTATCGCCGATGATCTAAGTTGTTTGAAAATGCCCAGTAGTCGCAGAGAGACATTAAAGCGTTTTGCTTTGTTTATGATAGACAATCCAGACGTGCAGCCAGAAGAGTGGTTAGCATTGAAAGGGATTGGCCCATGGACAGTGAGTTACGCTTGTTTGCGCGGTCAATCTCGGCCAAATTGCTTGTTAGAGCATGATTTAGTAGTGAAGAACAACCGTACGCATTTTCCGTCATTAACGGCCGAAAACGCATCCCCTTGGGGAAGCTACGCGACCTATCATCTATGGAATTACCAACAATGAATGTGTATAGCATGATCTCTAGCCCATTAGGGCCGATCACCATCCAAGCGAACTCTGAAGGTATTCTGGGGCTTTGGTTTGAAACTTGTACTACCAAACCTGAAATACTCGGAGAGCATGATCAGGAAAACCCACTTTTGCAAGAATGCACTAAGCAATTAACAGAATATTTCGCGTTGCAGCGCCAGCAGTTCAATCTGCCTTTAGCCGCGCAAGGTACGCCTTTTCAGCAAGCGGTTTGGCACGCTCTCACGCTGGTGCCATTTGGTGAAACGTGCAGCTACCAAGACATTGCGACAGCAATCGGTAAGCCGAGAGCGGTGCGAGCTGCCGGCGCAGCCAATGGTAAAAACCCTGTTTCAATTATTGTTCCTTGCCACCGAGTGATAGGTAAAAATGGCAAGCTTACCGGATATGCGGGTGGGGTTGAACGTAAGCAGAAGCTGTTGGAAATAGAAGGGATACAATTGTCGGTAGACAAAAAACTTTGATCAAAACAGCAGCTATTCCAGATAATGTACACCTTACTTTTTAGCTAATGTTAGCTCGTTTTATTGTAGTGAATATGTACGAACAAGCTTAAACGTCGACAATAAAGTGTGATCAGATTGAGCTTATTTTTGGACAAAAATGAGTTAGAGCAATCTCTTAAATTAGTGAAGTGCGGATTAGGTTAGGGGCTCTTCTCCTATATGGAATCCATGGATTTGCAAGTGAAGAAGCAATAAAAATTAAGATGCGTTCGTATATACGGCTTTTTTTGAAGGCGCTACCTTCTAGCCTTAGATGTTTGCGCACCTACTGTCCTTGTCAGGTTTTCACCCTCAATGGGCCTGTGGAGAAGAACAGGTTTTCAGCAGGTTGGTCTTACCTTTTTTGCTTCATCTTTTTGCAAAACATAAAATCAGTTCACTAATTGAACTGATTGATATTTGGCTTCATACCGTAATAATGCCCAAGCCGTTCGAACCGTTTTGTTTGCTAATGCTATACAGGTTTTCTTGAACCCCAGACGCTTAAGCGCTTCAATTAGCCATACTTCCTTTTGTGTTCGAGGTTCGTCTGGTAAACGACCAACATAAGCCATGGCACCTAAAAAGAGCAGGGATCGTAGTTTTTTACTCCACCACTCTTATCAATACCCAACATCACTGTTTTGCCACCTGTGCTATGTTGTTTGGGTGTTAGACCAACGAATGCAGAGGCTTCTCCTACACCCTCTATAGCCATTAGGCGTTTACAGGGTTCAATTTGACGAACCAGTTCATTTTTATCTTTTTCCAGCTGTTTAAGCTCTTCTTTAAGTTGCTTATATTGTTCCCATAATACAATGATAACGTTGGTCATCTTGTGTGGTAAATTTAATTCACCGTTAACAGCAGTTAATGCTGAAGCTTTTAAGCCTTTTTCTCCTTTTGAGTTGGCAATCCCATAGTCCAAAAGTGTTCCTCTGATGTGTTGGTCTAGAGATACGAGACTACGAGACAAAAACTTACGGCTGGTTTCTAATGAGTGAAGAGATTGTTGTTCTAACGATTTAGGTTTACTGTATTTTAGGCCAATTTGCATAGCGGCATTGGCAATCGCAAGCGCATCATTTTTATCAGTCTTATTATGCCCTTCAACGTAGCTTTTAACCTTTTTAGGATTGATTTTTTCTAAAATTATGGTTGAACTGTTGGGCGAACCGACCCCAATAATGATATCCACAACAACCCTCTACCGCAACGATGGATGGTTTAGCCTGTGCTAAAAATTCTTTTAGCTTTTCACGACTCATAGCTTTATTGGATAGCAACTCACCGTGAGCACTGATGTGACAGACTTGAAAGCTGTTTTTTGCTAGATCAATACTGATAATATTACTGGTTAACATAATGGAACGGCGTTGTTTCGTAAAAGCATAATTGCGCAGTTTCGGTACTTAGATTTAGAACTATAGCCTGTTCACTATTTCGGTGAGAACGTAAAGTCAGCCTCCAAAGAGCTAAAATTCGCTTATTGATTATGATGTCTAGTGAAAAATTCTTTTACGCAACAACGCCTAATGGAACCCCTTGAGTACACGATGCCTTCGCTAGAGTGTAGTTTGGCAAAGAGGGAATGGATTCCATACATCAGGTTACATGAGCGCATCAACAAAGCGTAGCTGCATCAATATTAAATCTATTTACCCAACTTGGAATGCCCGATAGCTACCGAGTAGCTTAATGACGTCAAAAGACAGAGTGCATTGAGTACTGCAACAAACCCTTTTTGAACCATGCCGCTTTTCTTACCACAGCAGGACATCACGATAGGGTCAATCTGAGCAAAAAAGCGGCATTTCACTTCAACATCAACCATAATTTAAGTTGAACGGCTATAGCCGATTTAGGGAGTCATAGAGTATGTGTAAAAATATTATAATATTTACTATTACATTAATCTTATTAATGACAACAAGAATAAGTCATGCTGAAAGTAAGACAGAGATTATACAAATAGGCTTTCAGGATAATAGCAGTTTTCCAGCTATAATGGGAGATGGCCATGAGATAGAAAGCCCTCCAGGGATAGCTGTTGATATTATAAATCAGGTAGCCAAAGACCTTAATATAGAGATTCATATAAAAAGGTTGCCAAATAAAAGGGTTCATCAATATTTACAGAATGGAGCATTGGACGGGGCAGGGTTTTATTCTTTCAGTAAAGATCGCCAAAATGAAGGTGTTTACCCTATGAAGGACGGCAAGCTTGATACGACTAAATGGGGGTTTATTTTTGGTTATAATATTTATGTATTACAAGGAAGCTCAGTTACCTGGGACGGTGAAAAGATAACGGGAGCAAAGACTGTGGGAGCAAATTTGGGATACTCAGTTGTCAAAGATCTCAAAAGAATGGGAGTTCGTGTTCATGAAGTAAAATCAGTAAAGCAAAACCTAGATCTGCTGCAGTCAGGCAGAGTATCTGCATATGCAGCTCAGGATGGTACGATTGATCCGATTATTAAATCGCATCCAGAATATGGAAATATTGTAAAAATTGGCCCACCAATTAAGACAAAAAAATACTATTTTATGTTCAACCACGAGTACTATAAAGAAAATAGTAAAATGGCACACAAAATATGGAACCAAATAGAAAAAGTACGTGACTCAGTAATAGAAAAATATAGAAAAATGGATTTAAAGACTAAGCTTGAATAAGCTAATATGTTGAGGGTGTAACAGATTCTGTGTAACTGAATTTAGTTAATATGCTTCTCAACGGCGTTGTTGAGGCGCTTATTTAATGGTCAGTTTTTATTTGAACGTACCTTCCTTTATCCTTGGCAGACTCCACCGTATTTTGCTCTCAATACATGCCCCATTATCACAATTTATCCAAACGTCACCACTTTAAAAAGCACACTTATCGGCAATCTAATTATGACGAATACAACCAAAGTTTACGTGAACGTGGACGAATGGGTTTGTTGCATTACTCAATCCACTACAACCGCTTTTGTATAACAAACGGCGTTGTTGAACAAATCAGGTTGAAGGCAGATCTTACCTATGCTCCGCTTCCGTTAGTGTCTAACAGGCATACCTAGCCCTATGACTTTGTTCATGGCTTTGACATTAGCGAGTGCCTCACCGACTTGAGCGTTGTAATGCCTTAAACTCAATTGACCGCTAGTGAGTCCTTTGTATCGAGACATGGCCGTCTCAGACAGGGAGCGGTCATGGTAACCAGGGTCGATTTTCCATTGGGTTAACG
>NZ_JAKJTA010000038.1:0-2428 GCF_050337555.1 Vibrio profundum
GCTATTATCGTGGATGAAAACGATAAATGGTATGAAGACTTTTATTACTTCAATGTCTATGAGCGATTAGATTGTGTCGATTTTGAGAATAGTGAAGTGGATGATTATGATCCAGATTCTATCATTGGTCAGGAAGTCATTAAATTCAAATTAAGAGCTGATGTACTAGAAAACATAGAAGAAGAGAGGAGGTTGATCGTCATGTTAGACGAAGTTGTTGAAGCTCCTTTACTGGTTCACCAAAAGTTGGTCGACCAATTGGTTCAATTTAATATTGAAGCCTTTACTTTCTATAAGCTTAGCGAGTATGAACTCGGAATGGAATACAAAGGTCAGCAAGCTACTCACTGCTAATTGTATTGCAGCATGTCATTGGTGGCTGCAGACCTTATAGAAAAAACCTATGAATACCTTTGAAGATGAATATTACTTTTTGATAGATACACCGTTTCGAAAGAGTTTCTTGGAATTGGTGGGCATCAAAGGGGCGGGAGACCGTTTTTATGAATGGGCTCAACTCGATTACGGCGATGGACCATTGTTTTTCGGACAGGCGTTTAAAGAAGCGATGCCGTTTAAGCTGAGTAATGTCCAAATGGACGGCGGTGTCCCCGTCGTCTGTAAAAAAATTGCCGAAGTCATAGACCAGTACAACATCGATGGATTTCAATTGTTTCCGTCCATCATCGTAGACGACAATGGAGAGTGGCACGAAGATTTCTACTACTTCAACTGCTATGAGGAACTCGATTGCGTAGATTTTAAAAAAAGTGAAGTTGAAGACTATGAGCCTGACTCCCTTATGGGTCACGTGGTTCTTAAATTCAAACTAAGAGCCGACGTACTGGAAGCCATTGAAGAGGAAAAAAGGATGGTTATCATGCTGGGAAATGTTCTTGGACCTTCGTTACTGGTGCATAAAAAGCTGGTCGACCAATTGGCCCAGTTTAATATTGAGGCCTTTACTTTCTACAAGGCCAGTGAGTATGAGCGTGGAATACAATACAAATGTAAGCCAGCAGTTCAGTGCTAACTCAGACTAAGGGCCGATGTGTTAGAGGAAATAGAAGAAGAGAAACGGTTAATTTTTACATTGGAAAATGTATTGGTGCCTTCGCTGGTCGTTCACCAAAAAATTGTTGACCTATTGGCGAAATTTGATGTTTGCACTTTTACCTTCTACAAGCTAAGTGAGTATGAGCAAGGGATGCAGTATTAAAGGCAGTAAGTCGCCAACCCGTAAATCTTGTATTGGCAGTTATTATCATTGACTGCCCTGACCAATCCATAAATAAAAATTGAGCTTGTTGTGTGCGAATGAAAAATTTCGAAGACGAATACTACCTATTGATTGATACTCCATCTAGGGAAAGCTTCTTAGAACTGGTTGGAATCAAAGGCGCTGGCGCGCGTTTTTATGAAACGGACCAATTGGATTATGGTGACGGTCCAATTTTCCTTGCTAATGCATTCAAGGAAGATATGCCATTTACGTTAAGTAATGTTCAGATGGATGCCGGAAAGCCAGTCGTTTCGAAAGAAATTGCTTCGGCTATCGAAGATTACAATATTGATGGCTTTCAATTGTTTCCTGCCATTATTGTTGGCGACGACGGAGAGTGGCATGAAGATTTCTACTATTGTAATGTGTATGACACGCTCGACTGTTTGGATTTTGAAAAAAGTGAAGTTCCCTATTTCAAACCTAAACCAGGCTGCAAGCAACGAGTCGTGAAATATAAGTTGAGAGCGGATGTATTGGAAAGTATAGAAGAAGAAAAGCGTTTGATTTTCAGGTTAGACAAGGTGTATACACCGTCATTATTGGTCCACAAAAAAATAGTTGATCGTTTGGAGCCGTTTAATATTGAGGCGTTTACGTTCTACAAGCTTAGTGAATATGAACTAGGAATGCAGTATAAAAGCTAATAAGTCGCCCACCTGTAAACTTTTTTTTTGGCAGTTATTATCATTGACTGCCCTGACCAATCCATAAATATAAATTGAGCTTGTTGTGTGAGAATGAAAAATTTCGAAGACGAATACTACCTATTGATTGATACCCCATCTAGGGAAAGCTTCTTAGAACTGGTTGGAATCAAAGGCGCGGGCGCGCGTTTTTATGAAACGGACCAACTCGATTACGGCGATGGGCCGATATTTTTTGGCCAAGCGTTTAAAGAGGATATGCCATTTAAGTTGAGTAATGTTCAGATGGATTCAGGAAATCCCGTGGTTTCAAAAGAGATCGCTGATGTCATCGCTAAATACAACATTGATGGATTTCAGCTGTTTCCAGCTATTATCGTGGATGAAAACGATAAATGGTATGAAGACTTTTATTACTTCAATGTCTATGAGCGATTAGATTGTGTCGATTTTGAGAATAGTGAAGTGGATGATTATGATCCAGATTCTATCATTGGTC